>JAKORH010000065.1 GCA_029777935.1 Pseudomonadota bacterium
GTGGCCGTGCGGCGCGTCGATCTCGGCGTAGATCACGTCGCGGTCATTGGCGATCAGCGCCTCGACGATCTCGCGCGAGCGCGCCGGCGTGAAGCGCCAGTCGGTGGTGAACGACGCCAGCAGGAACCTGGCGGTGGCCGGCGCCAGCGCCGCGCGCAGGTCGCCGCCGGTGGCCTTGGCCGGGTCGAAGTAATCGAGCGCGCGCGTGATCAGCAGGTAAGTGTTGGCGTCGAAGTACTCGGAGAACTTGTCGCCCTGGTAGCGCAGGTAGCTTTCGACCTCGAACTCGATGTCGTAGTGGAACTGGTAGTCCTCGGCGCGCATGCTGCGGCCGAATTTCTCGGCCATGTCGTCGCCCGAGAGGTACGTGATGTGGCCGATCATGCGCGCAACCGTGAGGCCGCGCTTCGGCACCACGCCGAGGGCGTAGTAGTCGCCGCCGTGGAAATCGGGGTCGGATCGGATCGCGGTGCGCGCCACCTCGTTGAACGCGATGTTCTGGGCGGTGAGCTTGGGCGTGCAGGCCACCGCGATGCTGTGCGCGATGCGATTGGGATACCGGATTGCCCACGACAGCGCCTGCATGCCGCCGAGCGAGCCACCCATCACCGCGGCCCAGCGTTCGATGCCGAGAGCATCGGCCAGCCGCGCCTGCGCGTCGACCCAATCCTCGACCGTGACCACCGGGAAGCTCGCGCCGTACGGCTTGCCGGTGGCGGGGTTGACCGACATCGGACCGGTGGAACCGAAGCACGAGCCGAGATTGTTGACGCCGACGACGAAGAACCGGCTGGTGTCGACCGGCTTGCCCGGGCCGACCATGTTGTCCCACCAGCCGGAGTTCTTCGGCTGGTCGGCGTACGCGCCGGCGACATGGTGCGACGCATTGAGTGCGTGGCAGATCAGCACCGCGTTGCTGCGCGCCGCGTTCAGTTCGCCGTACGTCTCGTACACCAGCGTGTAGTCGCCGATCGACGCGCCGCTGGCGAGCGCGAGCGGAAGCGCGAAGTGCATCGACTTCGGCGTGACGATTCCGACCGACCCCGACTTCAGCATCGCTGGCGCCAAGAAAAAAACCCGACAGGCATCGCCTTGTCGGGTTCCGTGCGCGCCCGAACCCGGGCGCGGATCTCTTTAGCGGAAGTTTGCCGGCCCGACTCGGCCGGCGCGCCCGCAAGCGGATCAACAAATCGACGCGTGGCGCGAACATTAGCAGAGTCGCCCTGCCCCGTTCGAGTCACGACCGGGAACCCGGCCGCCGCGCCCGCGGTCGATCTGTTCCTGAGGGCCTCATGGTGGCGCAGATGGACGACTCGGACGCACTGGTTCTGTTCGGGATCACCGGCGATCTCGCGTACAAGAAGCTCTTCCCCGCGCTGCTGCGGCTGGAGCGCCGCGGGCGGCTCGCGCTGCCCGTGATCGGCGTGGCGCGCTCGGGCATGAACCGCGCGCAGGTCGTCGAGCGGGCCCGTGCCAGCGTCAGGGAGCACGAACCGGAGTTCGACGCGGCCGCATTCGACGCGTTCGCGCGGCGGCTGCAATACGTCGACGGCGACTATCGCGACGACGCGACCTTCGCGCGGCTGAAGCAGGCGCTCGGCGGCGCGGCGCGGCCGCTGCATTACCTCGCGATCCCGCCGAGCCTGTTCGACGACGTGGTGCGGCGGCTGGCCGCCACAGGCTGCGCGCGCGGCGCGCGCATCATGGTCGAGAAGCCGTTCGGGCGCGACCGCGCGTCGGCCGCCGCGCTGAACCGCACCCTGCACGGGTGCTTCGACGAGCACGACATCTTCCGCATCGACCACTTCCTGGGCAAGGACCCGGTCCAGAACCTGATGTACTTCCGCTTCGCCAACGGCTTCGTCGAGCCGGTTTGGAATCGCCACACGGTCGGGGCGGTGCAACTGACGCTGGCCGAGCGCTTCGGCGTCGAAGGGCGCGGCCGCCTGTACGAGGAGCTCGGCGCGCTGCGCGACGTGGTGCAGAACCACCTGCTCGAGGTGATCGCGATGCTGACGATGGAGCCGCCGGTGTCGAACGACCACGAAGCGGTGCGTGACGAGAAGGTCAAGGCACTGCGCGCGATCCGGCCGGCCGCGCGCGACGACCTGGTGCGCGGCCAGTACGCCGGCTATCGCGACGAGCGCGACGTCGATCCGCGCTCGAACGTGGAGACGTTCGTCGCGCTGCGGCTGGCGATCGACTCGTGGCGCTGGGCCGACGTGCCGTTCTTCATCCGCGCCGGCAAGAAGCTCGCGGCCACGGCGACCGAGGTGCTGGTGAGCTTTCGCCGGCCGCCGAAGCAGCTCTTCGACGAACCGGTACCGCAGGGCAATTACATGCGCTTCCGCCTCGGCCCGGACAAGGTGGTGATCGGGCTCGGCGTGCGTGTGAAGGAAGCCGGGGAGGCGATGGCCGGCCGCGAGCTGGAGCTGTCGGTCGCCGACGCCGAAGCGGAGAGGCTCACCGCGTACGAGCGGCTGCTCGGCGACGCGCTGCGCGGCGACCCGGCGCTGTTCGCGCGCGCCGACGGCATCGACGCCGCCTGGGCCGTGGTCGACGGTGTGCTGCGCGATGCACGCGCGCCGTTGCCGTACGCGCCCGAGTCGTGGGGACCACCGCAGGCCGGCAGCCTGGTGCAGCAGTACGGCGGCTGGCACAGGCCCGACTGATTCTGAATTTGCGATGGCACTGCCGCTCGAGGACTACGCGCTGATCGGCGACACGCGCACGGCCGCGCTGGTGGGGCGCGACGGCTCGATCGACTGGCTGTGCCTGCCGCGCTTCGATTCGGCGTCGTGCTTCGCTGCGCTGCTCGGCAAACCCCGGCACGGGCGCTGGCGGCTGGCGCCGCACGACGCGGCGGCCCGCGCACGGCGCGCATACAGCGACGACACGCTGGTGCTGGAAACGGAATTCGCGACCGCCACGGGGACGGCGCAGGTGCGCGACTGCATGCCGCTCGCGGACGAACGCAGCGACGTGGTCCGGCTGGTGCGCGGCATCACCGGCCGCGTGGCAATGCGCAGCGAGCTCGTGATCCGCTTCGACTACGGCACGGTCGTGCCGTGGGTGCGCAAGAGCGACGGCGGCATCGTCGCCGTCGGCGGACCCGATGCGGTCGTGTTGCGGACCGGCGTGCCGACGCGCGGCGAGGATTTCACCACCGTCGCAGACTTCGAGATCGGCGCCGGGCAGGAAGTGCCGTTCGTGCTGTCGTACTTCCCCTCGCATCGCGCGCCGCCGCCGCCGATCGACGCGAACGCCGCCTGCGCGGCGACCGCGCGCGCATGGCGCGAATGGATCGCGCGCTGCCGCTATCGCGGCGAGTACGACGCGGCGGTGCGCCGCTCGCTGTTGACGCTGAAGGCGCTCACCTATGCGCCGAGCGGCGGCATCGTCGCCGCGGCAAGCTGCTCGCTGCCCGAGCAGTTCGGCGGCGAGCGCAACTGGGACTACCGCTACTGCTGGCTGCGCGACGCGGCGTTCACGCTCGACGCGCTGCTGCTCGCCGGCTTCACCGATGAGGCGCGCGCCTGGCGCGACTGGCTGCTGCGCGCCGCGGCCGGCCGGCCGCAGGACCTGCAGATCATGTACGGCCTGCACGGCGAGCGGCGCCTGACCGAGTTCGAACTGCCGTGGCTGCCGGGATACGAAGGCGCGGCGCCGGTGCGGGTCGGCAACGCGGCCAGCCGCCAGTTCCAGCTTGACGTCTACGGCGAGGTGATGAACGCGATGGCGATCGCGCACCGCGAGGGCATCGCGATCGCACGCGAAGAGTGGCAACTGCAGCGCGCGCTGATGGACTTCCTGGAGAGCGCGTGGACGCGGCCGGACCACGGCATCTGGGAAATGCGCACCGAGCCGCGCCACTTCACGCATTCGAAGCTGATGTGCTGGGTCGCGTTCGACCGCGCTGTGCGCACGGTGGAGCGCTCGGGCATCGAAGGGCCGGCCGAACGCTGGCGCGCGCTGCGCGCCGCGCTCGCCGCCGAGATCGTCGCGCGCGGCTTCGATACCGAACGCAATGCCTTCACCCAGTCCTACGGCAGCCGCGAGCTCGACGCGAGCCTGCTGCGGATGCCGCTGGTGGGGTTCCTGCCGGCGACCGATCCGCGTGTGCAGGGCACGGTGGCGGCCATCGAGCGCGAACTGATCGACGGCGGGCTGGTGTGCCGCTATCGCGCCCACCCCGAGGCCGATGGCTTGCCGCCGGGCGAAGGCGTGTTCCTGCCCTGCTCGTTCTGGCTGCTCGACAACTACGCGTTGCAGGGGCGGCGCGCCGAGGCGCGCGCGCTGTTCGAGCGCCTGCTCGGCCTGGCCAACGATGTCGGGCTGCTGTCCGAGGAATACGACCCGCGCGCACGCCGCCTGGCCGGCAATTTCCCGCAGGCGTTCTCGCACGTGGCGCTGATCAACGCCGCGCGCTGCTTGCCCGCGGCCTAGCCGTCACCCCGGCGAAGGCCGGGGCGACGAATGCTCACGGTAGTGCACTTATCGCGTCCTTGCCGTGCTCGTCAATGCACCGCGCGCGCACGCGTGCAATGCAGCGTCACGCCGCTTCCTGCCGCGCCAGCGAGCGCTCGAGGGCGCGCCGCACGTCCATCGGATCGTCCGCGCGCAGCACGCGCGCCGCGAGCTTGGCGGCGCTCCGGGTCGACAGCGTCAACAGCCGTTCCTTGACGCGCAGCAACTGCGACGGGTGCATCGAGAACTGGCGCAGCCCCATGCCGAGCAGAAGCTCGGCCAGTTCGACGTCGCCCGCCATCTCGCCGCACACCGACACCGGCGTGCGCGCACGCGTGCCGATGCGGATGGTGCGCGCGACGAGCTGCAGCACCGCCGGGTGCAGGTGGTCGTACAGGTGCGCCACGCTGGAATCGGCGCGGTCGATCGCCAGCGTGTACTGGATCAGGTCGTTGGTGCCGAGCGAGAAGAACTTCA
>JAKORH010000066.1 GCA_029777935.1 Pseudomonadota bacterium
CCGGCGAGCGCCGCCTCGATGCGGCCGCGCTGCGTGACGCCGAGGTTGCCGCCCTCGGCGACGACCTTGCAGCGCAGGTCGCGGCCGTTGATGCGCACCGCGTCGTTGGCGCGGTCGCCCACGTCGGCGTGCGACTCGCTCTCGGCCTTGACGTAGGTGCCGATGCCGCCGTTGTAGAGCAGGTCGACCGGCGCCTTCAGGATCGCGCTCACGAGTTCGTTCGGCGCCAGCGTTTCGGCGGCGATGGCGAGCCGCTCGCGCACCTGCGGCGAGAGCGGCACGCTCTTCGCCGAGCGCGGCCACACGCCGCCGCCGGCAGAGATCAGTTCGGCGTTGTAGTCGGCCCACGACGAGCGCGGCAGTTCGAAGAGGCGTTTGCGCTCGTCGAAGCTCTTCTCCGGATCGGGGTTCGGGTCGAGGAAGACGTGGCGATGGTCGAAGGCGGCGACCAACCGGATGTGCGGGGACAGCAGCATGCCGTTGCCGAACACGTCGCCCGACATGTCGCCGATGCCGGCAACAGTGAAATCGGTCGCCTGCGTGTCGGTGCCCAGTTCGCGGAAGTGGCGCTTGACGCTCTCCCACGCGCCGCGCGCGGTGATGCCCATGCCCTTGTGGTCGTAGCCCGCGCTGCCGCCGGAGGCGAAGGCGTCACCCAGCCAGTGGCCATATTCCTCGCTGATGCCGTTGGCGTAGTCGGAGAAGGTGGCGGTGCCCTTGTCGGCGGCGACCACGAGGTACGGGTCGTCGCCGTCGAAGCGCACGACCTGCGGCGGCGGCACCACTTTCCCGCCGACGAGGTTGTCGGTCAGGTCGAGCAGCCCGCGCAGGTAGTCCTGGTAGCAGGCCACGCCTTCCTTCAGGTAGGCATCGCGGTCGGTCGGCGGAGGCGCCTTCTTCAGGACGAAGCCGCCCTTGGAGCCGACCGGCACGATTACGGTGTTCTTCACCATCTGCGCCTTGACCAGCCCGAGCACCTCGGTGCGGAAGTCCTCCGGGCGGTCCGACCAGCGCAGCCCGCCGCGCGCGACCTTGCCACCGCGCAGGTGGATGCCTTCGAAGCGGATCGAATAGACGAAGATCTCGTACAGCGGCTTCGGCTCGGGCAGGCCCGGCACCTTGGCCGATTCGAACTTGAACGACAGGAACGATCGCCGCTCGCCCGCCGCGCCGCTCGCGCCGACGCCGGTGCGCCAGTAGTTGGTGCGCAGCGTGGCGAGCATCAGCGCCAGAAACTGGCGCAGCACGCGGTCCTCGTTCAGGTTCGTGACCTTCTCCAGCGCCTGCTCGATCGCCTGCTTCTGCCGCTCGGCCGCGTCGAGGTCCTGCTGCCCCGGATCGAACCGCAGCCGGAACAGCGACACCAGCAGGCGCGCGATGCGCGGATGCGCGGCGAGCGTGGCTTCGACGTACGCCTGCGACAGGCCGAAGCCGATCTGCTTCAGGTACTTCGCGTACGCGCGCAGGACGACGATCTCGTCGGCGGCCAGGCCCGCGAGCAGCACCAGGCGGTTGAAGTCGTCGCTTTCGATGCGGCCCGCGAACTCGCGCGCGAACGCGTCCTCGAACAGGCGCGCGACCGTCTCCAGTTCGGCGTTCTCCTCCATCCGCGCCCGCAGCGTGAAGTCGTGGATCCACACCTGCGCCGCACCGTCGGGGCCGATGCGGTACGGATTTTCGGACAGCACGCGTACGCCCATGTGCTCGAGCATCGGCAGGCTTTCGGACAGCACCACCGGGCTGCCGGCGTGATAGATCTTGAAGCCGAGCGTGTCGTTGGAGCCGAGCGGGCGGTAGAAGCTGAGCACGAACGGTGATTCCCTGGTCAGCGAGTCGATCTTGCGCACGTCGGCCACGGCCGCCCGCGGCGTCACGCGCTCGCTGAAAGCGGCCGGGAAGGTACCGGCCCAGCGCTTGTACATCTGGATGCCGCGCGCTTCGCCTTCCTCTTCGATCAGCGCCTCGCGCAACTCGTCGTCCCAGCGGCGCGCGGCGGCGGCGAGCTTGCGTTCGATCTGGTGGCGCTCGTAAGGTGGAATCCTGCCCGGCGTCGTGCGCACCGTGAAATGGATGCGCGCAAGGATCACCTCGGACAGCATCACGTCGAACTCGGCGCCGATGCCGTCGAAGGCGTCGATCAGGATCTGCTGGAACTTCAGCCGCAGATCGGTCGAGTACACCTCGCGCGGCACGAACACCAGGCACGAGACGAAGCGCTCGAACTGGTCCGGCCGGACGAAGATGCGCAGCCGCTGCCGTTCGCCGAGCTGCAGGATGCCGAGCGCGATCTCGTAGAAGTCATCGGCGGAGATCTGGAACAGTTCGTCGCGCGGGAAGGTCTCGAACACGTGATCGAGTGCCTTGGCCAGATGGCTGCCGTGCAGGAAGCCCGCACGCGCGGCGACCGCGGCGAGCTTGCCGCGCAGCAACGGGATCTCGGTCACCCGCGCGCTGTAGGCGGTCGAGGTCAGCAGGCCGACGAAGCGGTGCTCGCCGATCACGTCGCCTTGCGCGTTGTAGCGCTTGACGCCGATGTAGTCGGTGTAGCCCGGGCGGTGCACGGTCGAGCGCGTGTTGGCCTTGGTAACGATCACGATCGGCGCCGGCTTGCGCGCGAGCGCGCGCGCGGCGGCGGGCAGCGCGGCGAAGCTTTCGGACACCTTCTCGCCGGGCTGCTCGCGCAGCAGACCCAATCCGCTGCCGGCGACCAGCTTCAGCGCGTCGTTGCCGCCCTGGGTGACAAGGTCGTGCTGCCGGTAGCCGAGCAGCACGAAGTGATCCTCGAACAGCCACTGCAGGAACGCACGCGACTCTGCTACTTCCTCGGGCGGAGGCGTGGGGGGGTGGCGGTCGAGTTCGGCGATCGCCTCGCGCAGGCGCCCCAGCATCGGCTTCCAGTCCTCGACCGCGGCGCGCACGTCGCCGAGCACGCGCTCGATGTCCTCCTGCACGTCGGCGCGCATCTGCGGTTCGACCAGCCGGTCGATCTCGATGTGCATCCACGATTCGCGCGGGGTATCGTCGGCGCTCCCATGCGGGCTGCGCGGCCGGATCGATCTGATTGTGCCGACGGCGTTGCGCTCGACTGCGAAGATCGGATGCACGATCAGGTGCAGAGTCGAGCCGCGGCGATTGATCTCCATCGTGGCCGAATCGACCAGGAACGGCATGTCGTCATTGACCATCTCGATCACGGTGTGACGCGACACCCAGCCGTGCTCGGCCGCGGTCGGCGACAGCACGCGCACTTTCGACCGGCCCGGTTCGCGCTTCGCGCCGAACTGCCAGTGCGACAGCAGCGCGCCCATCAGTTCCTCGGCGGGACGCTCGACGATGTCGTCCGGATCGACCTGGCGGAAGTACTCGCGCGCGAATACTTCGACCAGCGCGCGCTCGCCGGCCGGCGCATGCGCGAGTGCGAGCTTGACGACCTCCTCGATGCGCTCGATCTTGGCCGGATCGGTCACTTCCATGGACGGTCTCCCGTTTTCTTCTTGCGGTGGCGGCCGCATTTATACGCGTAAGCGCACTTACAATGGCCGCATGTCCGGCTCGACCTTCGGCCACCTGTTCCGCGTCACCAACTTCGGCGAATCGCACGGACCGGCGATCGGCTGCGTGATCGACGGCTGCCCGCCGGGACTCGGGATTTCCGAGGCGGACCTGCAACCGGATCTCGAGCGGCGCAAGCCGGGCACATCGCGCCACGTGACCCAGCGGCGTGAATCGGACCGCGCCGAGATCCTGTCCGGCGTGTACCAGGGCAAGACGACCGGCACGCCGATCGCGATCCTGATTCGCAACGAGGACCAGAAGAGCAAGGACTACGACAGCCTCGTCGATACGTTCCGCCCCGGCCACGCGGACTACACGTACTGGCGCAAGTACGGTTTTCGCGATCCGCGCGGCGGTGGACGTTCATCGGCGCGGCTGACCGCGCCGATGGTCGCGGCCGGCGCGCTGGCGAAGAAGTGGCTGCACGAGAACTTCGGCACGCGCGTGCGGGGCTGCCTGGAGCAACTCGGGCCGATCGAGGTCGCGTTCGAGGCGTGGGAGTACGTCGACGCCAATCCGTTCTTCGCGCCGAACGCGGCGATCGTGCCGCAGCTCGAGGAGTTCATGGACGAGCTGCGCAAGCGCGGCGATTCCTGCGGCGCGCGCATCCGCGTGTGCGCGACCAACGTACCGGTCGGGCTCGGCAGCCCGTTGTACGACAAGCTCGATGCCGACATCGCGTACGCGCTGATGGGCATCAACGCGGCCAAGGGCGTGGAGATCGGGGCCGGATTCAGGTCGATCATGCAACTCGGCAGCGAGCACGGCGACGAGCTGACGCCGGAGGGCTTCCTGACCAATCGCGCGGGCGGCGTACTCGGCGGCATCTCGAGCGGGCAGGACATCGAAGCGTCGATCGCGATCAAGCCGACCTCGAGCATCCGCATCGCACGCCGCTCGATCAACCGGCGCAACGAGCCGGTGACGGTCGAAACGCACGGCCGCCACGATCCGTGCGTGGGCATCCGCGCCACGCCGATCGCCGAGGCGATGCTGGCGCTGGTGCTGATTGACCACGTGCTGCTGCACCGGGCGCAGAACGCGGACGTGGTGCATGAGGTCGCGCCGATCGCGGGCGCGGTCGAGAAACCGAGGTGAGTATCCTGTCGCCCCGGCGCAGGCCGGGGCCCAATTGCCAGCGTCGCGAATTGGGCCCCGGCCTGCGCCGGGGCGACGAGCGATCGCGCGTTCTCACACAGACTTGCGCTGGCGGGGTGGAGCGTTGCGACGTTCGTATCCAGCGGATCCGCACGCTGAATGGGGGATCGTTTGCATGAAGGCTCAGTTTCGGCGGCGGCTGGCGTTGCTCGCGTTCGGTGCCGCTGCATTGATGACGGGTTGCCAGACCGTCCAGACCACGCGCGGCGGCACGGTCGGAGTGACGCGGGAGCAGCAGATGTCCCCGCTGGTGTCGCGCGCACAGGTCGACGCGGCCGCGGGGCAGCAGTACGTCGCGGTGCTGAAGGAATCGAACCAGAAGGGGCAGCTCAACCGCGACCCGGCGCAGACCGAGCGCGTGCGTCGCATCGCGCAGCGGCTGATCCCGCAGACGGCCGTGTTCCGTGACGACGCGCGGTCCTGGAAGTGGGAAGTCAACGTGATCACGTCCGATCAGGTAAACGCGTGGTGCATGCCGGGCGGCAAGATTGCCGTCTACACGGGGCTGATCGACAAACTGAAGATCACCGACGACGAGCTTGCGGCCGTGATCGGCCACGAGATCGCGCACGCGCTGCGCGAACACGCGCGCGAGCGGATGTCGCGTGCGGCGCCGGTCAGCCTCGGTGTCGAGATCCTCGGCGCCGTGTACGGTCAGGGCGCGGCCGACCTGGGCAATCTGTTCGGACAGGCGTTCTTCGTGCTTCCTAACAGCCGGGAGAACGAACAGGAAGCTGACCGCATCGGCGTCGAGTTGGCAGCGCGCGCCGGCTACGACCCGCGCGCCGCCGTATCGCTCTGGAACAAGATGAGCAAGCTGGATGGCAGTGCGCCGCCGCAGTGGCTGTCGACGCATCCATCGCACGAATCGCGCGTGCGCGACCTGCAGGACTACTCGCAGCGCGTAATGCCGCTGTACGAGAAGGCGCGCCGTTAGTCCACGACGAGATCGACATCGGCCGCTGCGCGAGTGCCGCGCGCGAGCGGATGGGTCGATTCGGTCGGCCGCAGCGTCAAGGTGACCGCCGCGCGCTCGGCGTCGCTCAATCGGCGGTACAGGAAGTCGCCTGCGTTGCCGGGCTCGTTCGCCAGATAGAGCTGCGTGGCGAGCGGCGCGAACCCGTCGCCCTCGATCCGAACATGGATGTGCGCGGTGCGGCCGGGATAGGGCACCGGCTGGATCGTGCGGAATTGAAACGCGCCGGCAGCGTCGGTGCGCGTGGTGCCGTAGCCCTGGAAGTTGGGGTCGCGCTCGGATGCGGGGCCGCCGGCCGGATGGTGATAGATCGCGTTGGCGTCACACTGCCAGATCTCGACGCGCGCGTCGGCGATCGGCCCGCGCCTCGACAGAAAGTGTCCGGTCAGGAACAGCGGCATGCCCCGGGTCAGCAGGCGGTCGCCGTCGAACACGAGCAGGTCGTTGTCCGTCTGCGCCGGGCGTTCGATCGCGGCGCGCGGATAGAACGGTCCGAGCGTCTGCGCCGGTGTGGCGCGGTGCTCACGATTGGTCTGTGTGCCGGCGATCGCGGGCGCGACGGCGAGCGCGCCGAGCGCGGCCAGTGCGCGCCGTCGGCGCAGCGTGGGCAGATTGTCG
>JAKORH010000067.1 GCA_029777935.1 Pseudomonadota bacterium
CCATCGGCTCGACACTCTTGCGCTCGCCTGGCAGGATCAATCCAGTGCAGTAACCCCGCAGCCCCGCGCGCCGGTCGGCATGTCCAAGTCCCGCCGCCAGATGCTCCATGTACCGCTCAAACCGCTCGCTCGCACCCATCGCTCCTCACACGAAGGACGAAGAAGTGCGTATAGTGCCTTGAAATTAATGACACAGTAAGATTAATGCACGCAAGCTGCCCCTGGTGATGTGGCACGGCTTTGGCGAGTTCTCGAAGACCTGGGAAACCACTCCCGATGGCCGCGAAGGCTTCCAGACGATCTTCCTGCGCCGCGGGTTTCCGGTGTACTTGGTAGACCAGCCGCGCCGCGGCGGCGCGGGCCGAAGCACCATCGGCGCTCAGATAACCGCTGAGCCGGATGAGCAACGCTGGTTCAACATGTTCCGCCTTGGTGTATGGCCGGATCTATACCCTGGCGTGCAGTTCTCCAAAGACCCTGAAGCGCTCAATCAGTTCTTCCGGCAGATGGCGCCGGACACAGGACCCCTGGACAACGAAGTTGCGGTCGCGGCGATGTCTGCGTTGTTCAGTCGCATCGGCCGCGGTGTCCTGGTGACGCATTCCTACAGCGGCGGCCTTGGGTGGCAAGCGGCGATGCAGAATCCGGCCATCCGGGCCGTGGTGTCCTTCGAACCCGGCAGCGGGTTTGTGTTCCCGGAAGGCGAAGTGCCAGCGACGATGTCCAGTTTGACAGGCCCGCTGGCCGGCGTGCCCGTGACAATGACGCAGTTCAACGCGCTGACGCGGATTCCGATCGTCCTCTACTACGGCGACAACATCCCAACCGAGCCCAGCGCGAACCCGGGTCTTGACAATTGGCGCGTGCGACTGGCGATGGCCAAACTGTGGGTCGATACCGTCAATCGCCACGGCGGGGATGCGACGTTGGTTCACCTGCCCGAGGTGGGCATTCGCGGCAACACGCACTTCCCGTTTTCCGATCTCAACAACTTACAGGTGGCCGATCAGATGCAGGCATTCCTGTCGAGGAAGGGATTGGACTGAACCGCATGGCGCGCGGTTGGTGCGCTTACTGCCATTTGTGCGCGCCGCCGAACTTGATTCCCAAGAGCGGTGATTCCCCAACGGCCGGAGATGGCCGACTCCGGCCCCTCATAGCAAACGGATCGGATTCGTCCGATGTTGTCTGTCAGTTCAGAATTCCGTCAGGACATCGGACCGCCGTCGGGCTCGACGCGCTTGCGCTTGCCGAGCCACCAGCCGACAACCGCCAGCGCGCCGACGGTGAGCGCGATCGCCGCGGCCGGATGACGCCGGATCGCGCGCACCGCGGTGAGTGCCAGCGGGGCCCAGAACGGACGGCCGGTTGCGCTGCCGATCACATCGAGCACCGGGCCGATCCAGCCGCCCTTGTCTGCCGTCAGCGCGCCGCCGAGCGTGGAGACAGTGGCCGCAATCGCGCCGATGCGGCGCGTGCCGGTGCGCAGTTCGATCACCGCGGCAGCGACCTCGGTGCGCTCGATCTGCCCGCGCATCCGCAGCAGTTCGAGCCGCAACTGCAGCGACTGGCGGTGCCTCATTTCGTCCCGCCGTCGCTTTCGGCGCGGCCGACGATCGCGTCGCGGTCGCGGGCCAGCTCGGCCAGCGTATCGGCCAGCAGCGGCGGCGCTTCATGCACCTCGTGCTGCATCCGCCGCACGACCAGATAGCCGGCGAGCGCGTACAGCAGCCCGAGCGCGAGCAGCGTCCACGGGCCGCCCTGCTCCCAGAACACGACCACCAGCAGCGCCGACAGCGCCATCAGCGCGAGCAGCGCCAGTACCGCGCCGGCGAGCGCCAGCCCGACCCAGCGCATGATCTGCGCGCGCGCCTGGGCCAGCTCGACCGAAGCGAACTGCGCGCGCGTCAGCAGCAGGTTCAGCGACGACGCCGACAGGCGCCGTACCGCGTCGAGCGGCGAAGGCACGTGCGCCCGTCAGTGGCGCGCGACCAGCAGCCCGACCAGGAAACCCACGCCGGCGGCCACCCCGATCGCGCCCCACGGATGCGCATGCACCCAGTCATCGGTGGCACGCGCGGCGACCCTGGCGTTCTCGCTGGCCGCGACCTGCGCGTCCTGCAGCTTCACGCGCGCGCGCGCCAGCGCATCGGCCGCGCGTTCGCGCATTTCCTGCGCCTGCTGGCCGGTCGAATTGGCGGCCTGCTTCAGCAGCGCTTCGACGTCGTCGAGCACCACGCGCGCGTCGGCGACGAGCTTGTCACGGTTGACCGTTGCGAGTGTGTCCATTGTTGTCCTCCTGTCGAACACGCATCCATCGTAGGTCGACCCGGGCGCACGGGATTGAGTTTCCGCAATCGCCCGGCCTTACGTTCAGCTTCCGCGGACGACTTTAACCCGTTTGCCGTCGGTCACGCTGTCGCTTGGATAGACGATGACCTTGTCGCCCGGTGCGAGCCCCTGCTCGATCCACGCTTCGCTCGAATTGCGCCCGCCGAGCTTCACACTGCGCCGGACCGCGCGCCCACCGTCGAGCGCGAACACCGCCCACGCGTCGTTGTCGCGGAACAGGGCGGCCACGGGCGCTACGACCGCGTCGGCGCGCGCGGCGACCACGATGCGCACGTCGACGCGATAGGCGTCGCCGAGCCGCTGCCAGGCTTGCCGCGGCGATGCGAAATCGATTACAACGTTGACGCGCTGTTCCTCGACGCCCAGCGCCGAAACCTTCGTGAACGCCGCAGGTTCCACGTAGCGCACGCGTCCGTCGAGCACGATGCCGCTGCCTGCGTCGATGTACACGCGTGCGCCGGGCGCGATGCGCGTGGCCTCGGTCGACAGCACGTCGACCACGATCTCGAGCCGCGCCGGATCGGCGATTTCCATCAGCGGCGTGCCGACGCCGACCACCGCTTCGCTCTTCTGCAGCACCCTCAGTACACGGCCGGCCACGGGAGACTCGATCGGCCACGCCGTGCCGGGGCCCTCGCGCGCGCCCTCCCTGGCGCGCATTTGCGCCGCGCGCGCCTGTGCCAGATCGTGCCGCGCACCTTCGACCGCGAAGCGCGCCGCGGCCAGTGCCTGCGCCTGCACGCGCGCCGCCAGTTCCGCCTGCTCGACCGCGGACTCGGCGATGAAGCCTTCGCTTCTGAGCTTCTTCTGCCGTTCGAAATCCGAGTGCGCCTGCGAAGATGCGGCTTCGCTGCGCGCGACGTTGGCGCGCGCCTGTTCCAGCGCGGCGGCGGTGGCGCCGACGCGCTCGGCCAGCTCGCGCGCGGTGCGTGCGTCATGCATGGTCGGCGCCGCGGGCGTCAGCCGCGCGACCTCCATGCCTGCGGCCACCGCGTCGCCGGGCTCGAGCGCCACGCGCGCCAGCCTGCCCGCGAGCGGCGCCGAGACCACGTAGCGGTCGATCACGCGCGTCTTGCCGTCCTCGTCTACGGTCTGCTCGAACGGCGCGCGCTTCACGGTCGCGATTTCGACCGGCACCGGGCGCGGCTGAAACGCCCACACGAATGCGGCCGCGAGGAGAACCGAGCCCGCGCCGATCAGGATCCATTGCCTGCGTTTCATTCGGCTGCAACGCCTCTCAAGGTTTGTCGCCCCGGCGAAGGCCGGGGCCCAATTGGATCCCGGCCTTCGCCGGGACGACGCGTGCTCGATCCATCACTCATTCCCGGGTCTTCAGCACCGCGACCAGGTCGAGGTGATCGATCCGCTGCCGCACCACCAGCGCGCTTGCCACGCCGGCCGCGAGCACCACCAGGCACGCGAACGCATACGTGCGCGGCGCGATCACGAACGGCAGCGTCAGCGTCTCGTGCTGCATCAGCTGCAGCATGCCCCACGACAGCCAATGACCGAGCAGCGCGCCGAGCGGCAGTGCCACCGCCAACTCCACCGCCAGCTCGCCGAGCAGCAGGCTCGACACCTCGCCGCGCGTGAAGCCGAGCACGCGCAGACTTGCCAGGTCCCACGCGCGCTCCGCCAGCGCGATACGCGCGTTGTTGTAGACGACGCCGAAGGCGATCGCCGCCCCCATCACCGACAGCACCGACGTAAAGAACAGGATGTTGCGCGCGGTGTTCTCGCGCACGTTGCGGATGATCGGGCCGATCTCCACCGCCACCGCCGCGCGCGGCGTCTGCTTGATTTCGCGGAACAGCGCCTCGCGCTGCGTGCGGTCGATCAGCAGGCGCGCGCCCGACAGCGCATCGCCCTCGCCGAGCAGCCGGTTCAGCGCGTCGTAGTCGACGTAGGCGGGAAGCTGCATCAGTTCGTGGCTGTAGCCGCTGACGGTGAGCGTGACCCGCGCCCGCGTGCCCTGCAGCACCTCGACGCGCACCGGATCGCCGAGCTTCAGGTCCAGCCGCTCGGCCAGGCGGCGGTTCAGCACGATGCCGCCGGCCGGCAGCGCGACCCGCTGCAGCTTCGCGTCGAGCAGCGGCCGCATCCCGCCGTCGGATCGCAGTCCGCTGAGCGATGTGCGATACGTGCGCGTGCCGTTGGACAGCCGCACCGCGACGTCGCGATCGGGCTCGGCGCGCAGCACGCCGGGCAGGCGCGCGATTTCGTAGAGGGCGCTGATCGACGTCGGTTCGGTGAGCGCGATGCTGACCTGCTGCCGGTCGCGCATCTGGATCTCGACGTCGAGCAGGTAATCGACCGCGTCGCGCCACCACGAGCCAGCGATCATCACCGCCACCGCGGCGGCGATGCCGAACATCGTCAGCAGTGAGCGTAGCGGCTTGCGCTCGATGTCGCGCACGATCATTCGCACCGCGGGCGAATACAGGCGACCGAGACCGATCGCCTCCATCAGCGTCCGGCGGAACGTCGCCGGCGCCGCAGGGCGCATCGCCTCCGCCGGCGGCAGCCGCATCACGCGCGCGAGCGCCGCGAACACGCCCGCAATCGCGGCAAGCATCGACAGCAGCAGCGCCGACAGCGGGATCCACGCCAGCATGCGGAACTCGAAGTCGGGGAAGCGGAAGAAGCGCGCATAGAGCTGCGCCACCTCGTAGCCGAAGTAGTACCCGCCCGCCACGCCGAGCGGCCCGCCGATCAGCACGATCACGAGCACGAACTTCAGGTAGTGCAGCCCGATCACGCGGTCGTCGCAGCCGAGCGCCTTCAGCGCCGCGATCTGCGAGCGCTGCGTGCCGATCTGCCTTGTGAGCGCGACGTTGAGCAGGAACACCGCCACGCCGAGCACCACGATCGGCAGCGCGGTGCCGTAGACGCGCCACTGCGAGATCTCCTGCGTCAGCGCCTTGTGCGACAACTGGTCGGCCCGGCCATAGGCGCCGGTGAAGCCGTAGCGGTCGAGCGTGCGGTCGAGCGCCGCGATCACCGCCGGCTCCGCGGCGCCGCGCGCCAACCGCAGCGCGACCGAGTTGAACGCGCCTTCCATGTTGAACGCGGTGGCGAGCCGCTCGCGGCCGATCCAGAAGATGCCGAAGCTCTTCTCGTCGCCCATGCCGCCGCGGCCGGGGAAGACGTATTCGGGCGACAGCACGATCCCGACCACCTGCATGGTTTCGCGCTTGCCGTTGAGCAGCGCGGTCACTTGATCGCCGGGCGCGAGGCTGTGTGCGTCGGCGAAGGTCTCGTTGATCAGGACCTGGTTGGAACGCGGCGCGTCGATCCACGCCCCGCGCCTCAGCGTCAGGCGGTTGATGCTCGGCAGTCCGTGCTCCGGCAGCGCGATCATGCGGCCGGTCAGCGGCGCGACGCCACCCTTCACGTCGAGCATCACGTCGAATACGACCGTGGTCTCGACCTCGGCCACACCCGGAATCTCCAGCAGCCGGTCGGCCACCGCGAGCGGCGCGCGCTTGCCCTGCGCGAACACGTGCGCGAAGCGCGCCGTCTCGTAGTAGCTCGCCTGCAGCCAGCGCAGCGAATCGTAGGTCGCGAGCGAGCCGCAATAGCCGACGATGCCGGCAGCGACCACCAGAGCGACCGCCAGCACCTGCCCACGCAGATGCCAGAGGTCGCGCAGCAGCTTGCGATCGAGCATGTTCATCGTCGCAGCTCAGCGCCCTCACCTCCGGTCCCTCTCCCGTAGGGAGAGGAATGAATAGCCCCTCTCCCTCTGGGAGAGGGGTTGGGGTGAGGGAGCATCGTTGTCCAAGGCACCATCACCACGTGATCTCCTCGGGCGAAGCCTTGCTCGCGTTGATCGTCACCTCGGCGATGCGCCCGTCCGCCATCCGCAGCACGCGGTCGGCGATCTTCGCGATCGGCGCGTTGTGCGTGATCACAGCGGCGGTGGTGCCGAGCTCGGCGTTGATCTTCGCGATCGCGGCGAGCACGAGCTTGCCGGTCGCGTAGTCGAGCGCGCCGGTCGGCTCGTCGCAAAGCAGCACGTCAGGCCGCTTGGCGATTGCGCGCGCGATCGCCACTCGTTGCTGCTCGCCGCCGGAGAGCTGCGACGGATAGTGGTCGAGCCGGTCGCCGAGCCCCACTAGCGCGAGCGCATCCTCGGGGCGCATTGGATCGACCGACATCTCGGTCACCAGCGCGACGTTTTCGCGCGCGGTCAGCGACGGGATCAGGTTGTAGAACTGGAACACGAAGCCGACATGCTCGCGCCGATACCGCGTCAGCTCCGCCTCGTCTGCGTGCGTCAGGTCGTGGTCGCGCCACATCGCGGCTCCGCCGGTGGGCGTGTCGAGCCCGCCGAGGATGTTCAGCAGCGTCGACTTGCCG
>JAKORH010000068.1 GCA_029777935.1 Pseudomonadota bacterium
AGCCGGGCAACGCCGCAGCCGGGCTTTCTGGCGACAACCCGAAGGGACGGGCCGAATTGGCTCGCATCGCGTTGTTGCTCGTCGCTTATTTGGATGAACCAAACCGCGCTCCTCGCGCCTAGCGCTGCAAGCCAATTAGGCCCGTCGCACACACGAATTATTCACGGATAGGTTCTAAGCCGGCGCTTCAGGCACTCGAGATACGCGGCGTTGATCGCCGCGGTGTCGGCTGGCAGCGCGCCGCGCTGCGAGCGCCACACGATCTCACCCAGGCATTCCATCGCTTCGTGCGCCGCGGCGTGCTCGGAGCCGGCGCGCGACTTCAGTTGCTCGAACGCCGCGCGGATGCCGGGCGGCTGATCGATCGACAGTTGTTCCTCGAGCGCGAGGTGCATCGACAGGTGCAGGAAGGGGTTGGTCACGCCGCGTTCGACGCCGTAGTCTTCCGCGAGCGCGCGCTCGGGTTCGTCGAGCAGTGCGTGGTACTCCGGATGCGCGCCGATCCATTTCAGTGCGAGTCCTTCGAGCGGCGTCAGCAGTTCGCCGCCGTTCTGCTTGTGCCACGCGTCGCAGAAGAAGCGACGCACGTCCTCGCGCGACGGGTTGAACAGCGTGGTCACTGGACTACCCTCGCGCTGCGCGCTCGGGGAATCGCGCTTGGGGCGACCCGGCGCGCTCACTGGGCTTACCCTCGCGCTGCGCGCTCGGGGATTCGCGCTTGGGGCGACCCGGCGCGCTCATGGCGCCGGTGTCTTCGGACGGAATTCGCACCACTGCGCGATCATGCAGCGCCAGCACTCCGGCTTGCGCGCCTTGCACACGTAGCGCCCGTGCAGGATCAGCCAGTGATGTGCGTGCCGGCGGTACGCCTCTGGAACGACCTTCAGCAGCCGGCGCTCGACCTCGTCGACGTTCTTCCCCGGCGCGATGCCGGTGCGGTTGGCCACGCGGAAGATGTGCGTGTCGACCGCGATCGTCGGCTCGCCGAAGGCGACGTTCAGCACCACGTTGGCCGTCTTTCGGCCAACGCCCGGCAACTGCTCCAGCGCCTCGCGCGTGCGCGGCACCTCGCCGCCGTGCCGCTCGACCAGCAGTTGCGACAGCTTCAGCAGGTTCTTCGCCTTGGTGCGGTACAGGCCGATGGTCCGGATATACGGGATCAGCCCGTCCTCGCCGAGCGCGGCGAGCGCCTGCGGCGTGCGGGCGACCCGGAACAGTTCGCGCGTGGCCAGATTCACACTGCGGTCGGTCGCCTGCGCGGATAGCACGACCGCCACCAGCAGTTCGAACGGCGAACCGTACTCGAGTTCCGACTTCGGCTCGGGATTCGCGGCAGCGAGTGCTGCGAAGATCTGCACGCGCTTTTCGTGGTTCACGCCGCCTGTCCCTCGCGCCGGCGGCGCGCGCGTTCGAGCGCCGCAGCGACGGCCGCCCGGGCGTCGACCTCCGGTGGTGCAGCCCGCGACTCGCCGCCGGCCTGTTCGCGCTCCAGTCGCGCATTGCGCGCGGCAAACCGCGCGCGCGCGGCGTCGGCGTCGTCACGGTTCCAGGCGCGCGCCGGCTCGACCGGCACCATCACGATGCAGTCCATCGGGCACGGCGGCAGGCACAGTTCGCAGCCCGTGCACAGTTGCGGCACGACCGTGTGCATCCGCTTCGCGGCTCCGACGATCGCGTCGACTGGGCAGGCCTGGATGCATAGCGTGCAGCCGATGCAGCGGGCTTCGTCGATCGCGGCGACATGCAGAGGTCCCTCGACGCCGTGGGCGGGGTTCAGCGGCAGCACGGGCCGGCCGAGCAGTGCGGCGAGTTTCGCGATGCCTGCGTGCCCGCCGGGCGGACACTGGTTGAGGTCGGCCGCGCCGCTCGCGATCGCCTCCGCATACGGGCGGCAGCCGCCGTAGCCGCACTTCGTGCATTGGGTCTGCGGCAGCAGCGCGTCGATCGCGTCCGCCAGCGATCGGTCATCGATCATGCGCCGGATTATCGCAAGCGTTCGATCGTCGACAGCGTGTCGCGGTAGCGATCGACGCGCGGCCCGCCGAGCGCGATCGCGCGCCGCGCGGCCGCGAGCGCCTGGTCGCGATGGCCGAGCGCCGCCCATGCATTGGCGAGGTTGTTCCACGCATCGGCCGACCGCGGGTCGAGTTCTGTGGCGCGCTCGAATGCGGCCGCTGCCGGCGCAAAGTCGCGCGCGGCGTACGCGGTGTTGCCGAGCCCGATCCAGGCCAGCATGGTCTGCGGCGCGCGCTCGGTTAGCGCCAGATAGGCGGCGCGCGCGGCGGCGGTGTCGACGCGCTCCAGCGCGATCGCCGCGTCGAGCAGCGCATCCGGCGGCGGCGTTCGTGGCAGACGGGACGGTGTTGAGGCGACCATCGCCCAGTAGCCGCTGCGGGCCCAGGTGCGCTCGAACACATCGAGCGGCAGCCGCTGCCGTTCGGTCACGCCCGAATGCAGCACGATCTCGCCGCGTTCGAGGTCATAGCCGATCGCCACCGCGTAATGCCACAGCGGCGCGATCGGCAACGACAGATTCTGCAGAACGATCACGGGCTGACCGTCTGCGACCTCGGCCAGCAGCGCGTCCAGCCGCGGCGGCAGCACGACCGCCAGCCGACCATGGCGGCGCGCGGTGGCGAGCATCTCGGCCTGCAGCGAGCCTTCGCGTTCCGGCAGATACACCTGCGACTGCAGTTGCTCCGGCGTGGTGGCGAGTCCGGCTGCGTTCAGCGTCATCGCCAGCGCCGCCGGTCCGCACTGGTAGCGCTGCTGCGGATAGAACGGCACATCGCCGAGCAGCGCCTGCCGCGGCAAGCCGGCCGGCGCGTGCGCCGCCAGCGCGGCCGTCTGGGGTGGCGTGGCGCAGCCCGCGAGCAGCAGCGCGATCAGCAGCAGCGCAAAAAGCACAACCCCCGCCGTAGCGGGGGCTGCGTCGGACTTCACTCCCGCGGTCAACGGATCGGGCGCGTGAACGGGAAGACCTTGGTCAGGCCCAGGATGTCGGTGATCAGCAGCAGAACGAAGATGAACAGGATCACGCCGATCGCGTCGCCGCCGGTGGGAAGCTGATCGAGCCGCTGCGCCAGCAGTTGCGCCTCGTCGTTGGTCAGCGCATCGACGCGCGCCTGCACGTCGCTCGGCGCCACGCCGTGCGCCACCAGCGCGTCGCGCACGTCGGCGCGCGTCAGCAACTGCGACAGCCGCTCGCGGGCCGAGGTCGCCTGCTGCGCGACTTCGCCGGTTCCGACCATGCCGGCGTGCGCCGGCAGCGGCAGACTGGTTCCCAGCACGCAGATGGCAGCGACGGTCGCGATGGTGCGCCGGAACTTCTTCATGGTGTCTCCTCGCAGAAAGGCCCGCCGGGGGCTCGACGGGCCGAAGTTTGCCACGCCGCGCGGCGGCGGCGCGCGCGGATCAGGCGTTCGCCCGAATGAAGTCCCGGATCTCGGGGTAGATCGCTTCGCGCCAGCGCCGGCCAGAGAAGATGCCGTAGTGGCCGACGCCCTTCGCGGTCAGGTGGCGCTGCCTGCTCTTCGGGATCGACTTGCAGAGGTCGTGCGCGGCCTGCGTCTGGCCGCTGCCGGAGATGTCGTCGAGTTCGCCCTCGATCGTGAACAGCGCCACGCTCCGGATGTCCTCGGGCGCCACGCGCCGGCCGCGCACGTGCCAGGTGCCGCGCGGCAGCGCGTGCTCCTGGAACACGATGCGGATCGTGTCGAGGTAGTACTCCGCCGGCAGGTCGATCACCGCGTTGTATTCGTCGTAGAAGCCGCGGTGCGACTCGACGTCCTCGAGGTCGCCCTTGACCAGGTCGAGGTAGTAGTCCCAGTGCGAGTTCAAATGCCGGTCGGGATTCATCGCGACGAAGCCCGCGTGCTGCAAGAAACCCGGATACACGCTGCGCAGGTAGCCGGGATGCGTGCTCGGCACCTTGAAGATCACGTTGTTCTCGAACCACTCCAGCGGCTTGCGGGTCGCGAGCGCGTTGACGTCGGTGGGATTGCGGCGCGTGTCGATCGGCCCGCCCATCATCGTCATCGAGCGCGGCAGCTTCGGGTCCTTCGCGCTCGCCATCAGCGAGATCGCGGCCAGCACCGGCACGGTCGGCTGGCACACCGAAATCACGTGCACGTCCGGCCCCAGCAGCCGGATGAACTCGGTCACGTAACCGACGTAGTCGTCGAGGTGGAACGGACCGTACGCTATCGGCACCAGTCGCGCGTCGACCCAGTCTGCGATGTAGACATCGTGGGCGGGCAGCAGCGCGCGCACCGTGTCGCGCAGCAGCGTGGCGTGGTGGCCCGACAGCGGTGCGACGACGAGCACGGTCGGGTCTTTCGCGCGCCCCGCCTGGCCGTTCGTGAAGCCACGCCTGAAGTGCAGCAGCTTGCAGAACGGCTGGTCGAGGACGATCTCTTCCTTGACCGGCACCTTGCGGCCGTCGACGATCGTCGGGCTCAGGTCGAACGCCGGCTTTTCGTATTGCTTGCCGATCCGGTGCAGCAGGTCGTAGCCCGCGGCGACGCGGCGCGAGAACGGCGTATACGACAGCGGGCTGTAGGGGGACGAAAACAGTTCCGATGTGGCTTGCGCCCACACGGAAAGCGGATTCATGAATTTGCGATGCAGGTCATGCAGGTGATACAGCATCCGCCACTCCCGCCAACGCGCGTCCTCCGACCTTGTGATCACCGATTTGCGCGCGGATTATGCGCGCAGGTATGCATTGCAGCAAATCCGCTGAAAGGCTTGGTCAGCACCGAGGTTTCAGCCAGTTGCGGCTCTCTGTTGCGGGCGGATCAGCGGGTCGGTCAAAGGAGGCTGCTCCGCGCGCGCGAATGTTCGTCCGACTTGCATCGGCGCAAATCGAGGGCCCGGTCGCCACGTCCGAACCGGGCGGACTGGCCAGGCGGCCAGTTCGTGCGCTCATCTCGGTCGCTGTGCGACGATTCCCGAAGCATGAGAATCCAATTACCAAGCCGATCGCGTTCGTGGCAGGATGGCGCCCATGCAATCCGGCCGTGACGTCCCGCACAAGTCGGCTGCGCCGGATCGGGCTCTGCAACTGCTGGCTGCCATCGCCCAGCACGGCGCGGCAATTCCCGTCAAGCGCCTGTGTCAGATCGCGGGCCTGCCGTCGAGCACCGTGTATCGCCATCTGTCGATGCTGAGGCGCTGGGGATTCGTTGCCGAAGGAGAGCGCGAAGGCACCTATGAGCCCGGGCCAACCAGCCTGCAGCTTTGCTGGGGCGGCCGGGTGTCCCGGATGACGGTCGCAGCGCAGCCGGAACTGCAGCGGCTGGTTGAGCTGACCGGCGAAAGTGCAGGGCTGATGGTGACGGTCAATGCGCAGGTCGTCTGCCTCGACATGGTCGAAAGCCCTCAGGCGCTGCGCTGCTCGTTCCGGAAGGGGAGCGTTCTGCCATTGGTGCGCGGTGCCTCGGCGAAGGCGCAGCTCGCCTTCCTTCCCTCGCGTGAGCGGGACGAGATTCTCGGGCAGCAGGTTGCCAACGCCGATGGGACGGCGCGACGGGCCCTCGAGAAGGAACTCGCCGCGATTCGCACTGCCGGCTATGCCGTCAGCGAGAGCGAGGTCGATCTTGGCGTTTGGGGTGTTTCCGTGCCGATCCTGAGCCGCCGCCAGCGCCTGCTCGGCGGCGTTTCGCTGATGGCGCCGTCGGTTCGCGTGGGCGAGCGGCGCAAGACGATGATCCACGCCACCGTGGCCGCCGCCGGCCGGATCGCCGGCAAGCTCTGATCAACCTCGAGGATCCTGCCAATGATTCGCCTTCGTCGCCGCCTGCTCCTGCTGGCCACTTCCGCAATGATCTCGCTCTCCGGCGCCGCCGGCGCGCAGGACGCGCTGCGCGTGGCCACCGATGCCACGTTCCCGCCGTTCGAATACACCGAGAGCGGCAAGCGCGTCGGCTTCGACGTCGAGCTGATCGAGGCCATCGCGAAAGTGCTGAACCGGAAGGTCGAGTGGATCGACATCGACTTCAAGGGTCTCGTCCCGGGGCTCGTCGCCAAGCGCTTCGACGTTGCCGCTTCCGCCATCTACATCACCGACGAACGGCGCAAGGTCGTTGCTTTCACTGATCCCTACTACCCAGGCGGCCTGGTGATCATGACGCGGAAGGGCGACACGAGCATCAAGGGTCCGGAGGATCTGAAGGGCAAGAAGGTGTCGGTGCAGGTGGGCACGAAGTCCGTCAATTTCCTGAAGGAGAACTTCCCCGCGATCGAGCGCGTCGAGGTGGAGAAGAACCAGGAGATGTTCCAGCTGGTCGAAATCGGGCGCGCCGACGCGGCGGTCACCGGGAAGCCCGCGGCCAAGGTCTATGCGCGCACCCGTGGAACGTTGCAGGTTCTCGACAAGCCGCTCACCATCGAGGAGTACGGCTACGCGCTGCGCAAGGACGACCCGGCGCTGGTCAAGCAGTTCAACGACGCGTTGCAGAAGCTCAAGGCCGACGGTACGTACGACAAGCTGGTCGCGAAATACCTGTAATGCCCCGGCCGCGAGGCGCCGACCATGGACTTCGATTTCTCGCCGGTGTGGGGCGGCTGGCGCGAGCTGGCGCACGGCACGCTGGTCACCGTCGAAGTGACGGCCGGCGCCATCGCACTCGGCTGCATCTTCGGCCTGTTCATAGGGCTGGGGCGGCTCGATGCGCGCCAGCGCCTGCTCTACGGCGCCTGTACCGCGTACGTGTCGTTCATACGCGGCACGCCGCTGCTGGTGCAGCTCTTCATCTGGTTCTTCGGCCTGCCGCATTTCGGCATCGATCTGCCGGCGTTCGTGTGCGGCGTGCTGGGCATGGGGATGTACAGCGGCGCGTATGTCTCCGAGATCGTGCGCGGTGCCATCCAGTCGATCGATCGCGGCCAGATGGAAGCCGCGCGTTCGCTCGGCATGCCGTACCGGATGGCGATGCGGCAGATCATCATTCCCCAGGCCGTGGTGCGCATGATTCCGCCGCTCGGCAACGAGTTCGTCGCGCTGATCAAGAATTCGTCGCTGGTGTCGCTGCTGACGATCACCGACGTAATGCACGAAGGGCAGAAGATCATCAGCGTTTCGTATCGCTCGCTCGAGGTGTACCTCGCGATCGCACTCGTCTACTTCGTTCTGACCAACGCCACCGGGCTCGCGCTGCGCTTGGCGGAGCGGCGGCTCGGCGCGGCCGGAGCGGTGCAATGAGTCCGCGCATGGATCCGATCGTCCGCATGCGCGACGTGACCAAGTCGTTCGGTCCGGTGGCGGTGCTCAAGGGCGTCAGCTTCGACGTCATGGCCTCGCAGGTGAGCGTTGTGATCGGACCCAGCGGCTCGGGCAAGAGCACGCTGCTGCGCTGCTGCAACGGGCTGGAGGCCGCGGATGGGGGGACGATCGACATCTGCGGCGAGCGCCTGGTCGCCGACGGCCGCTTGCTGCCCGATGACCGCCTCAACGCGCTGCGAGCGAAGGTCGGGATGGTGTTCCAGTCGTTCAACCTGTTTCCGCACCTGACCGTGCTCGACAACGTGACGATCGCACCCCGGAAGCTGAGGCGCATCGCGAGCGAAGCCGCCGACGCGATGGCGCGCGAGATCCTCGACAAGGTCGGCCTGGCGCAGAAGGTCGGCGCCTATCCGTCCACGCTGTCCGGCGGCCAGAAGCAGCGCGTGGCGATCGCACGTGCGCTGGCCATGCAGCCGCAGGTCATGTTGTTCGACGAGCCCACGTCCGCGCTCGATCCCGAACTCGTCGGCGAAGTGCTGCAGGTCATGAAGAACCTCGCACGCGAAGGCATGACGATGATGGTCGTCACCCATGAGATGGGCTTTGCCCGCGAGGTCGGGGACGTGGTCGCGGTGATGGACCACGGCGTGCTGCTCGAATCAGGACCGCCGGCACAGATCTTCGACGATCCGCAGCATCCGCGCACGCGCGAGTTCCTGCAGGCGGTCATCGCGCGGGGCCCGGTGCGTCAGCGTGCTGAAACGGGCGCGGCGGCGCCGCTCGCGATCGAGGACCATTGACTCCCGGGGAAGCGGCGGGAGCGGGCGCGTCGGGAACTTGACCGGCTCCTCGGCTTCCGGAAGGGGTGGGCACGCGAGTGCGCACGCCGCGCCGTCCGGAGCTCGGTCACCAGGACGAACGTGCGGCGATGTTCCGTCGCAGGGAGGCATCGCGGCCGTTGCGGCGACTACCAGTAATTCTCGACCGCCAGTTGCCCCGGAATGCCGCGTCGCGAAGTGGCCAGGCCGCGCGCCGCCAGCAGCCGGCGGGTCTCGGTGATCATGTCCGGGTTGCCGCAGATCATCACGCGTGCGCGCTCCTTCGTCAGCGGCAGTCCGACGTGACTCTCCAGTTCGCCGCTTTCGATCAGCGCCGGGATCCGCCGTGGCAGCGCGCCGTCGGCCCTGCGGCGCGTGACGACAGGAACGTAGCGCAGCTTGCCCGCGTGTGCGCGGAACCGCTCTTGCGTACGGAAGCCCTCGATCGTTGACTGGTAGGCGAGCTCGTTCGGGTAGCGCACGCTGTGCACGAGGATCAGGCGCCGATAGTCATCCCAGGTCTTCGGCTCCCACAGGATCGACAGGAACGGCGCAAGCCCGGTGCCCGTGGCCAGCAGCCACAGGTCTTCCCCGGGTGCGAAACGGTCACAGGACAGGAAGCCGTAGTTGATCCGCTCGACCAGGACCGTGTCGCCGACCTTCAGCCGCGCCAGCTCCGACGTGAAGTCGCCGCCCGGGATCACGATCGAATAGAACTCGAACTGCTCGTCGTAGCTCGCCGACAGAATCGAGTAGGCGCGCCACACGATGCGCGTGCCGGATGGATTCTTCGGGTTGTCCGGATCGGGCTTGGGCAGCCCCAGGCGCGCGAACTGCCCGGGCGTGAAACGGAAGCTGCGGTCGCGGGTGAGCCGGAACGAGAACAGGTTCGGCGCCCACGGATGGATCCACGTGATCCGTTCCGCGGTGTACTTGTCGGGGGCGACCACGAATCAGCGTTCGAGCAGGTGCTCCTTCTGCCGGACGTCCTTCCAATCGTCGGCATCGGGCAGGTGCGGCTTCATGCGCGTGATCGCCGGCCACTTGCGCGAGACATCGGCGTTGAGCCTGATGAACTGGCGCTGATCCTCCGGCACGTCTTCCTCGGCATAGATCGCATTGACCGGGCACTCGGGAATGCACACCGCGCAGTCGATGCACTCGTCGGGTTCGATCGCGAGGAAGTTCGGGCCTTCGCGGAAGCAGTCGACCGGACACACGTCGACGCAATCCGTGTACTTGCACTTGATGCAGGGCTCGGTGACGACGTGGGTCATCGCGCGTAGGAGGCGGGTGGCAAAGGCGCGATATTCTATCGCGCCGCGTCATCCGATCCGCCGTTTCCACCATTCCGACACAGAGGGATTTGCATGTCCGTTTCAGTCACGCGCCGGTTGCTGCTGGCCGCAGGCGCCGCCGCGATCGCCGCGCCTCAGGTGCGAGCGCAGCGCGCCGCGATCCGGATCGGCGAGATCAACAGCTACTCGACGATTCCGCAGTTCCTGGTGCCGTATCGCAAGGCCTGGGAACTGGCGGTCGACGAGATCAACGCCGCCGGCGGCTTGCTCGGCCGCAAGGTCGAAGTGATCGCGCGCGACGACGCGGGCAAGCCGGATGACGCGATTCGCCACGCAACCGAGCTGGTCTCGAGCGAGAAGGTCGATCTGCTCGCCGGTACGTTCCTGTCGAACGTGGGGCTGGCAGTGTCCGACTTCGCGCTGCGCAACAAGGTGCTGTTCCTCGCCAGCGAGCCGCTGACCGATGCGCTGGTGTGGGACAAGGGCAATCGCTTCACGTTCCGGCTGCGGCCGAGCACGTACATGCAGAGCGCGATGCTGGTCGAGGAGGCGGTCAAGCTGCCGGCGAAGCGCTGGGTGACGATCGCGCCGAACTACGAGTACGGACAGAGCGCGGTGGCGAGCTTCAAGGCGCTGTTGAAGGGCAGGCGCCCCGAGGTGGAATTCGCCGCCGAGCAGTGGCCGGCGCAGGGCAAGCTCGAGGCGGGTAGCACCGTGCAGGCGGTGCTCGCCGCGCGGCCGGAGGCGATCTTCAACGTCACCTTCGGTGCCGACCTGACGCGGCTGGTGCGCGAAGGCAACCTGCGCGGGCTGTTCCCGCGCGTGCCGACGGTGAGCCTGCTGTCGGGCGAGCCCGAATACCTCGATGCGCTCAAGGACGAAACGCCGAAGGGCTGGATCGTCACCGGCTATCCGTGGGACCAGATCGCCACGCCCGAGCATGCGAAATTCTTCAACGCGTACTACAAGCACACCAACGACGCACCGAAGCTCGGTTCGGTGGTCGGCTACAGCGCGATGCAGGCGATCTTCGAGGCGATCCGGAAAGCGAAATCGACCGACACCGGGAAGCTGATCGCGGCGCTGCGCGGCTTGAACTTCGGCACGCCCTTCGGCCGCGTGACCTTCCGCGCCATCGATCAGCAATCGACGATGGGCGCGTTCGTCGGCAAGCTCGATATGCGCGGCAGCAAGGGCACGATGGTCGACTGGCGCTACGCCGACGGCGCGAAGTACCTGCCGAGCGACGACGAGGTTCGCAAGCGCCGGCCGGCGGAAGCGATGAAATAGTAGTCGGCGGTCGGCAGAAGTCAGTCGGCAGCAGGTCGTCGCACATCGTGCTTGCCTTCCTCAATTTGCGCCGCCCACTGCGGCGACGGTCGAATACTGCATCGGTGCAGTAGTCTGCCGACTGCCGACCGCCGACTGCTTTGTCCCAATTTTTCGCCCAGGCCCTGACCGGCCTTGCCTACGCCTCGACGCTGTTCCTGGTGTCGGCGGGGCTGACGCTGATCTTCGGCGTCACGCGCGTGGTGAACTTCGCGCACGGGTCGCTGTACATGCTGGGCGCGTATCTGGCCTCGTCGTTCACCGCGTCGCTGCCGCTGACGGTCGCCGGCTATTTCGGCGGCATGCTGCTGGCGTCGTTCGTGGTTGCGGTGGTGGGGATCGCGATCGAGGTGCTGGTGCTGCGGCGGATCTATGCGGCGCCGGAGATCTTCCAGTTGCTCGCGACCTTCGGCGTGGTGCTGATCGTGCAGGACGCCGCGCTGGCGATCTGGGGGGCCGAGGACCTGTTCGCGCCGCGCGCTCCCGGGCTCGCGGGCAGCGTCGAACTCGCCGGCGCGCTGGTGCCGCAGTACACGCTGTTCCTGCTCGCGGTCGGCCCGCTGGTGTTCGGCGCGTTGTGGCTCGTGTTCCGCCGCACGCGCTGGGGCCTCGAGGTGCGCGCCGCCACGCAGGACGGCGAGATGGCGAGCGCGCTCGGCGTCAATCGCGCGCTGCTGTTCACCGCGGTGTTCGCGCTCGGCAGCTTCCTCGCGGGGTTGGCGGGCGCGCTGCAGATCCCGCGCGAGTCGGTGAACCTGCAGATGGACCTGGCGGTGGTCGTCGAGGCGTTCGTGGTCGTCGTGGTGGGCGGTCTGGGGTCGATCGGGGGCGCGGCGCTGGCGTCGATGCTGATCGGACTGCTGCATGCGTTCGGCGTGTGGTGGCTGCCGCAGTCGGTGCTGGTGCTGGCGTTCGCCGCGATGACGCTGGTGCTGATCGTTCGGCCGTTCGGCCTGCTCGGCCGCGCCGAGGTCATCGCGCATGCGCCGCGCGCCGCGCACGCGCCATTCGTGCCTGCCCCTCACGTGCTGCGGTGGCTGGCGCTGGTCGCTGTCGTGGCGGCCGCGAGCGCGCCGCTGTGGGCGGGCGACTACCTGCTGGTGGTGCTGACCGAGATGGCGCTCCTCGCGGTGTTCGCGGCCAGCCTGCATCTCTTCATGGGGATGGGCGGCATCACCTCGTTCGGTCACGCCGCGTTCTTCGGCCTTGGCGCCTACGGTGCAGCTCTGCTCGCCAAGCACTTACAGGCGACGTTCGCGCTTGGCATCGTCGCCGGCCCGCTGGCCGCGCTCGCCGGCGCGCTGGTTGCCGGATGGTTCGTGCTGCGCGCGCAGGGCGTGTACGCGGCGATGCTGACGCTCGCGTTCGCGCAGATCCTGTGGTCGGTGGCGGTGCAGTGGGTCGAGGTGACCGGCGGCGACAATGGTGTGCTGGGGCTGTGGCCACCGGCGTGGCTGGCGTCGAAGGTCGCGTACTTCTACTTCACGCTGCTGCTGGCGCTAGCCAGCCTCGCACTGCTGCGCCGCGCGGCGCTGGCACCGTTCGGCTTCGCGCTGCGCGCGAGCCGCGACGCGCCCGATCGCGCGGCCGCCAGCGGCATCGACGTGCTGCGCGTGCAATGGGTCGCTTTCGCGGCCGGCGGGCTGTTCGCGGGGCTGGCGGGCGTGCTCAACGCGTACCAGAAGGGCTCGGTGTTCCCGAACGCGCTGGCGATCCCGCAGTCGCTCGACGCGCTGGTAATGGTGTTGCTGGGCGGATTGCAGACGCTGTCGGGCCCGATCGTCGGCGCGCTCGCCTATCACGCGCTGACGGTGGAACTGACGCGCACGCTGGAGCACTGGCGGCTCGCGCTCGGGCTGGCGATCGTCGTGCTGGTGCTGGCGTTTCCGCAGGGCATCGCCGGCTTCGTGCGCGCGCGTTGGGAGCGAACATGACGCTGCTCGCGCTCGCCGGTGTGCGCAAGCATTTTGCCGGCGTACGTGCGGTCGACGGTGTGACGCTCGACCTCGCAGCGGGCGAGTTCACTGCGCTGATCGGGCCCAACGGCGCCGGCAAGTCGACACTGCTGGCAATGATCGCCGGCCAGTTGCGCGCCGACGCCGGTTCGATCGCGTTCGAGGGCCGGCGCATCGACGGCGGCGCGCCGGCGCGGCTGGCGCGGCAGGGCATCGGCCGCACGTTCCAGAGCGCGCGCGTGTTCGCGTCGATGACCGTGCTGGAAAGCGTGCAGCTCGCGCTCGCCGTCCGCGCCGGCGCGCAGTTCGATGCCGTGCACTCGCTGTGGCGGCGCGATGCGCGGGACGCGTGCGCACTGCTCGCCCGCGTCGGACTCGCGACGCAGGAGAAGGCAGCGGCCGCCGGGCTCGGCTACGGCGATCTGAAGCGGCTCGAACTGGCGCTCGCGCTGGCCGGCGCGCCGCGGCTGCTGCTGATGGACGAGCCGACCGCCGGCATGGCGCCCGCCGAGCGCATCGCGCTGATGGACCTGGTGCGCGACCTGGCGCGCGCAACGGCGCTGACGGTGCTCTTCACCGAGCACAGCATGGACGTCGTGTTCCGCTATGCGCGGCGCGTGATCGTGCTGTCGCGCGGCGTGGTGATCGCCGATGGCGCGCCGGAGGCCGTGCGCGCGGACGCGGCGGCGCAAGCGGCGTACTTCGGCGAGCAGGCATGAGCTCTCGGGCGGGCCGCTGCACGACTCGATCCAGCCGAAGAACAGACGGCGGAGCTGAAGCCGATGATCGCGAAGGCGAATTCACCACAGAGACACAGAGGCACAGAGGAACGAGCGTCGGGTCTTGCGTCTTTCCGCCTTCTCTGTGCCTCTGTGCCTCTGTGGTTCAACAACTCCCTTCGCCACGGTGAGGAGTCCGCATGATCCCGCCGGGCCGCCCCAAGGGAGAATTCCCGAGCGCGCAGCGCGAGGGACGTCCTGTGAGCGCCGCGCTGCGCGTGCGGGGTCTGAACGCCTGGTACGGCCCGGCGCAGGCGCTGTTCGCGTTCGACCTGGAAGTCGCGCCGGGCGAGGTGGTCGCTCTCGTCGGACGCAATGGCGCCGGCAAGTCGACCGCGCTGAAGGCGATCATGGGGCTCGTGCGCACCCGCGGCACGATCGAACTCGACGGCGAGTGCATCGACGCGCTGCCGGCGCACGTGCGTGCACGTCGCGGGCTCGGTTATGTGCCGGAAGACCGCCGCATCTTCACGGACCTGTCGGCGCGCGAGAACCTGCGCGTCGGCGCGCAGCGGCACGCACTCGAACTCGAACCGCTGCTCGCGCTGTTCCCGAACCTGCGTGATCTGCTCGAGCGCCCTGCAGCGCAGATGAGCGGAGGCGAACAGCAGATGCTGGCGGTGGCGCGAACGCTGGCCGCGCGGCCGCGCGTGGTGCTGCTCGACGAGCCGTCGGAAGGCATCGCACCGAAGATCGTCGCCGCGCTGGCCGACGCGGTCGTGCGGATGAAGACGCACGGCGCGAGCGTCGTGCTGTCGGAGCAGAACGCGCGCTTCGTCGCGCGCGTGGCCGACCGCGCGCTGCTGCTCGAGCACGGCCACGCGGTCGGCAGCGCGACTGCGGCAGAACTGGCGCAGCCGAGCGCCGCGGTGCGCGCGGTGCTCGGACTCTGACCCCGCGCGCCGGCCGGCCCCTACAATCGCGCGCAGCCCGCCGGAAAGCCGCGACCGTGATCATCACCAGCCTGCTCGACACCGACCTGTACAAGTTCACGATGATGCAGGTCGTGCTGCATCACTTTCCGGGCGCGCAGGTCGAGTACCGCTTCAAGTGCCGCAATGCCGGCGTCGACCTGGCGCCGTACATCGACGAGATCCGCGAGCAGATCCACTGGCTGTGCACGTTGCGCTTCAAGGAGGCGGAACTCGACTACCTGCGCGGCATGCGCTTCATCAAGAGCGACTTCGTCGACTTCCTCGGCCTGTTCCAGCTCAACGCCAAGTACATCACGGTCGATCCGTCGCCCAGGGGCAACGGCGAGATCGACATCGTGATCAAGGGGCCGTGGCTGCACACGATCCTGTTCGAGATCCCGGTGCTGGCGATCGTCAACGAGGTCTACTTCCGCGCCACGCGCAACGAGCCCGACTTCGCCGAGGGGCGGCGGCGACTGGCGCACAAGATCGCGCTGATCCGCGACGATCCGGCGCTGGCCGGACCGAACGGGCCGAAGATCGCCGACTATGGCACGCGCCGGCGCTTTTCGCGGCTGTGGCAGGAGGAAGTGCTGCGCACGCTGAAGGACGAGCTGCGCGAGAACCTGGCCGGCACCAGCAACGTGATGTATGCGTTCCGGCTCGGGCTGATCCCGCTCGGCACGATGGCGCACGAATACCTGCAGGCCTGCCAGGCGCTTGGGCCGCGGCTGCGCGACTCGCAGGCGTTCGGCTTCGAGATGTGGGCCAAGGAGTACCGCGGCGACCTCGGCATCGCGCTGTCGGACGTGTTCGGCTTCGAGGCGTTTCTGCGCGACTACGACATGTACTTCTGCAAGCTGTTCGACGGCACGCGCCACGACTCGGGCGATCCGCTCGACTGGGGCGAGCGCATGATCGCGCACTACGAGAAGATGCGCGTCGATCCGAAGACCAAGACGCTGGTGTTCTCCGACGCGCTGTCGATCCCGAAGGTGATCGAGCTCTACCGCCGCTTCAACGGCCGCGTGCGGCTGGCGTTCGGCGTCGGCACCAATCTCACCAACGATCTCGGCTACACGCCGCTGCAGATCGTGATCAAGATGGTCCGCTGCAACGGCCAGCCGGTGGCGAAACTGTCGGACTCGCCGGAAAAGAACATGTGCGACGACGCGGCTTACCTGGCGTATCTGCGCCAGGTGTTCGAAATCAGGAACTGAGCGCAGCGGACCCAGGCACTGAGCGCAGGCGGACTCAGGCACTGAGCGCGGTGGACGCGGTGCGATAATCGCGCGCCCATGCCCCAGATCTCGCGCCGCGCCGGCAGCCTCGGCACCGAAAACGCCTTCGTCGTGCTGGCGGAGGTCAACCAGCTCGTCCGCGCCGGCCGCGACATCGTGTCGTTCTGCATCGGCCAGCCGGACTTTCCGACGCCGGCGCACATCCAGGACGCCGCGATCGACGCGATCCGTTCCGGCAAGCACAGTTACACGCCGTCGGCCGGCATCGACGAGCTGCGCGCGGCGGCCGCGCGTTCGCTGTCGGCACTGCGCGGCATCGAGATCGCGGCCGAGGAGGTCGTGGTCGGCGCCGGTGCCAAGCCCTTCATCGCCTACGCGATCGCGTCGGTCACCGACTACGGCGTCGGCGACGAGGTCATCTACCCGGTACCGGGCTTTCCGATCTACGAATCGCAGATTACCGCCAGCGGCGCGGTGCCGATCGCGCTGGCGCTGCGCGAATCGCGCGGGTTCGCGTTCGATCCGGCGGAACTCGAGGCCCGGATCACGCCGCGCACGAGGCTGCTGATCCTGAACACGCCGCACAATCCGACCGGCGGGCTGCTGACGCGCGCCGACCTCGAAGCGATCGCGGCCGTGCTCGCCCGCCATCCGCAGGTGTGGGTGTACGCCGACGAGATCTACTCGAAGCTCGTCTACGACGGCGAGTTCACGTCGATCGCGGCGCTGCCCGCCATGCGCGAGCGGACGATCATCTCCGACGGCGCGTCGAAGACCTACGCGATGACCGGCTGGCGCATCGGCTTCGCCGCCAACCGCACGCTGGCACCGGTGTTCACGCGCTGGATCACCAACACCGAATCGTGCGCGTCGCAGATCAGCCAGTGGGCGGCATTGGCGGCGCTGGTCGGTCCGCAGCGCGAGGCGGACGAGATGCGTGCGCGCTTCCGCGCGCGGCGCGACCTGATCGTGCGGCTGCTGAACGAGGTCCCCGGCTTCGCTTGCGCCAGCCCCGGCGGCGCGTTCTACGCCTGGCCCAACGTGACCGAGGCGTGCGCGCTGATCGGCGCGCAGGATTCGGAAGAACTGCGGCGGCGGCTGCTGCACGAAGCTGGTGTGGCGGTGCTGGCCGACACTCACTTCGGCCCGCGCGTGGCAGGTGACGGCCAGCACATCCGCTTCTCGTACGCCGCGAGCGAACGGGCGATCGAGGACGGCGTGGCGCGCATCGCCGACTTCGTCAAGCGGGCGACCAGGCCGCCGCGCAAGTAGATGGACACCTCGCGGGCGCGGGCGGAAATCCTGGCGCGTATTCGCGCCAATCTGCGCCGCGGCGCCTCGCCCACGCCCGAAGGCGCGGTCGCCGGCTATCTGGCGCAGCACCCGGCCGGCCCGCGGCCGCGGATCGCGGGGGATTTCGCGATCCGCTTTCGCGCGATGGCCGAGCGAGCCGAAAGCACCGTCGATCAAGTGGCAAGGCTGGCCGATGCGCCGGCCGCGGTGGCGCGTTACGTCGCCGACCGGCAGCTCGAGCCGCGCGCGGTGATCTGGCCCGCGCTCGCACAACTCGACTGGCAGGGCGCCGGCATCGCGGTCGAGGTGCGGCCGCCGCGGCGCGACGAGTCGCAGGGTTCGGATCGCATCGGCATCACCGGCTGCTTCTGCGCGCTGGCCGAGACCGGGACGCTGGTGCTGCTGTCCGGTCCCGAGACGCACGCGTCCACGCACCTGCTGCCGGAAACGCACGTCGCGCTGCTGCCCGCATCGCGCATCGTGGCTGACATGGAAGCCGCGTTTGCGCTGATGCGCACCGAGCGCGGCACGTTGCCGCGCGCGGTCAACATGGTGTCCGGGCCGTCGCGCACCGGCGATATCGAGCAGACGATCGTGCTCGGCGCGCACGGACCGTTTCGCGTGCACATCGTGGTGGCCATGGAGGAGTGACGAACATGGGACTGCGCGTCGTCGTCACGCGCCGCATCTTTCCCGAACTGATCGACGAGTTGGCGGCGCGCTATGACCTTGTCCACAACCAGGAAGACACGTCGTGGGGCGCCGCCGAGGTCGCGGAGCGGCTGCGCGAGGCCGACGGCGCGCTGCTGACCGCGGGCGAGCGGGTGGACGATGCGCTGCTCGCGGCATGCCCGAAGCTGAAGGTCGCGAGCAACATCGCGGTCGGCTACAACAACATCGATCTGGCTGCGTGCACGCGGCACGGCGTGGTGGCGACCAACACGCCCGACGTTCTGAACGAGGCGACGGCCGACCACGCGTGGGCGCTGCTGCTGGCGGCTGCGCGCCGCGTCGGCGAATCCGAGCGCTGGCTGCGCGCCGGGCGCTGGAAGCGCTGGACGTTCGAGATGTTCCTGGGCGCGGACCTGCACGGCGCGGTACTCGGAGTGCTAGGCATGGGCCGCATCGGCCGCGCGATCGCGCGCCGCGCGGCGGGCTTCGGCATGCGCGTGCTGTATCACAACCGCCAGCGGCTGCCGGCGGAGGAAGACGGCGGCGCGCACTGGATGCCGAAGGAAGATCTGCTGCGCGCGGCCGACCACCTGATCGTGATGGTGCCGGGAGGCGCCGACACGCATCACCTGATCGGCGCGGCGGAACTGACGCTGATGAAGCCGACCGCCGTGCTGGTGAACCTGTCGCGTGGCGGCGTGGTCGACGACGACGCGCTGGCGGCCGCGCTGCGCGATGGACGCCTGGCCGCAGCGGGACTCGACGTGTTCGAGGACGAGCCGAAGGTGCACGCCGGCTTGCTCGCGCTGGACAACGCAGTGCTGACGCCGCACATCGCATCCGCCACGCGCGCCACGCGCGCGGCGATGGCGAGACTGGCGATGCGCAACCTCGACGATGTGCTCGCGGGGCGTCGCCCCGTGGCGCTGCTGAATGCCGACGTGTGGGATCATCGCCGCCGCTAACCGGAGCCGACCGATGTCCGACATCAAGTACGTGCGCCGCCACAGCCTGCCGCTGAAGGAAGCGAAGAAGGTCGCACAGAAGACCGCCGACGATCTGGCCGAGGAATACGACCTGAAGAGCGCGTGGGACGGCGACACGCTGCGCTTTCACCGCAGCGGCGTCGAGGGCCACATGCACGTGACCGCGAAGGAAATCGACCTGGACGTCAGGCTGGGTTTCCTGCTGAAGCCGTTCAAGGCCAAGTTCGAGCAGCACATCGAGCGGCACCTCGACGAACTGCTCGCCGAGGCGAAGCCGGCCAGGGCAGCCGCCAGGGGCGCCGTCAAGAAGGCCTGATTTCAGTCCGGCAACGCGCGCACTTCCGCCGGGTCGATCCCGACGCGCACACGTGAACCGACCGCGAGCAGCGGTTCGCTCGCCAGATGCGGCGCATCGACGGTCAGGCTGCGGCCGCCGACGCGCACGCTGTAGCGCGTGAATTCGCCGAGGAACTCGCGGCCGCTCACCTCGGCGCCGAACCACACGCGCCGCCCGTCGAGCCCGGCACCCTGCGTCGCGAGCGCCAGCGTGTGCGGTCGCACCGAGATCGCGCTCGCCTCGCAGTCGAGCGCGATCGCGCCCAGCCCGTCGATGTCGAACGCGCGCCGCGCGCGGTCGTAGTGCCCGGACAGGAAGTTGGTGGTGCCGACGAACTCGGCGACGAAGCGATTGGCCGGATTGTCGAACAGCTCGGCCGGCGTGCCGACCTGCTGCACGCGGCCTGCGTCGAGCACGGCCATGCGGTCGGCGGTCGTCATAGCCTCTTCCTGGTCGTGGGTGACGAAGATCGTCGTGATGCCCAGCTTGCGCTGCAGCGCCAGCAGTTCCTGTCGCATCTGCACGCGCAGCTTCTTGTCGAGGTTCGACAGCGGCTCGTCGAGCAGCAGCACCTGCGGCTCGATCACGATCGTGCGCGCCAGCGCGACGCGCTGCTGCTGGCCGCCCGAGAGCTGGTGCGGCCGCCGCGCGGCGAACTCGGCGAGCCCAACGAGCTCGAGCGCGGCGTCCGCGCGGCGCCTGATTTCCGCGCGCGGCAACCGGCGCTCGACCAGCCCGAACGCGACGTTGTCGTACACGGTGAGGTGCGGCCACAGCGCGTAGCTCTGGAACACCATGCCGATGTTGCGCGCGTGCGGCGGTACACCGGTGATATCGCGGCCGTCGACCAGCAACTGGCCGCGGTCGTGGCGATTGAAGCCCGCGATCAGCCGCAGCAGCGTGCTCTTGCCCGAGCCGCTCGGGCCGAGCAGGGCGAAGAATTCGCCCGGCTCGATCGCGAGCGTCACGTCCTTCAGTACTGCGGTCGTGCCGTAGGACAGGCCGATGCCGCGGCACTCGACCGTGACCTTGTTCATGGCTTCGCATTCCGTTCGGTGCGGGCGGACGCGCGCTCGACCAGCACGTGCGACGCGTACGTGCCGGCGGCCACCAGTAACAGCGCCAGCACGCCGAGCGCCGCTCCCGGGCCGCGGCCGGCGACAGACTGCATGTAGAGGTAGATGCCATAGCTCATCGGCGCCTGCGAATCGCGCACGACCAGCAGGATCGTCGCCGACAATTCCACCGCTGCGGTGATGAAGCTCGACACGAAGCCGGCAAGGATGCCGCCCGCCATCAGCGGGATCACCACGCGCCGCACGACGCGCCAGCCCGACGCGCCGAGCATCTCGGCGGCCTCTTCCAGGCTGACGTTGATCTGCTGCAGGGCGGCCAGGCACGAGCGCAGCGCGTAGGGCAGCCGGCGCACGGAATACGCGAGCATGATCAGCAGCCACGACTGCGTGAGCGGGACGCCGAACGGCTCGACGTTCTGGAACGTGCGCAGGTAGCCGATCGCCAGCACGATACCGGGCACCGCGATCGCGCTGCTCGCGAGAAAGTCGAGCCACTGCCGCCCCGGCAGCCGCGTGCGCAGGATCAGGTAGGCGATCGCCACACCGAGCACGACGTCGATCACCCCGGCCAGCCCGCAGTACAGCAGCGTATTGGTGATCATGTGCGGGCTGTCGCTGAACACGGTCGCGTAGTTGGCGAACGTGTAGGCATCCGGCAGCACCGAGAAGCTCCAGATGCGCGCGAGCGACAGGATCGCCAGCCCGAGGTGCGGCGACAGCACGACCAACAGCACCAGCCCGATCGCGGCGTAGGCGACGGCCGCCTCCCATGCGCCGAGGCGGCGCCGGGCGATGCCGGCACCGCCCTTCTGCAGCGTCGAGTACTCCTTGCCCTGCAACGCACGTGCCGACAGCCAAAGCGCGAGGATCGAGAAGGCGATCATCATCACACTGATCACGTAGCCGGCCGGATCATCGAGTCCGACCTGCGTGATGCGCAGGTACGCCTGCGGTGCGAGCAGGTTGGTCTGCCCGAGCACCAGCGGCGTGCCGAGGTCGTCGAACACCTTGACGAACACCAGCGCGGCGCCGGCGAGGTAGCCGGGCAACGCGAGCGGGAACACCACGCGACGGAACAGCCGCCAGCCCCGGCAGCCGAGATTCAGCGCCGCCTCCTCCATCGCGCCGTCGATGTTGCGCAGCGCGACCGTCAGGTTCATCAGGATGAACGGAAAGTAGTGCAGGCTCTCGACGAAGATCACGCCGGTCAGGTCCTGCATCAGCGGCAGCGTGAAGCCGAAGTGATCGTCGAGCAGCAGGTTCACCGACCCCGAGCGGCCGAAGATCAGCGTCATCGCCACCGCGCCGACGAAGGGCGGCATGATCAGCGGCAGCACGCCGAGCGTCTGGATCAGCAGCGCGCCGCGGAACGCGAAACGCACGGTGATGTATGCAAGCGGCACCGCGATCAGCGACGCGACGGCCACGCTCACGCCCGCCACGAACAGCGAATTGACGAACGACTCGCGCATCAGCGCGGTCGTGAAGAACGAACCGAAGTGGCCGAGCGTGAAGCTGCCGTCGGCGTCGCGGAAGGCGGTGACGAACACGGTGCCGACCGGCACCAGCAGGAACCCGGCCAGGAAGAGCAGGACCGCCGCGGCGACCCCGATCGCACCCCACGACGCGCCGTAACGGTGGCGCAGCGCAGCCGATGCGCCGCCGACAGAGGCAGCGGCGCTCGCGGCCGTCGGATTCATCGGGCTACTTGACCAGTGCCGCTGCCTGCTTCGCCAGTTCGGCCGCCTTCTCGTAGTTGGCCCTGGCCTTGTTGTTCCAGGACCCTTCGAGTCCGGTGATCTGCTTGGCCACCGCGACCTCGCGCTTGTTGGACGCGAACAGCTTCTGGAAGTCCTTCCGGTCGGCGATCTGCGACGAGATCACCGGCGCGTAGGCCAGCTCGCGCGCCTGCGCGAGCAGTGCCTCCGCCTCGGCGTTCTTCCTGCCGCCGAGCTTCGACTCGGCTTCGATGATCGACTTCGTCGCGGCCTGAAGTTCCTTCAGCCGGAACGTGATCGTCTGGTCGAACAGCGACTGCACGATCGCATAGCGCTCCTCGGACAGGTCGGCATTGAACTGCACCTTGCTGCGCTTGACGATCGCCTGCGGATCCGGATATCCGGCCGGGATCCGGCCGCCGAACGCGGGGTAGGGCAGCACCGGCAGGCGCGAGATCGCGGGCGTCAGCAGCAGTTCCTGTCCTTCCTGCGACAGCGCGAACTGCACGAACTTCCTGGCCTCGTCCGGATTGCGGCTCGCGGCGATCAGCGCGATGTTGGCCGGTACGATCGAGGTCATCTGCGGATAGACGAACTCGACCGGGAAGCCCGAGTACTTGCCGGCCAGCCCGAAGAAATCGATCACGGGGCCGGCGCCGAACTGGCCGTTGTTGATGCCGTCCGGCACCCCGAACGAGCGCTCGGTGATCTGCGCCGAGTTGCCGGCCATGCGCAGGATCGTCGACCAGCCCTTGTCCCAGCCTTCGCCCTGCAGGATCGTTTCCACCGTCAGGTGCATCGTTCCCGAGCGCGACGGCGAAGTCATTGCCACGTGGCCGAACCACTGCGGCCTCAGCAGGTCGTTCCACTCCTGCGGCGCGGCGAGCTTGTTCGCCTTCAAATACCTCGCGTTGTACATGATCCCGTAGCCCGCGAGCGCCTGGCCGAGGTAATAGCCCTCGGGATCGTTGATCGGATAGTTGCCGATCCTGCCCGGCACCTTCGGATTGGCCAGGTCCTTCGCAGGCGCCAGCAGCTTGTCGCGCTTGAGCACCTCGAATGCATCGGGTGCGCTGGCCCAGAAGACCTCGGGCCGCTTGCCGGCCGCGGTCTCGCGCACGAACGCGATGCCGGCGACCGTGTGCTTGTTCAGGATCTCGAGCGTGACGCCCGGATTGCGCTTCTCGAAGGCCGACTTGTAGGCGCTGGTCAGTTCCTTGGGAAACGACGTGATGACGGTGACCGTGCCGGCCGATGCCAGCGGGGTGCCGAGCGCCAGCGCAAGTGCTGCGATTGCAGATCGCATGTTGCTCCTCCAGCCTGCCGCAAATGCGGACGGCCCGCGTGATGCGGGCCGTCCGCCGTGACTCCTGTTCAGCCTTTCAGGTCGGCGATCAGCGCGATGTACTGCTTCATCGCCGCGTCGGCCTTCGTGCCCTTGATCTCGCTCCACGCATCCCACTTGGCGCGGCCGACCATGTCGGTGAAACCCGGCCGCTTTCCCTCGACATCGCCGAGGGTGGCCTGCTTGTACAGCGCGTACATCTTGAGCAGCGTGGCGTTGTCAGGCCGCTCCGACAGGTTCTTCGAAGCGGCGACGGCCTGCTCGAAATTCGCCTTCAGGTCGCTCATCGTCTCCTCCGGAAATGCGCGTGGCGCAAAGCTAGCATACGGACCGTGCCGGTGGCAGACTGCACGCCCCGGTCATGGCCGCGTTCCGTTTCACTCAGGAGAGACCCGATGGCCAAGCGCGTACGCATGTCGGCGGTGGACACCGCGTGGCTGCGCATGGATTCGCCCGGCAACCTGATGATGATCATCGGCGTCGACATGTTCGAGGGTCCGTGCGATCTGCCGCGCCTGAAGCGGCTGCTCGAATCTCACCTTCTGCAATACCGCCAGTTCCGCAGCAGGGTCGTGCAGGACGCGAGCGGGCCGGCGTGGGAGGAGGACGAGCACTTCGATCTCGATCATCACCTGGTCCGCATCGGATTGCCCGGCCGTGGCGGCAAGCACGAGCTGCAGCAACTGGTCGCCCAGTTGGCCAGCCAGGCACTCGATCCGGGCAAGCCGCTGTGGCAGTTCCACCTGGTCGAGAACTACGACGGCGGCCACGCGCTGATCGTGCGCATTCATCACTGCATCGCCGACGGCATTGCGCTGATGGGGGTGCTGCTCGGCATGACGGGCACCGATCCGGCGGTCGACGCGGCGGCGCCCGCGCCGCGCCGCCGGCGTGGAATCGACGCCGACAACCCGATCGAGCAGTGGCTGCGTCCGTTCACCGATGCCACCGTCAAGGTACTGGAGCGCAGCGGCGATCTGGCGGCGAAGGTGCTGCACGCTTCGGCACGTGCGCTCGACGATCCCGATGCCGCCGGGGCGGCGGCGACCGAGTACGCGCGCGTTGCGACGCAGGTCGCGCGCGACATCGCGGCGCTCGCGCTGATGGAAAGCGACACGCCGACCCGGCTGAAGGGCAAGCCCGGCGGCTCGAAGGCAGTGGCATGGAACGAACCGCTGCCGTTGGCCGACGTCAAGGCAGTCGGCAGGGCGCTCGGCTGCTCGGTCAACGACGTGCTGTTGTCGTGCGCCGCCGGCGCGTTGCGCGGATACCTGCTCGAGCGCGGCGACGATCTGGCGCGCGCCGGGCTGCGTGCGATGGTGCCGGTGAACCTGCGTCCGCCCGGCAATCACCAGTCGCTCGGCAACCGTTTCGGGCTGGCGCCACTGCTGCTGCCGCTGGGCATCGCCAACCCGGTCGAGCGCGTGCTTGCGGTGCGGGACAGGATGAACGAGATGAAGACCGGCTACCTTCCGCTGCTGACGATGGGGCTGCTGGGCGTGGCAGGCGTCCTGCCGCGCGCGGCGCAGGCACAGTTGCTCGATATCTTCCAGCGCAAGACCACCGCCGTGATGACCAACGTGCCGGGGCCGGATCGGCCGCTCTACATGGCGGGCGCACGGATGAAGCAGACGATGTTCTGGGTGCCGCAGTCGGGCGACATCGGCGTGGGCGTGTCGATCCTGTCGTACGCGGGCGGCGTGCAGTTCGGGCTCGTCACCGACAAGAGGCTTGCCGGCGATCCGCAGCACATCATCGACCGCTTCGCGCCCGAGTTCGAGCAACTCGTGTACGCGGTGCTGCTGATGCCCTGGGAGACCAACGCCGATTCGGAACTCGCCGAGCGCGCGCTCGATTCGACCGAGGCGCTGGCCGACGCCGTGAGGCACCTGTCCGCGCGCGACGACATCACGCTCGCGCATGCCGAGGGCGCGCGGCCGCCGCGGAAGCGGCGACCTGCGTTCGCGGGCGCGCGCGCGACGCTGCACTGACGCGCATGGCGACCGAGGCGCTCTACCGCCAGGACGCGCGGCTGCGCGAATGCGATGCCGTCGTCACGCATGTGGCGGACGACGGCGTGGAGCTGGACCGCACGGTATTCTATCCGCTCGGCGGCGGGCAGGCCGGTGACTGCGGCGCGCTCGTGCTCGAAGACGGCATGACGCTGCCGGTCGTCGACGCGCGCAAGAGCAAGCGCGACGGCGCCACACCCGACGACACGCTGCATCTGCTCGATCCCGGCGCCGATTGGAGGCCGCACCTTGCGCCCGGCACGCGCGTGCGCGCAGGCATCGACTGGGAGCGGCGGTTGCGGCACATGCGCTTGCACACCGCCACGCATCTGCTGTGCGCGATCGTGAAGGAGCTGGTCGACGGCTGCAGCATCACGCGCGACTATGCGCGGCTCGACTTCGCGATGACCGCGCCGCTCGACCGCGAGCAAGTGCAGCGCGAGCTGCGGCGGCTGATCGCCGAGGCGCATCCGGTGACGCACGAATGGATCAGCGACGAGGAACTGCTCGCCAACCCGCAGCTCGTCAAGTCGATGAGCGTCAGCCCGCCGCTCGGCTTCGGCCGCGTGCGTCTGGTGCGCGTGCACGACGTCGACCTGCAGCCGTGCGGCGGCACGCACGTCGCCAATACGTCGGAGATTGGCTCGATCCGGGTGGCG
>JAKORH010000069.1 GCA_029777935.1 Pseudomonadota bacterium
CTTCTGCCCGGCGATGGCATACGCGGCGTCGATCGCAGCGCCGATGCCGAGCCGCAGGTAGTGCTCGACACCCAGTTCGCGGTCGCGCGCGTCCGGATTGCGCCACGACAGCATGAACACGGTGTGCCCCTTGTCGACTAGGTACTTGACCAGCGAGTTGTGCGGCGACAGGTCCAGGATGTAGTACTTCAGGATCGGCGACGGAACGATCAACACCGGGTTCGCGTACACGGTATCGGTCACGGGCGCGTACTGGATCAGCTCGATCAGGTCGTTGCGCAGCACGACCTTACCCGGCGTCACCGCGACCTCATGGCCGGGGCGGAACTGGGCGCCGTCGGCGCGCGGCTTGCCGGAGGCGAACGCGAGGAAGTCGCGCCACCAGTCGGCCGCGCCCTGCACGAGGTTCTGGCCGCCGGTCTCCATCGTCTTCTGCAGCACCTCGGGGTTGGTCCAGACGAGGTTGGTCGGGCTGGCCACGTCGAGCGCCTGCCGCGCGGTGAAGGTCACCATGCGCTCGTGATGGCGGCTGACGCCCGTCACGTGATTGGTCGCGTTCCAGATCCACTGCTGCGTCAGCAGGAACGACTGGTGGATCAGGTTGAACGGGAATTCCTGCCACGATGGATCGTCGAAGCGCCGGTCCTGCGGCAGCGGCGTGATGCAGGGCGCACCGGCACCCTGCGCGCACTCGATCGCGTACAGCACGAAGCGCGCCGCCTTGCGCTGCGCCTTGCTGACGAGCTCCATCTGCTTGCCTGGCGCGGAAGCAAGGTGGAAATACCAGTCGGCCCACGCCGATACCAGCGACGGCCAGGCGATGCCGCGGCTGGCGCGCGCCACCGCGGCGCGGATCGCGCGGTCGTAGTTGGCCAGCGGCACCGGTTCGGCCAGGTATTCCTCGCCCGGCGGCTCGATCGCCTTGATCGGCGCGCGCGTCGGCGGGGACTTCGAAACGAGTTTCAGGCTGGGGTTTGCCATCGGACGCTCTCCACGATGACTTGAAGAATGCGAGCGGCAGCGGCAGCCGCGTTGACGCGGGGCAAGTTGCAGTGAGTCAGCGTGGAGGCGGGGCTCGAAATTGCTCCCTCACCCCAACCCCTCTCCCGGAGGGAGAGGGGCTTGCTTCCCTCTCCCTCCGGGAGAGGGACCGAGGGTGAGGGCATACGCGTCACTTCGCACTCTTCTCCTCGACCACCACCGCCCCCGCCTTCACGCCGGCGCGTTCGAGCGACGTGACGATCCTGTCGCCGGCCGAAAGCCCTTCGACGACTTCGGTCCACTCCCAGTTCGCGAGCCCCGTCTTCAACGTCCGCTCCGCGAGCCGGCCATCACCGCCGACCACCAGCACGCGCCCGCCTTCGAGAATCGCCGCGGTCGGCACGCGCAGCACGTTGTCGCGCGCGGCGAGCACGATCTCGACGTTCGCGCTGTAGCCGACCAGCAGGCGCCCGACCTTTTCCGGTTCGTCGAACGTGGCCTCCACGTCGACGGTGCGCGCCTGCTTCTCCACCGCGGTCACATAAGGCGCCACGCGCTTGACCTTGCCGGCGAAGCTCTGCTTCGGCAACGCGTCGAGCGTGATGCGCGCGGTCTGGCCGCGCGCGATCTTCGGCGCATCGACCTCGTCCATCGGCGCCTTGACGTACAGGCACGACTCGTCGATCAGGTCGATCGCGGGCGGCGTCGGAATCCCGGGCGGCGACGGCGTCGAGAATTCACCCAGTTCGCCGACGATCTTGGCCACCGTACCGTCGAACGGCGCCACCAGCACCATGCGGTCGAGCTGCACGCGCGCCAGTCGCACGTTCGCTTCGGCCTGCGCCACGTCGGCGCGCGCGGTCTGGCACGACGCGCGCTTGGCTTCGGCATTGGCGCGCGCGGTGTCGATCGCGTTGATCGACACGAAGCCCTTCGCATACAACTCGGTCTGCCGCGCGACTTCGCGTTCGGCGGCGCCGGCCAGCGTGCACGCCTCGAGCACGCGCTTGCGCGCGGTCTCCGTCTGCGCCTGCGCGACTTTCTCCTGCGCGCGGATGTCGTCGCTCCACAACTGCATCAGCAGTTGCCCCTTCCTGACCTTGTCCCCCTCCTTGACCGGCAGCGCGACGATGCGGCCGCCGGCGATCGTCGACATCTTGGCGCGCAGGCACGCGTCGACTTCGCCGGCGCGCGTGTTGGCGATCGTCGATTCGACACGCCCGCGGCCGGCTTCGGTCAGCACGACCGGGATCGGCTTCGGCCGGCCGATCCACCAGATCGCGGCCGCGAGAAAGGCGATGACCGCGAGTGCGATCGCGGAACGGCGCAGCCAGGGATTCTTCATCGGCATTACAGGTCCTGACGGGTGATGGTGTCATGCCCGCGAAAGCGGGCATCCAGGAATCGAGCGACCGCACTGGGTTCCCGCTGCAGCCTGCCCCCGAGTGCTTGAATCGGGGGCGGGAATGACACCGCAGGGTAGCTGCATGTTCCCCTGCGAATTTGACGCGGCACATGATGCTACGTGACGTTGCAAAGTGACGTCGCCCCGGCGAAGGCCGGGGCCCAAGTTGCATGGAAATTGGCCCCCGGCCCCGGCTTACGGCCTGCCGGGACAGGCTCTGCGCCGGGGCGACGATTGATGCGTTTCGTACGCGAAACGCATCAATCGTCGATCTGCACCCGCTTGATCCGCCCCGCCGCGCCGCTCCTGATCGTCACCTGCGCCTTGCGCACGCCGAAGTGCGCGGCGACGAGCGCGATCAGCTCCTCGTTCGCGCGGCCCTCGACCGGCGGCGACTTCAGCGTCGCCTGCCACGTGCCGTCGGCGCGCGCCTCGAGCGCCGCGGCGCGCGCGTTCGGCTTGACCTTGACCTGCAGCCGCTTCACCCGCGCGTGACCACGGCCGGCATCGGCTTTTCGTTGACGACGAGCTGGAACACGTCGGGCCGGCTGTAGTGACCCGCGGCATCGAAGTCGAACTTGCCGCGGCCGATCTCGCCGAGATCCAGTTCGGCGGTCAGGATCGTCTCGCCCTCGAAGTTCGGCCCCGCCAGCACCTTGCCCAGCGGGCTGATGATCGCGCTGCCGCCGCGCATCAGCACCGCGTCGGGCGAATCGCCGAGCGACACGCGCACCGACGCCGGAAAGTCCTTCTTGCGCAGGTACTGGCACGCGCTCAGCACGAAGCAGCGGCCTTCGAGCGCGACGTGCTGCATCGACGGCAGCCAGGTGTCGCGGTCGTCGGCCGTCGGCGCGCAGTACAGCGCCACGCCCTTCGCGTACATCGCCATGCGCAGCATCGGCATGTAGTTCTCCCAGCAGATCACCGAGCCGATGCGGCCATACGGGCTGTCGACGACGGTCAGGGTCGAGCCGTCGCCGAAGCCCCAGATCATCCGCTCCAGCGCGGTCGGCATCAGTTTCCGGTGCTTGCCGAGCAGCGCGCCGTCGGGGCCGAAGAACAGCACCGTGCAGTAGCAGGTGCCGAGTTCGCGCTCGATCACGCCGACCACCAGGTACACGCGGTGCGCGGCCGCGGCTTCACCGAGTCGCTGCGTGTGCGGCCCCGGCACGTCGATCGCCGCGTCCAGGTACAGGCGAAACTCCTCGCGTCCGACCGGATCGCGCGCGCCGACGACGAGGCCGTAGTTCAGTCCCTTCGGATAGCCGACGATGAACGCTTCGGGAAACAGCACCAGCTTCGCACCCTTGGCCGCGGCGTCGGCGGTCAATCGAATCGCCTTGTCGACGCAGGCGCCGGTGTCGAACGGCACCGCGCCGGCCTGCACGACGGCGACGCGGACTCTGGATTCGTTGATGCTCGAAGTCATCACTGGCTCCCTGATGTTGCACGTGTCATTTCCGCGCATGCGGGAATCCAGCCGGTGCCGCGCTGACTCGATTCCCGCATGCGCGGGAATGACATGCGAGGTTCATTGCCTCGTTCCCCGAAAAGTTGCATCGCCATGCGGCGCGGCCCGAAACTCGGGTAACGCCTCTGCACGAGCGGAAAATTCTTCCAGCGCAGGATGTGCGTCGGCGCGCACGACATCCGCCACCAAAGTCTGCATCATGAACTGCCATGCGACCGCCGTGCTGACGCCCGCCTGATCGATCGTCGCGCTCGTCGCGGCCAGCGGCGCGCGTGCGACCTCCGTCTCCAGCGCGGCGCACGCCGCGCGCAACTGCCCGGCCACGCGCTCCAGCCACGGCGCGTGCTGCTTCTCGGCCGGCCGCAGCGTGCGCTCGTAGATGATCTGCACGCTCTTCTCGCACGCGGCGAGTGCCAGCCCGATCACGCGCAGCGCGCGCGTTCGCGCGGCGAGCGGCGCCGGCATCAGCGAGCGCGGCGCGGCCAGCCGCTCCGCGTAATCCAGGATCAGCGTCGAGTCCATCAGCACGGTGCCGTCGTCGCACACCAGGGTCGGCGCCTTGACGACCGGGTTGATGGCGCTGAACTCGCTGAAGGTGCGGAAGACGGAGAGCGAGCGATGTTCGAACGGCAGCCCCAGAAGCTGCAGCGACACCGCCACGCGGCGCACGTACGGCGAATCGAGCATGCCGATCAGGTGCATCACGCGTTTCCCCTCTTCGGAAACAGGACCGCCCGCCGTGCCAGGCTTTCGTCCGACCACACCTCGGCCGAGTTGTAGTACTCGGGCACCGCGCGTGCGCTCTCCGGAAGCACGACCCACGGCTGCTTCGAAGCGGTGAAGATGTGGATGTCCGGCGGCAGCCGGTCCGGCTCGTCGAGCGTGCCGACGCGCACGAAGCGAACTGCGTCGCCGCCGCCGGCGTAGTTGCTCCACACGGCAACGCGGCACTTCGGGCAGCGCGCGATCTTCTGTCCCTTGCCGCTCGCCGACGGCGTGTCGATCACTTCGACCGTGCCCGCCAGCAGGTGCACGCGATCGGCCTCGATCATCGCGTTCAGCGCGAACGAAGCGCCGGTCTCGCGCTGGCACCAGCGGCAATGGCAGCAGTGCACGATCAGCGGCCGCGTCGTCATTCGATAGCGGACGTGACGGCAGGTGCAGCCGCCGTCGAAGGGCCCGTCAGTCATGCGTCGTCCTCCTTCTTCGGCAGCGGTCGCCCGTGCCGCAGGTAGTGGTTGAGGCGCGCCTCCCAGTCGCGCATGAACTGCACATAGTGCGCCTCGGTGAACGCCGCGACGAACACGTCGCCCTGCGGTCCGAGGCTGGTGTGCGCGTACGTGACGCGCGCGTTGCACCCGTGCGCGGCGGCGGCGAGTTCGATCGTCAGCCGGCACGCCGTCACCTGCGGCGTGATCTTCAGCATCTCGACGAAACCGCGCTCCGGCTCGTGGCGCGTGATGTACCAGACTGCGTCGGCCGGCCCGGCGGGCGTCACGAACACGCAGTCCCGCTCGGCCACGCCGGAGCTGCTGTAGACCACCTGCGGATCCCAGCCTTCGACCCAGTCGGCTTCACGCACCGGACACAGCAGCGGAAACACGCGTGCCGGCTCGGCGGCCAGCCGCTGCACGTAGGTGCGGGTCACGCGATTCGGCGGCGCGATGCGCATGGCGCGGCGTCACGGCTTCGGCGACTGCGCACTCTGCGGCGCCGCCGGCAGCGCCGCGGCGAGCGCGAAGGTGCGCCTGCGCTCGGCCATCAGGCGGCCGCGATGATTTCGTCGGTGGCGTTGTCGACCACCACCGGGCAGTTGAAGTACGTGAGCGACGGCTCGGCCCCGTACTTGTCGCGCACGAACGCCTTCCACGCTTCCGTATACATCGCCTCCGCGTCCCGGCGCGAGCGCCACAGATAGACGCCGCCCGCGGTCTGTCCGTCCTCGGACAGCACGTAGTACTTGCGCACCAGCCCCGGCACGCCGCGGTACTTCGGCGCCGTGCTCTCGAAGATGCGGCGCGCTTCCTCGACGGTGAGCCGCTGCGGCAGCCTGAACGTCGCGATCGCTGTGATCATCGGTTGTCCCCTCATTGCGCTGCGCGGCGGACACAGTATCAGGCAACGCGGCGGCGAGCACGTCGCTCGCGATCAGCCGCGCGCGCGCCGCGCCAGTTCGACCAGCAGCCCGGCGAACGCCGCGATCCAGGCCGCCAGCGCGATGTAGAGGAACAGCAGCGGCAGGAAGCGCAGGAATTCGAACCCCATCGCCTCGACCATCTCGTGCGTACTGGCGGCATACATGCCGAGCGGAAACACCGCGCCCCAGTACAGCGGGTTGTAGCGCAGCGGGAAGCGCCGGTAGACGTGGCGCCACAGCGCGAGGATCACCAGCATCGGGATCCACCACGTGCCGGTGGCCCAGTAGAACACCGTGAAGCCCTTGATGAACGGAAGCAGCGACAGCAGGAACGGCGCGTCGGGCGAGTTGATGATCAGCAGCGACCCGGCCAGCGTCGAGATCGCCATCGCGCCCATGTTGATCCAGTACGGCGGCGACAGATCGCCCGGCGCGAGCGTGAAGAACGTGTAGCGATAGAAGATCAGCGAGATGATCCAGAGATAGAGCATCCCGCCGCCGAGCCACATCGCGAGCGAGAACACGATGCCGACCTCGCCGATCCGCGGCGCGAGCTGCGCCCCGAGGACCGCCACGGACTGCGCCGCAACGACGCTGATCAGCCAGCCGCCATTGATGCCCTCGGCGAGCGAGGGCTTCTCGGTCTTGACGGTGAGCAGGGCGAACACGCAATAGACGAGGCTCGCCCACAACACGATGCCCGCGATCCACAGCGCGAGCGCGGCGGTGGGGCTCTCGCCGATGAC
>JAKORH010000070.1 GCA_029777935.1 Pseudomonadota bacterium
GGCGTGTCGAGGAACGTGATGATCCCGCGCGGCGTCTCGACGTGATAGGCGCCGATGTGCTGCGTGATGCCGCCCGCCTCGCCCGCAGCCACTTTTGTGCGGCGGATGTAGTCGAGCAGCGAAGTCTTGCCGTGGTCGACGTGGCCCATGATCGTGACCACCGGCGGGCGCGGCTCGGCCACCGCTTCGGACGGCGCCGCCACCTCGGTTTCGGCAAGCAACGCCTCGGGCGAGTCGAGCTTCGCGGCGAGCGCGCGGTGGCCCATCTCCTCGACCACGATCATCGCCGTTTCCTGGTCGAGCACCTGGTTGATGGTGACCATCTGTCCCATCTTCATCAATACCTTGATGACCTCGGATGCCTTGACCGCCATCTTGTGCGCCAGGTCGGCCACCGTGATCGTCTCGGCCACGGAGATGTCGCGCACAATCGGCTCGCTCGGCATCGCCGCCGGTGCGCGCTCCTCTTCGCCGCGCGCGGGGCGCCGGCCCTTGGGCCCGCGCCAGCCACCCGCGCCGCCCACGTCGCCGCGCGTTTTCAGGGCGCGCTTCTTGGCCGCGTCCTCGGACCACGACGAGGCGAGCTTGCCGGACTTGACCTCCTTGACGCCCGGCTTCTTCTCGTCCTTCTTGGCCTCGGCCGGCTTGGCCTCGACCTTGGCGGCCGGCTTGTGCAGCGTGCCTTCGGCGGTCGGCGCCTTCACGACCTTGCGCGGCGCGGCCATCATGCTCTTGATCGCCGCGACCTCTTCCTCGGCCTTGCGGCGCGCGCGCTCCTGCGCGAGCTGCGCGTCCTTGGCGGCCTTGTCCGCCGTGGCCTGTTCGCCCTTCACGCGCTCCAGTTCCGCCTGCGCGCTTGCCTCGCGCGCGCGCGCGGCCTCGAGCTCCTGCTGCTCCTTGCGCTGCGCCTCCAGCACTTCGCGCTGCGCGAGCTCGGCGCGCTCGCGCGCCTCGGCGGTCTGCCGTGCGGCGAGTTCCGCCTGGCGCCGCGCCTCTTCCTCGCGCTTGCGCAACTCGGCCTCGTCGATCACCGGCGCGGCGGGCGCGGCCGGTTCGGCCTCGGCCTCGTCGCGCTTGACGAAGACGCGCTTCTTGCGCACCTCGACCTGGATCGTGCGCGCCTTGCCGGTGGCGTCGGCCTGCTTGATCTCGCTGGTCTGCTTGCGCGTCAGCGTGATCTTGCGCTTCTCGGCCGCCTCGCCGCCGTGCGCACGGCGCAGCGACTCGAGCAGGCGCGCCTTGTCGTCCTCCGACAGCTCATCGCTCTCGGCGGACTTGTTCACGCCGGCGGCGCGCAGCTGCTCGAGCAGCATCGGCGGCGGCAGCTTCAGCTCCGCGGCGAACTGGGAGACGGTATTGCTGGCCATGATGTCCTCTTCGGCTTTTCTCGCTTTACGCGAACCAGTGGGCGCGCGCCGCCATGATCAGCGTCTTCGCGCGCTCTTCGTCGATGCCGGTCATCTCGGTCAGTTCGTCGACCGCGAGCTCCGCCAGGTCATCGCGCGTGTGGATGTTGTTGGCAGCAAGCCGCGCCGCCAGTTCGTTGTCCATCCCCTCCAGCTCGAGCAGCGACTTGTCGACCTTCTCCAGGTTCTCCTCGCGCACGATCGCTTCGGTCAGCAGGGCGTTGCGCGCGCGGTTGCGCAGTTCCTCGACCGTTTCCTCGTCGAAGGCCTCGATCTCGAGCAGCTCGGACACCGGCACGTAGGCGATCTCCTCCAGCGCGGCGAAGCCCTCGCCGATCAGGATGTTGGCGACCTCCTCGTCGACATCGAGCTTCTCGACGAACATCGCGCGCACGCTGGCCTGCTCGGCCTCCTTCTTCTGCGCCGATTCCTCGGCCGTCATGATGTTGATCTGCCAGCCGGTCAGTTCGGAGGCGAGCCGCACGTTCTGGCCGCTACGGCCGATCGCGATCGCGAGGTTGTCCTCGTCGACGACCACGTCCATCGCGTGCCTTTCCTCGTCGACCAGGATCGAGCTGACGTTGGCCGGGGCCAGCGCTCCGATCACGAACTGGGCCGGGTCGTCGGACCACAGCACGATGTCGACCCGCTCGCCGGCCAGCTCGTTGGTCACCGCCTGCACGCGCGAGCCGCGCATGCCGACGCAGGTGCCGATCGGATCGATGCGGCGGTCGTTGGTCCACACGGCGATCTTGGCGCGCACGCCGGGATCGCGCGCGGCCGACTTGATCTGCAGCAGGCCCTGCTCGATCTCCGGCACCTCGAGTTCGAACAGCTTCTTCAGGAACTCCGGCGACGTGCGCGACAGGATCACCTGCGGGCCGCGCGCCTGGCGGTCGATCTTGGCCACGAACGCGCGCGCGCGGTCGCCGATGCGCAGGTTTTCCTTCGGGATCATCTCCGACCTGGGCAGCCGCGCCTCGATCTTGCCGGCCTCGATGATCAGGTCGCCCTTGTCGAGCCGCTTGACCGTGCCGTTGATGATGTCGTCGCCGCGGGCGAGGAACTCGTTCAGCAGCTGCTCGCGCTCGGCATCGCGGATCTTCTGCAGGATCGCCTGCTTGGTGTCCTGCGCGAAGCGGCGGCCGAGCGTCTCCTCGCGCTTCGCCAGCGGCTCCTCGATGTACTCGTCGATTTCGATGTCGGGGATCTGCTCGCGTGCATCCGACAGGATGACTTGGTGGCCGGGTTCCTGCAGCCCCGCCTCGTCCGGCACGACGAGCCAGCGGCGAAACGCTTCATAGTCGCCGGTCTCTCGATCGACCGCGACGCGGATCTCGACGTCTTCCTCGTCGAACAGCTTCTTGGTCGCGCCGGCGAGCGCGGCCTCGAGGGCGCCGAACACGATGTCGCGCGGCACGTTCTTCTCGCGCGCCAGCACGTCGACCGTCATCAGAATTTCACGTCCATTCATCGCCCGCTCCTGAAATCAAACTCCGGCACCAGCCGCGCCCGGTCGACGTCGGCCAATGCGAACTGCACCAGTTTCGGCGCCACCGCCGGCTTGGCGGGCGGCTTGCGCTTCGACGGCGAACGCGGCTGCGGCGCCTGCGCTTCGCTCACCTGCAGGACCACCTGTTCGTGCCCCTCATCGCCCCGCACTTCGAGCAGCCTGCCGCGCAGACGTTTGCGGCCGTCGACCGGCACGAGCAAATGGAAACTCGCTTCCGCGCCGATGAAGCGCCGGTAGTCGTTCGCTCGCCGCAGCGGCCGATCCAACCCCGGCGACGACACTTCCAGCCGCTCGTAGCCGACCGCTTCGACCGCGAACAGATGCGTCAACTGGTGGCTGACGCGCTCGCAGTCGTCGATGCGGATTCCGCCCGCGGTGTCGATCGTCACGCGCAGCAGTCCACCGACGCGCTCGACCTCGACCAGCTCGTACCCCATGCCTTCGGCGGTCCGCTCGACCATCGCAGTCAACTCCGCCGACGCCTTGCTCAATTCGCTCTCCAGCCGCGCCAAAAAAAAATGGGCGCAAAGCCCATTCCTCCGTTCCAACAGGCCCGCGCGTTCGGCAAGAACCGCGATAACCCGGAACCGTCCGCGCTGAGATCGGAGAGCCCACCGGTGCGCGCCGATCAGACTCTGCCGACAGCCTGCAATTATAGGGGCGCGCCGCCTCCGTCTCAAGCGCGCCGCTGGTCAAGGGCCTCAGAACCCCCGCGGCTTGCCGCGGCGCGACCGCATCGGCCCCTGCCCGGCCCCGTAGCCCTGACCGAATCCCTGCCCGTGCCCGCCGCCGAAGCGGCGGCCCGGGTGCGTGCCGGCCGCGATGTAGCTGACCGTGCTCGTCATGGGATCCGGCTGGCGCGGCGGGCCCTGCCGCTGCGGCTTGTTGCGTCGGTTGCCCTGGCCGCCATGACCCTGCGGACGCGACCGGACCTCGTCGAGCGCAATGCCGAGGTCATGCGTCCACGCCTGCACCCACTCTGGCGACAGCTCCTGGTAGCGCCCGCGCGTCAGCGTCCGCGGCAGTTGTACCGCACCGAAGCGCGTGCGGATCAGCCGCGTGACCTCCAGCCCCACCGTCTCGAACATGCGCCGCACCTCGCGGTTGCGACCTTCGGCGATGGTGGTGCGATACCAGCGGTTCGCCCCCTGGCCGCCGGCGTCGTCGATGCGGGCGAAGCGCGCCGAACCGTCCTCCAGCGGCACGCCCTCAAGCAGGCGCTGGCGCTGCTCGTCAGTCAGCTCACCGAACACGCGCACCGCGTACTCGCGCTCGACCTCATAGCGCGGGTGCATCAGCCGGTTGGCCAGTTCGCCGGACGTGGTGAAGATCAGCAACCCCTCGGTGTTGAAGTCCAGGCGCCCGACCGCGATCCAGCGCCCGCCGGACACCTTGGGCAGATTGTCGAACACCGTGGGACGATGCTCGGGATCGTCCTGCGACACGATCTCGCCCGCAGGCTTGTGATAGAGGAGCACGCGCGGCGGGCGGCCGGCACTCTTCATCCTCAGTTGCAGCGGCTTGCCGTTCACCCGCACCTGATCGGTCGGCATCACGCGCTGGCCGACATGCGCGGGCTCGCCGTTGACCGACACGCGACCGGCGATGATCAGCTCTTCCATGTCGCGGCGCGAGCCGATACCGGCGTCGGCCAACACCTTGTGCAGCTTCTCCGACTGCGCGTTCAGCGCCTGCTTGGTGGCGCGGCGGCCGCGCTCGAGCATTTCGCGCGGCAGCGGAGTGGCCGCCATCGCGTTCATGTTGATGTCGTCGCCCTCGCCCGCCAGCGGCAGCGGCACGACCGGCGTCTCGGCGCCGGCCCCCTCGGCCGCGGCGGGTACAGCCTCCCCGCGCTGACCGCGGCCGCGACGGCGCCGTCCGCGCGGACCGCGCCGACGGCGCTCGTCCGACTCGGCGTCCGCCGCGTCGGCGGCCCCTTCGGCTGCGCCCTGCTCCGGCACGGCCGGCGGCGTGTCGCCTGGCGCCGGGGAATCGTCCGGCGTGTCGGGTTGATCGTGGTCTTCGACTGGACGTATCGCGTGGGTCATGACTGGACTTCGGAAGTGGCGGTCGCAGGTGCGGAATGCGGGTCGGGTGCGGCGGAGGAGGTGGCCTCGGCTGCGGCGGCAAACTGCAGTTCGAATTCGGCCGGCACGGCCGTTTCGTTGCCTGCGGCGAGCGCAGGCAGCTCTTCGAGGGAACGCAGTCCGAGGTCGTCGAGAAACGCGCGCGTGGTGGCCAGAAGTGCCGGGCGACCGGGCGTCTCGCGGTGGCCGATGACCTCGACCCAGCCGCGCTCCTCGATCGTCTTGAGCACCTGGCTCGAGACCGTCACGCCGCGGATCTCCTCGATATCGCCGCGCGTGACCGGCTGGCGGTAGGCGATGATCGCCAGCGTTTCGAGTACCGCGCGCGAGTACTTCGGCGGCCTCTCGGGATTCAGGCGGTCCAGATACGGCCGCATCGACGGCCGGCTCTGAAAACGCCAGCCGGAAGCGAGCGCCACGAGTTCGATGCCGCGGCCCTGCCAGTCGCGCCGCAACTCGTCGAGCAGTGCGCGCAGCGTGTCGGCGTTCAGTTCGTCGGCGAACAACTGGCGCAGATCGGAGATGGGCAACGGCTGCTGCGCCGTCAGCAATGCGGCCTCGAGGACGATCTTCGCCTCTTGTGTATTCATGCTTCTGCGTTCAAATGGCTGCAGGTCAACAACGCGATCGCATCGGCGTCGGCCGCGCCTTCGTGCGCCGGCCGATCGGCCCATGCCCGCTATCAAGCACACACGCCGGACGATCGGCCCGACGAATCAACATCCGGTAGTTGAGGTCTGGCCGCGCCGCAGGCGCCTGGTGGGGACCTGCCTGCGTTGCGCCGTGACAGACGATTCGCAACACGGAACCGTCCGGCGGAAGCTGCCGCGGGTCGCGCCGACTTCACGCGTCACTCGGCGGCAATCGACTGTCGAGCCAGGACGGTCAATTCGATGGCTGGGCAGTTTATCACGCAGTCTCGTGCCGGCAAGCGTGAACACGGATGCCGCGGGCGCGCTTGCATTTTCGGCCAACACTGTATAAATTTCCAGTACCCGTCCGCACGGAGAAGACGATGGCCGCCGACATCCCCGCAGTCGCTCCGCTCACTGCCCGCCAGAGCGAGATCCTGGAATTCATCCAGCAGGCGCTCATCGAGCACGGCGCGCCGCCCACGCGCGAGGAGATCGCGCGCGCGTTCGGCTTCCGCTCGCTGAACGCGGCCGAGCAGCACCTGCAGGCGCTGGCGCGCAAGGGCCTGATCGAGCTGGTGGCCGGCACGTCGCGCGGCATCCGCGTCAAGGACGCCGTGCACGCGCTGCGCGAGGCGGCCCGGGAATTCGGCCTGCCGCTGGTGGGCAAGGTGGCCGCCGGCAGCCCGATCCTGGCGCAGGAAAACGTGCTGAAGCATCCGGCGGTCGACCCGCGCCTGTTCAAGCCGCGCGCCGATTACCTGCTGGAAGTGCGCGGGATGAGCATGCGCGACGCCGGCATCCTCGACGGCGACTGGCTCGCCGTGCACAAGCAGACGCAGGCGCAGTCGGGGCAGATCGTGGTGGCGCGGCTCGGCGACGACGTCACCGTCAAGCGGCTGAAACTGCGCGGCGCGCGCGCCGAACTGATCGCCGAGAACCCCGACTACAAGCCGATCATCGTCGATCTGAAGCGCGAACCGCTGACCATCGAAGGCATCGCGGTCGGCGTGATCCGGCCGGCGGTGTAGCGCGCAGAAACCTTTCCCCGGTTCATTTCTTCGAGGCGTCATGCGTGCCGCCACGGCCCTTGCTTCCCTTCTGAATTCAGGCGCGGCTCCGATCTGGCAGGCGAGCGAGGTTGCAGCCGATGGAGCGACCGTTCCCAGCGGCTTCGCCGCGCTCGACGCCGAACTGCCCGGCGGCGGCTGGCCGCAGGGTCAGCTGGTCGAACTGCTGCTCGATGCGCCCGGCGCGGGCGAACTGTCGCTGCTCGCGCCGGCGCTGGCGCGCGCCGCGCGCGAGCGCCCCTGCGTGTGGATGCTGCCGTGCGATGCGCCCGGCGCACGCGCCCTGCCCTACCCGCCCGCGCTTGCCGAGGCCGGCATCGCGGTCGCGCGCAGCATTTTCGTGCGGCCCGCCACGCCGCGCGAAAGCCTGTGGGCGCTCGAGCAATCGCTGCGCACCGCGCACCTGGGCGCGCTGGTGGGCTGGCTGCCGGCGTCCTCCGCGCGCGACGGCGATTTCCGTGCCCTGCGACGCCTGCACCTGCTGGCGCAGCGCAGCCGCGCGCTGGTGTTCCTGCTGCGCCAGACGCGCGCCGCCGCGGCTGCCTCGCCCGCGGCGCTGCGCCTGCAACTCGCGTGCGCCGCCGGCAGGCTGAACGTCGCGGTACTGAAGCGCCGCGGCTGGCCTCTGCTGGAGCCGCTGGCGCTGCAGATACATCCGGCGCACTGGACCGACGCACGCATCGAGGCACAGATGCCGACATCACCGGATGTACCGGAGCGCATCGTCGTCACGGCCGCACCCACGCTGCCGGCGCGCCGGTGGTCGTTGCAGTCGATCTTCAGCCACTGAGAGGTCATCGATGGCAAGCCTCGCGCATCATTTCCTGACCATGGAAGACAAGATCCGGGGCGCATAGCCCGATGCGCCGCGACCGGAATGGCAACCTCGCTGTGGCTCGCGATCGTGCTGCCGGCGCTGCCGCTGCAGCTCGCGGCGCGCACGCTCGATCAGCCGGGACCGGTGGTAATCGTCGAAGGTCCGGCGCAAAGGCCGCTGATCGCCTTCTGCAATGACGCCGCGCGCGCGGCCGGCATTGCGCCGGGGCTGAAGCTCGCCGCCGCGCAGGCACTGGCGCGCGAACTGATCGCCATCGAGCGCAAGCCGGAGGTCGAACGCGATGCGCTGCGTGAACTGGCATGCTGGACTTATCAGTTCAGCGCGCAGATCTCGCTGAAGGACGACGGATTGCTGCTGGAAACCGGCGCCAGCGAGATGCTTTTCGGCGGCCGCATGCCGTTGCACCGGCACATCGCGCGCGGTCTACGTGAACTCGGCTACGCGGCGGCGTTCGCACATGCCGCCACGCCGCGCGCGGCTTGGCTGATCGGCAGGGCGCGCTCGCTCGACATCACGGCGCGCGACGCACTGCGGGCGGCACATTTGCACGATGCGCTGGCGCCGCTGCCGTTGCGCGCGCTCGACTGGGACGAGGGCGCCACGGACACGCTGCACGCGCTCGGGCTGGCAACGGTCGGCGACGTGCTGGCGTTGCCGCGCGATGCATTCGCCAAGCGCTTCGGCATGCCGCTGCTCGACGACCTGGACCGCGCGCTCGGGCACCAGCCCGACCCGCAGCCGCTGTTCGCACCGCCCGAATTCTTCGACGCACGGATCGAACTGCCGGCCGACGTGATCGACGCCGGGCAGCTGATGTTCCCCGCGCACCGGCTGCTGCGTTCTCTGGAAGGATTCCTGCGCGGCCGCGGCGCGGGCACGACCGAGCTCGTGTTCACCGCACGGCACAGTGCACGCCAAAGCGTGCGCCGCGCGCGACCGCTGGCGCCCACGCGGATCGCGCTGCAACTGGCCGCGCCCGAGCGCGATGCGGAACGGCTGGCGAAGCTGCTCGCCGAGCGCTTGGCGCGTCTCACGTTGCCCGAGCCCGCGGTCACGCTTGCGCTGCGCGTCGAGCAGCTTGCGCCGTTCGTGGCGAGCAACGCGTCGTGGCTGCCGCCGGCGCCCGGGAGCAGGGCAGCGGACTGGTTGCAGCTCGCCGAAACGCTGCACGCGCGGCTCGGCTCCGAGCGCGTGTTCCAGTTGCAACTCGTCGACGACCATCGCCCGGAGCACGCGTATCGCGTCGTGCCGCTCGCGGTCGATGCGAACGAGCGCGACGTGCCGATGCAGGCTACGCCGCAGCGACCGCTGCTGCTGATCGAGCAGCCGCAATCGCTCGCCTGCCGCGAGGAGACCCCCGACTACCACGGCCCGCTCGCGCTGGTGGCCGGGCCGGAGCGCATCGAGTCCGGCTGGTGGGACATCGGCGCACCGCGCCGGCGCGGCGTGCACCGCGATTACTTCGTCGCCCGCAACCCGCGCGGGCAGACGTTGTGGGTGTACCGCGAACTGGCCGCGCCGCGCGGCTGGTTCCTGCACGGGTTCTTCGCCTGAAACAGCCGCGGAGAGTATGATATATATCATTGCCATATACCATGGAGGAATCGATGGACACCGCGAAAATCTTCAAGACCGGCCGCAGTCAGGCAGTGCGCCTGCCGAAGGAGTACCGCTTCGAGGGAGACGAGGTCTACATCAAGCGGGTCGGCGCAGCAGTTGTATTGCTGCCCAAGAGGAAGACCTGGGATGACGTACTGCGCGCCCTCGAAATGTTCGAGCCGGGGACTTTCCCCGATCGCGACCAGCCCAAGGAGCAGCAGCACCGCCCCGGCCTGGAGTCGCTGTTCGAGAGCGCAGAATGAAGTATTTCCTCGACACGGACACCTGCATCTACCTTATCAAGCAGAGTCCGCCGCAAGTCTCCGATCGGCTCAGGCGTCATCGACTTTCCGCGCTAGGACTGTCCAGCATCGTCGTGTCGGAGCTGAGTTGGGGTGTGGCCAAGAGCGGTTCGCAGAGAAACGTCGAAGCACTCGATGCCTTTCTCGCCGCATTTCAGGTTGCCCCCTACGATCAGGCAGCCGCGTTCGAGTACGGACGGCTACGTGCCGAACTGGAAAGACGCCGCACCCCCATCGGCCCCCTCGACATGCTGATCGCCGCCCATGCGCTGGCGCTCGACGTGACACTCGTGACCGACAACGAGCGCGAATTCAAGCGCGTGCGCGGGCTGCGCGTCGAGAACTGGACCACCTGAAGCCACGGCGCCGTGGCAGCAATCCGCCCATGCAGGTCTCCTACGCCGAACTGCACTGCGTGTCGAACTTCTCGTTCCTGCGCGGCGCGTCGCACCCGGAGGATCTGGTCGAGCGCGCGCTGGTGCTGGAATACGCGGGGCTGGCGGTCACCGACGAGTGCTCGTTCGCCGGTTCGGTGCGCGCGCATCTGGCACTCATGGAGGCACGCGAGAACGACGCGGCCGCGCGCGATTTCCGGCTGATCCACGGCACCGAGATTCAACTGGTCGATGGACCGCGACTGGTGCTGCTCGCGACCACGCGCGCCGGCTATGGCGACCTGAGCCAGCTCGTCACGCTGGCGCGCCGGCAGGCGGTCAAGGGCAGCTATCGGCTGACGCGTGCCGACGTCGAGTCGCATGCGCACTGGCTCGACGACACGCTGGCGATCCTGGTTCCGACGCCATTGACGACCCCTCACCCTCGGTCCCTCTCCCCCCGGGAGAGGGGTTGGGGTGAGGACGCAACGCATCGAACCGGCAAGGACCTCGATCAGCACGCGCGCTGGCTGAAGGAACTCGTCCCCGGCCGCTGCTGGATCGCGTGCGAACTGACGCGCGGTCCCGACGATGACGCGCGGCTCGCGCAACTGCAGGCGCTCGCGCGGCACACCGGCATCCCGCTCGTCGCCGCCGGCGACGTGCACATGCACGTGCGCCGGCGCAAGAAGCTGCAGGACGCGCTCACGGCGGTGCGACTGAAGACGCCGCTCGCGCAATGCGGACGGCGATTGCTGCCGAATGCCGAGCGGTATCTGCGGCCGCTGTACCGGCTGGCGCGCATCTATCCGCCCGAGCTTTTGGCCGAGACGCTGGCGATCGCGCAACGCTGCACGTTCTCGCTCGACGAGCTGCGCTACGAGTACCCGGAAGAAATCGCCCCCCCCGGCGAGACGCCGGCCACCTGGCTGCGCAAGGCGACGTACGAAGAGGCGAAGACACGCTACCCGCGCGGCATGCCGGACAAGGTCCGCGCGACCGTCGAACACGAGCTGCGGCTGATCGAAGAACTGCGCTACGAGCCGTATTTCCTCACCGTGTACGACATCGTCAAGTTCGCGCGCAGCCAGAACATCCTGTGCCAGGGACGCGGCTCGGCGGCCAACTCCGCGGTGTGCTACTGCCTCGGCATCACCGAGGTCGACCCGGCGCGCATGAGCGTGCTGTTCGAGCGCTTCATCAGCAAGGAGCGCAACGAGCCGCCCGACATCGACGTCGACTTCGAGCACCAGCGTAGAGAAGAAGTGATGCAGTACATCTACGCCAAGTACGGCCGCCACCGCGCGGCGCTCACCGCCGCGCTGCACACGTACCGCCCCAAGGGCGCGCTGCGCGACATCGGCAAAGCCCTGGGGCTGTCGCTCGACCAGGTCGACAAGCTCGCGAAGAGCTTCGCGTGGTGGGACGGCAAGCGCATCAAGCCCGAGCGGCTGATCGAGGCGGGCTTCGATCCGGGCAACCCCATCGTTGCGCAGGTGGCGGAACTGGCGCAGGAGCTGATCGGCTTTCCGCGCCACCTGTCGCAGCACTCGGGCGGCTTCGTGATCGCGCGCGATCGGCTCGATCGCCTGGTACCGATCGAGAACGCCGCGATGGCCGAGCGCACCGTGATCCAGTGGGACAAGGACGATCTCGATGCGCTGGGCCTGCTGAAGATCGATGTGCTGGCGCTCGGAATGCTGTCGTGCATACGACGGGCACTGGATCATGTAAACCGCTTTCGGGCGCAAAGTTGCCCTCACCCCAACCCTCTCCCCGTGATCGGGGAGAGGGGGTCTTCTCCCTCTCCCGAATCAGCGGAAGAGGGTTGGGGTGAGGGCAACCAGCCTCTCAACTTGGCGAACATCCCCGCCGAGGACGAGCGCGTCTACGACATGCTGTGCCGCGGCGATTCGCTCGGCGTGTTCCAGGTCGA
>JAKORH010000071.1 GCA_029777935.1 Pseudomonadota bacterium
AGCCTGCCAACGACGTAGACGCCGGCTTCTCGTCGAAACCCTGCGGGGTGGGGTCGCATTGGGCGCATAACGTTGTTGCGTCTCGGGTCCTTGCATGAGCAATGGTCCCCTCGACGCGCCTAGTTCTGCGCCCAATGCGGCCCCGCCGCGACCGCCGTGGACTCCGAGATAGGTTCTAGCATCGGCGCGGCGAGTGGCGCCCTTGAGACGCACGCGCGCGCGAATTGGGATGTGATTACCACGCAATTCCACGCTTCGGCGCCGGGCGCCGCCCTAAAGTGGCCGGCAGTTGCGCCGATATTTGTCGATTAGGCCGGCGCGCGCATTCGAATAATGGCGACATCCGAAACGGAGGTCGCCTGCCACCGCAGGCAACGCTTGCATGGCCGAAGAAAGCGGACAGGAACGCACGCTGCCGCCGACCGCAAAGCGGCTGGCGGATGCGCGCCGCGAAGGGCAGGTGCCCCGCTCGCGCGATCTGGCGCACCTGCTGCTGCTCGGCGGCGCGGCCGCGGCGCTCGTGCTGCTCGGTGCGCCGCTCGCCGACGCGGGCCTGGAGATCGTCAGCACCGGTCTGACCTTCGACGCGCAGACGCTCGCCGATCCAGCACGAATCACGGCGCGCCTCGGCGATCTGCTGGCGCTCGGCGCATGGTCGTGGTTGCCGCTGGCGGCGATCCTGCTCGTGGCGGCGCTCGCCGCGCCGCTCGCGGTCGGCGGCTGGATGTTCGTGCCGCACATGGCGAGCTTCAAGCCGGAACGTCTGAGCCCGCTCGGCGGCTTCGGCCGCATGCTGTCAATGGCGTCGCTGGTTGAACTCGCCAAGGTCATGCTGGTCGCTTTGCTGCTGGCCGCGGTCGGCGGGTGGTTCGTCTACACGCGCATGCCCGAGTTCGCACAGCTCGCGCACGAGAGCCTGCCGGCCGCGCTCGCTCACTTCGGAACGCTGCTGGCGCTCGGTTTCGGCACGCTGGTGGCCACGCTGGCGGCCACCGCGGCGATCGACGTGCCGTTCCAGATCTTCCGCCATCGCTCGAAGTTGAAGATGACGCTGGAAGAGGTGCGGCGCGAGAACAAGGAGACCGAAGGCGATCCGCACATCAAGGCGCGCATTCGCAGCCTGCAGCGCGAGCTGGCGCGCAAGCGGATGATGGCCGCGGTGCCGAAGGCCGATGTCGTCGTCACCAACCCGACCCACTTCGCGGTCGCGATCAAGTATCTCGAAGGTCGCCACGCCGCGCCGGTCGTGGTCGCGAAGGGCGCCGATGCGGTCGCCGACAAGATCAAGGAGCTGGCGCGTTCGCACAGCGTGCCGCAGCTCGAAGCGCCGCCGCTGGCGCGCGCCCTGTATCGCCATGTCGAGATCGGCGCCGAGATCCCGGCCGCGCTGTACACGGCGGTGGCGCAGGTGCTCGCATACGTGTTCGGCCTGAAGCGCGGCGTGCACGCCGCCCCGCCGGCGGACATCGAGGTGCCGGACGGAATGGATCCGCTTGCGCCACGCACTTGCGCGTGAACCGAGGACGCATGAACCCCGTTGTCGCCGCGTTGAATCACCCGTTCCTGCGCCAGGTCCCCTGGCAGGCGCTCGCGATTCCGATCCTGGTCTTCATGGTGCTCGCCATGATGATCCTGCCGCTGCCGCCGTTCCTGCTCGACCTGCTGTTCACGTTCAACATCGCGGTCGCGCTGGTGGTGATGATGGTCGCGGTGTACACGAAGAAGCCGCTGGAGTTCGCGGCGTTTCCGGTCGTGCTGCTGCTGACCACGCTGCTGCGGTTGAGCCTGAACGTCGCCTCCACGCGCGCGGTGCTGATGCAGGGTCACACCGGGCCGGCAGCGGCCGGCCATGTGATCGAGTCGTTCGGCCACTTCGTGATCGGCGGCAACATTGCCGTCGGCCTGATCGTGTTCTCGATCCTGGTGGTGATCAACTTCGTCGTCGTCACCAAGGGCGCGGGCCGCATCGCCGAGGTCGCCGCGCGCTTCACGCTCGATGCGATGCCGGGCAAGCAGATGGCGATCGACGCGGACCTGAACGCCGGCATCATCGATGACAAGGAAGCGCGCCGCCGCCGCACCGAGATCGCGCAGGAAGCCGAGTTCTACGGCGCGATGGACGGCGCCAGCAAGTACGTCCGCGGCGACGCGGTGGCCGGCATCCTGATCCTGTTCATCAACCTGATCGGCGGTATCGCGATCGGCACGATCTGGCACGGCATGGGCATGGCCGATGCCGCCGACGACTACGTGCTGCTGTCGATCGGCGACGGCCTGGTGGCGATGATTCCGGGGCTGGTGATCTCGATCGCGGCGGGCCTCATCGTGTCGCGCGTCGGCAAGGAGGAAGAAGACCTCGGCGCACAGATGGCGGGCCAGCTCTTCAAGGCGCCGCGCGTGCTCGGCATCACGAGCGCGATCCTCGGCGTGCTCGGCGTGATCCCGGGCATGCCGTGGTTCGTGTTCCTGCTGTTCGCCGCGATGGCCGGCTACGCCGCGTGGTTCCTGTCGCGGCGCGCGGCGCAGCAGCGGGCGCAGGCGCAGCCGGTGCCGGCCGAAGTGCTGCCCGCGAACGAAGCGAGCTGGGACGACGTGCAGCCGGTCGACGTGCTGGGCCTCGAGGTCGGCTACCGGCTGATCCCGCTGGTCGACAAGGGGCAGGACGGCGAGCTGCTCAAGCGCATCAAGGCGCTGCGCAAGAAGTTCGCGCAGGAGATCGGCTTCCTGCCGCCGCCGGTGCACATCCGCGACAACCTCGATCTGAAGCCCAGCGGCTATCGGGTGCTGCTGAAGGGCGTGGCGATCGGCGAGGGCGAGGCGTTCAACGGCATGCTGCTGGCGATCAATCCCGGCGGCGTGACTCAGACTGTACCCGGCAGCGCGACGCGCGATCCGGCGTTCGGCCTGCCGGCGATCTGGATCGAGCCCGGCACGCGCGACGCCGCGCAGGTGCTCGGCTACACCGTGGTCGACTGCGCGACGGTCGTTGCGACCCACATCAATCACCTGCTGTTGTCGCACGCGGGCCAGTTGCTCGGCCGGCAGGAGACACAGGCGCTGCTGGACCACATCGGCAAGTCGATGCCGAAACTGATCGACGACCTGGTGCCCAAGGTGATACCGCTTGCGACCCTGCAGCGCGTGCTGGCGAACCTGCTCGACGAGGGCATCCACATCCGCGACCTGCGCACGATCGTCGAGACGCTGGCCGACTTCGGCGCCCGCACGACCGATGCGCACGAACTGACCGCGCATGTGCGCGCCGCGCTGCGCGCGACGATCGCGCAGACGTTGTTCGGCACAACGAAGGAGCTGGCCGTGATTGCGCTCGACCCGGAGCTGGAGAAGGTGCTGACGCAATCGCTCGGCGGCGGCGACAGTGCGATCGAGCCGGGGCTGGTCGACCTGATCCAGCGCGGCGCCGCCGCGGCCACGCAGCGCCAGGAGGACCTGGGGCTGGCGCCTTCCCTGCTGGTGCCCGACAAATTGCGCGTGCCGCTGGCGCGCCTGCTGAAGCGCGCCGCCCCGCGCCTGCGCGTGCTCGGCCACGCCGAGGTTCCCGACACGTCGACGATCCGCGTCAGCACCGTGCTCGGGGGTGCCGCGTGATTCCCCCTCTGCAATCCGTGGTGACCTTCCCGCGCAAACGGGAATCCAGCCCGCACCACGCTCACTGGATGCCCGCTTCCGCGGGCATGACACGGCGGCGGTGTCTTTCCCGCGCAAACGGGAATCCAGCCGGTGCCACGCTCACTGGATGCCCGCGTTCGCGGGCATGACACCCGCTCGATCTTCAATCCTCAATCCTCGATCCTCAAATGACCATCCGACGATTCACCGCCGCGAATGCGCGCGACGCGCTGGCGCAGGTCAAGCGCGAACTCGGCGAGGACGCGCTCGTCATCTCCAACCGCGCGTTGACCGGCGGGCGAGTGGAAATTCTCGCGGCCGGGCCCGACGCGATGGACGCGCTGGTCGAATACGCGCGCGCGCCGCGCAACGCGCGCGTACCGGAGCGGCCGCCCGCGAACGCATGCGCAACCGAGGCGGCGCCGAAGGTGGAGACGTTCAGCGATTTCCTGCGCCGGCAGGGCCGCACGCAGAGCGCGCCGCCGGCCGACATTGCGATCCAGCGCCCGGTGGGCACCGACATGTATCGGCAGGTCGCGCAGGAGGCCGTGCCGCCGGCGCCGCTGTCGGTGCCGGTCCATGCGGCGCCGATCCATGCGGCGCCGATGCAGGCCGCGCCGGTCCAGGCTGCGCCGGTCCAGGCCATTCCGGCCGTCGCGCCTGCGGCTGCGACCCTTCCAGCGCCGGCGGTGTTCCGCCCGCGCGCCGAGCCGGTGGCAGCGCCGGTCGCGCCGCGCAGCGACGCGCGGCTGCTGGAGGAACTGCAGGGCATGCGCGCGCTGCTGCTCGAACAGATGGCGACGATGTCGGCCGCCAGTTCCGCCGCCGAACTGCAGCGGCGCAATCCGGTGCAGGTGCGCGTGATGACGCGGCTGCTGTCGGCGGGTTTCTCGACCGAAGTGGCGCGCCACATCACCGATCACCTGCCGGCCGACACCACACTCGCCGTCTGCGAGCAGTGGCTGCACGACGTGCTGCGGCTGAACCTGCGCTGCACCGCCGGGAACGACAGCATGATCGAGCGCGGCGGCGTGTTTGCGCTCGTCGGCCCGACCGGGGTCGGCAAGACGACCACGGTGGCCAAGCTCGCCGCACGCTTCGCGGTCAAGTACGGCGCCGCGCAGCTCGGGTTGGTCACGCTCGATGCCTACCGCGTCGGCGCGCACGAGCAGTTGCGCGCCTACGGCCGCATCCTCGGTGTCCCGGTTCACCTCGCGCAGGACGCGGTGACGCTGGCCGAGGTGCTGGCGGCGATGGCGCACAAGCGGCTGGTGCTGATCGATACCTGCGGCGTGTCGCAGCGGGACGAGCGGCTCGCGGAGATGCTGGCGATCCTCGAGCAGGCCGGCACGCCGCGCCGTCCCGTGCAGCGCGTGCTGCTGCTGAACGCCGCTTCGCACGCGGAAACGCTCGAGGCGGTCGCGCGCGCCTGGCGCGCGCGCGACGCGGGCGCGGCGATCCTGACCAAGCTCGACGAGGCGGTGCGCATCGGCGGTGCGCTCGACTGCGCGCTGCGCCACAAGCTCGTGATCATGGGCGCCACGGACGGCCAGCGCGTGCCGGAGGACTGGCGAACGGCCGACGGCGACGAGTTCGCACGGCTGGCGCTTGCGCCGGGCGGCGCGCCGTTCGCGTTCAGCGACGACGAGGCGGCGCTGCTCGCCACGTCGCAGCGCGCAGTGCAACCGCTGCTCGCGTGAGGGCGGCGATGGAAGGATTGCTGCGGTTCGCCCAACCCGAATTCGAGGACCAGGCGGCCGGCCTGCGCCGCCTGTTCGCCCGGCGCGGTGTACGCATGCTGCCGGTACTGGTGCCGGGCGAGCGCTGCGAAGCGCGCGCGGTGTGGCTGACCAAGCTCGCCGAGGGATTCGCGCGCCACGGCAGCCGCACGCTGGTGGTCGACGCCGCGCGCGTGCAGGTCGCGGCCGCGATCGGGCTGCGCGCGCGCTACGACCTCGCGCACGCGCAACGCGGCGAGTGTGCGATCGGTGCGGCGCTGCTGGACGCCGCGCCGGGACTCGCCGTGCTGCCGGCCGCGCGCGCGCTCGACCACGCGGTGCGCACACGCACGCCGCTGGCGCAGGTGCTCGCAACGTGCATGGCGGCGCCGCGCAGTTTCGACCTCGTGCTGCTGCTGATCCCGGCCGCGTTCGCGGGCCTCGTGCCGGCCGGCGACGTGCTGGCACCGGTGCAGCCGACGCGCAGCGACGTGGCCGCCGTGCTGGCCGAGATCCGGCACGCGAACGAACTGGCGGACAACCTCGAATTCCGCCTGCTTTTTCTCGGAATCGAAGAGGCCGTCGCCTATACGCTGTCGCAGAGGATGGCGGCGTCGGCCGCGCTGTGGTCGACCGCGCCGGTGAGTTTCGGCGCGGCCGCGCTGGTCGCGCGCGATCTGGCGCGCGCGGTGCGCACCGCCGCCACCTGGAACCTGGCCGAGCTGAAAACGGAGACTGCGAGTTGAAGCACGAGGCGTTCGTCTACAGCGCACGCGGCACGCTGGACCGGCAGGGCTGGATCAACCAGTACGCGCCGCTCGTGCGACGGCTGGCGCACCAGATGATCGCGCGCCTGCCGGCCAACGTCGAGCTGGACGACATGATCCAGGCCGGCATGATCGGCCTGATGGACGCGATCGGGCGCTTCGAGGAATCGCAGGGCGTGGCGTTCGAGGCCTACGCCGCCAGCCGCATCCGCGGCGCGATGCTCGACGAGTTGCGCGCCGGCGACTGGCTGCCGAGAAGCGCGCGCAAGAGCCAGCGCGAGATCGAGAACGCGGTGCATAGGCTGGAGGGACGGCTGAAGCGCGCGCCGACCGAAGCCGAGATCGCACGCGAGCTGGCGATCCCGGTGGCCGAATACCAGGAGATGCTGAACGACGCGCGCGGCGCGCAGTTGATCCATTTCGACGACCTCGGCCACGACGGCGACGACGAGGACTACCTCGAGCGCCACATCGCCGACGACGGCGGCGATCCTTCGAGCATCCTGCGCGACAAGCGATTCCGGACGGCGCTGGTGGCGGCGATCGAGGAACTGCCGGAGCGCGAGAAGCTCCTGATGAGCCTGTACTACGACCAGGACATGAATCTGAAGGAGATCGGCGCCGTGCTCGGCGTGACCGAGTCGCGCGTGTGCCAGTTGCATAGCCAGGCCGTGGCGCGGCTGCGGGCCAGGCTGAAGAGCTGGTAGCCGGCTTCGACGAGATCAGCCGGAGATCGAGTTCCGCCGACAGTCGTCGCGGGCAGAGAACTCCACATGCAGATCGGGTCTTCCCATCCGCATCGCGCTCGCTTCCTCATTCTGCGCGATCCGCGGCACCTCGCGGTGCGGTTGTGGTCGAATTGTTCGACCCGGGAGATTCGCAAGATCGTTTCGTACCAGTCCGGCGGGACAAGGCAAGCTTCCGGACTGGACAGCACGGTGATGGGACGAAGCACAGCCAGGGAGTTCGATCGGGAGGCGCTGACCGTCTACGTCGTCGAGGACGACGAGCACATGCGCTCGATGCTGCAGCAGGTCCTGGACCTGCGCGGCTTCGCCGCGCGCGGCTATGCGAGCGCCGAGGCACTGCTCGACGGCGGGCCGCTGCGCCGGCCGTGCTGCGTGGTGGTCGATATCGGGCTGCCCGGAATGGGCGGGCTGCAACTGCAGCAGCGTCTGCTGCGCGATCACCCGAACCTGCCCATCGTGGTGCTGACCGGAGCGGCCGACGTGGCGATCGCACGCAGCGCGCTGCTCGCTGGCGCAGTCGACTTCCTGGTGAAGCCGGCCGAAGCGGCCGAGCTGCTCGACGCGGTGACGCGCGCGCTCGCCGTCGACGAAAGCCGCGTCCGCACGCAGGCCGATATGGCGGAGTTGCAGCGGCGCATCGACATGCTGAGCGAGCGCGAGCGCGAGGTGTTCCGACTCGTCACCGACGGCCTGCAGAACCGGGAGATCGCCAGGCTCTTCGGCGTCAGCGTGCGGACCATCGAGGCGCATCGCGCCAATTTGATGCACAAGCTGCGGGTCGAACGCGCGGCCGAACTGTTCCACATCCGCGCCCGGCTGGACGCGGGCAAGTCGTAAGAAGCGGTTCCAGGAACCTATCGGTGTCATCCCCGCCCCCGATCGGTGTCGAGGGCGGGCTCCAGCGTGGATCCAGTGCCGTGCGGACGACAGCGAGCGCATCAATGCTCATCGGTGTCATCCCCGCGAAAGCGGGGATCCAGTGCCGTGCGGCAAAGGACGCTGGGTCCCCGCTTCCGCGGGGACGACGCTTTCCTGCGTGAGCTCGATCGGTTCTAAGCGCGGATGCGGCAGGACGAGCTTGCCGTGCGTGCAGCGACGCCGCCGTCGGCCGAATACAAATTCACGCCCGCCGCGCTGAACAGCACATCGACGCGGGCGCGATTCATCGACATGCGCACCGCGAGCAGGCGCGCGTTGCGGTCGTTCATCTGCTGCGCGGCGCGCAGCACCTTCTCGTGCTGGCGGCGCTGTGTTTCAGGGATCCGTTTCAGTTCGGGCGCAAGTTGCGCCAGCGCCTCGTTCTTCCTCGCGGCGGCGGCGGCGAGCCGTTCGGGGTCGCCCGCGACCAGCGCATCGCTCTCATCGTGCAGCGAGCGCATCAGCGCGTCGAGCAGCGCCACCGCCGGGCTGTTCGGGGCCGGCATCGCGCGCCTATTTCTTGCCGAGCAATTCGGCCACGCTGGTCAGCAGCTTGTCGGCGACGGCCGCGGAATCCACCTTGAAGCGGCCGTCGGCAATGGCCTGCCGCACTTCGGCCACCTTCTTCGCGTCGAAATCGTCCTGGCCGAACTGCGTCTCGAGCTGCGCAAGGCGCGCGGCGAGGTCGGACAACTGCACCTTCTCGGATTCGGCGACGTCCTGCTTGGCGGCCGTGCGCGCGTCGCCCGCCGGAACGATCCGGTCGGGACGCAGCGGTTCGGATGTGCTCGAAATCTTCATGGTGCCTCCAGGCAGAAACCCACCGTCTCGCCTGTCCATTCGGCCAATGATGGCCGAACTTTAGGTCCGCCGGTGCCGATCCGTGGTCCGGATTACATCGTCAAAAGCCGGGCAATCTTCAGAACTGCATCTCGACGCTGCGGCCGGCGCGCGCAATGCCGGTCAGGATTCTGCCGGATTCGGTGCGCACCCGGACCGGCTGGCCTTCCTGAGCGGCGGTGAGCGCCACGCCTTCGGTCTGCACGGTGAAGCCATGACCGCGGCCCAGCACCTTGACCGGGTCGCCCTGGCCGACGGCGAGCGGCGCGCGCAGCGCCGCCAGCGGCAGCGGCTGGCCGGCGCCGATGGGCCGCGTCGGCACGCGGCTTTCGAGCTGCGACGGGTCGGTGGCCACGCCCTGCGGCTCGCGGGTCCATTCGACTTCCGCCGTGCGCACGTCGTCGGGTGCGATCGGCTGCAGGGCAGCGAGCGGCCTCGCGGCGACGAGCGCCGGGCCAAAGATCTTCACCGTCACAGGCACCAGCACGGCCCAATTCGCGCCTTCCATGCAGCGCATGCCGACGTGCGTGCGCCCCCACAGGCGCGTGCCGCTCGGCACGAAGGGTTCGATCCGGGCGCATGGCGCCAGTTGCATTCCGCCCGGCAGCGATCCCACGGAAACCTCGAGCTTCATGCCGGCGCCGAGCGACACCGCGGACGCGGCGGCCTCGCGTTGCACGAACTGCTGCAGGGAGTCGGGCGCGGTCTGCGCGGCGGCGGTGGTCAGCGCGCACACCGCCAAGGCGGCAAGCAGGCGTTTCATGCTCGCCAGTGTGGCCGCGCGCCAGCCCGCGCTAAGCGCCGAGAAGGCGCGCGCAAGCCGGGCTTATCGGCCGATTCGACCAGGCCCGCCCTGCGAATAATCGGCAGCAGGGAACAAACCTTTAGGGCGGCACGCATGGCCGATCGCTTGACACAGACGCTGGACTTCAATGCCGCGGCGCTGCTGTTGCGCTCCGAGCGCGGCCGCGTGCTGGCCGGCAACCTGGCCAACGCCGACACGCCCAATTTCAAGGCGCGCGATTTCGACTTCCGTCAGGCGCTGGAAAACGCGACTGGACTGCAGCGCGCCACCGCGGCCACGCCCGCCGCGCGCACGCAGCCGGGACACATGGCACCGGCCGGCCTGGGCAGCGCAGGTCCGCAACTGCAATACCGGCTGCCGCCGCAGGCATCGCTCGATGGCAACACCGTCGACATGGACCTCGAGCGCGCCGGCTTCGCCGACAACAGCGTTCGCTACGAGGCGAGCCTGCGCTTCCTGAACGGCCAGATCCGCCAGTTGACGCTGGCGATCAATGGGCAATGAGTGAAGTCACACGGAGTACGAAAGTGTCCCTCTTCAAGATCTTCAACGTCAGCGGCAGCGCAGTGTCGGCGCAGAGCCAGCGGCTGAACGTGGTGGCGAGCAATCTGGCCAACGCGGATGCGGTCGCGGGGCCGGACGGCAAGCCGTACAAGGCGCGCGAAGTGGTGTTCCAGACGCAGCTCGTCGACGCTGATCCGACGGCGGCCGGCGTGCGCGTGGCGCAGGTCACCGAGGACAACGCGCCGCCGCGTCGCATCCACGATCCGAGCCATCCGCTCGCCGACGAGCAGGGCTTCGTGACGATGAGCAACGTCAACGTGGTGGAGGAGATGGTCAACATGATCTCCGCCTCGCGCAGCTACCAGACCAACATCGACGTGATGAACACCGCCAAGACGCTGCTGCAGAAGACGCTGCAGCTCGGCTCGTGACGGAGGCATTCCGATGGCTACGGTGAACACCGTTTCGCAGCAGGACAACTCGGCGCTGATCGCGCAGCTTAACCAGCGCGCGGACGCCAAGGCGGGCAGCGCCGGCGAGATCAACGACCGCTTCCTGAAGCTGCTGGTCGCGCAGATGAACAACCAGGATCCGCTGAACCCGCTCGACAACGCGCAGGTCACCTCGCAGATGGCGCAGATCAGCACCGTCACCGGCATCAACAACATGTCGGACACGGTGAGCAAGCTGATGACGCAGTTCGCGAGCCTGCAGTCGCTGCAGGCCGCGCAACTGACCGGCCGCAGCGTGCTGGTCAGCGGCAACGCGCTCGTCGCCGGCGCCGGACCCGTGACCGGCGGTGTCGACCTGCCGGCGGCGGCCGATCGCGTGACGATCGAGATCCACGACGCCGACGGTCAGGTCGTGCGCACGCTGGCGCTTGGCGCGCAACCGCAGGGGTTGCAGTCGTTCACCTGGGACGGGCGCGACGACGCCGGCGACGCAGTGGCGGCCGGCCGCTACACATTCACCGCCAAGGCTGTCGCCGGCGCGAAGGATCTTTCGGTCGACACGCTGACCGTGGCGCGCGTCGACGGCGTGCAGATGAACGGAACCGATCTGCAGTTGATCGTGTCCGGCATCGGCCCGGTCGCGTATTCGGACGTCAAGCAAATCCTCTGACAAGGAGCACCTCATGAGCTTTCAGCAGGGCCTGTCCGGACTGAACGTTGCCGCCAAGAACCTCGACGCGATCGGCAACAACATCGCCAACTCCTCGACGGTCGGCTACAAGGAGGCGCGCGCGGAATTCGCCGACGTGTTCGCCGCGGCCTCCGGTGCGAGCCTGGCCACGCAGGTGGGGATCGGCGCGTCCGTGGCCGCGGTGCGGCAGCAGTTCACGCAGGGCAACATCACGACCACGCAGAGTCCGCTCGACGTGGCGATCAACGGCGCGGGGTTCTTCCGGCTGTCGACCAACGGCACGGTCTCGTATACGCGCAACGGCCAGTTCTCGCTCGACAAGGACGGCCACGTCGTCACCAACAACGGCGCGCGCCTGACGGGCTACGGCGCCGACGCGAGCGGCAAGATCGTCGCCTCGACGCCGTCGGACCTGCAGGTCTCGTTCGCCAACCTGCCGCCGCAGGCGACCACCGATGCGCGCATCGCGATGAATCTCGATTCGCGCGCGACCGCGCCGGTGGCGGCGTTCAACGCGACCGACCCGGCGACGTACAACTCGTCGACCGCGATGACGCTGTACGACTCGCAGGGCAACGCGCAGACGCTGACGCTGTACTTCCGCAAGACGGCGGCCAACACCTGGGACACGTACGGGACGCTGAACGGCACCGCGATCGGCGGCGGTCCGATCGGCGCGCTCAACTTTGATTCGAGCGGCGCGCTGGCGGCCGATGCGACGTTCGCGCTGAACATTCCGCTGACCAACGGCGCGGACCCGCTGGCGTTCAACCTGACGTTCCCCGCCGGGCAGGCGGTGCAGTTCGGCGTCGACTTCGCCGTCAGCCAGTTGTCGCAGGACGGTTTCACGACCGGACGCCTGGCCGGATTCTCTATCGGCGAGGACGGCGTGATCCTCGGTCGCTACACCAACGGCCAGAGCCGCGCGCAGGGACAGATCGTGCTCGCCAACTTCGTCAATGCACAGGGGCTCGCGTCGCTGGGCAACAACCAGTGGTCCGAGACCTCGGACTCCGGACAGCCGGTGGTCGGCTCGCCGGGCGCCGGTTCGCTCGGCAGCCTGCAGTCGGGCGCGCTCGAGGACTCGAACGTCGATCTGACGCAGGAACTGGTGAGCATGATCACCGCGCAGCGCGTCTACCAGGCCAACGCGCAGACGATCAAGACGCAGGACCAGGTGCTGCAGACGCTGGTTAACTTGCGTTGAGGATCGAGGATCGAGGATTGAGCGGATGTGTCATCCCCGCGAAAGCGGGGATCCAGTCGGTGCAACGAAGACACTGAATTCCCGCTTGCGCGGGAATGACACCGAGGATCGAGAATGGACCGATTGATCTACACCGCGATGAGCGGCGCCAAGCACCTGATGTATCGGCAGGACGCGCTGGCGCAGAACCTCGCGAACGCGAACACCACCGGGTATCGCGCCGACACGGTCGGATTCCGCGCGGTCCCGATCCAGGGCGATGCGCAGGGCACGCGCGTGTTCACCGTCGAGACCACGACCGGCGCCGATTTTGCGCCGGGTCCGATGATCGCTACCGGGCGCGCGCTCGACGTCGCCGTGCAGGGACCGGGCTGGATCGCGGTTCAGGCCGCCGACGGGGCCGAGACATACACGCGCGCGGGCAATCTGCAGATCGGCGTCGACGGCACGCTCGCGCTGCCGAGCGGCGCGCCGGTGCTGGGTGATGGCGGACCGATTTCGATCCCGGCGAACGCGACGGTGTCGATCGCGTCCGACGGCACGGTGTCGGCGAAGACGCCCGGCACCGCGGCCATCAACACGATCGGCCGGCTGAAGCTCGTCAATCCGCCGGCCGAGGATCTGAAGAAGGGACTCGACGGGCTGTTCCGCCTGAAGAACGGAGAGGCGGCCGATGCCGACCCGAACGTGCGCGTGGCCGAGGGCACCCTCGAAGGCAGCAACGTCAACGTCGTCGAGACGATGGTCGGCATGATCGCCGCCGCGCGCCAGTTCGAGCTGCAGTTGAAGATGCTGTCGAGCGCGGAGCAGAACGAGCAGAAAGCGAACGCCCTCATCAGCAACTCATGATGTACCGAAGCGAAACGAATATGCACAGACCACGGGCGTTCGCCTGCGGCGTTCCAGAGAACGAGGGGGCTCGGCTGGCCCCCTCGTGCTCCCCCAGCCATGGAGGGCACGATGATTAGGAGCTTGTGGATTTCGAAGACCGGGCTGGACGCGCAGCAGACGCAGCTCGACGCGATCGCGAACAACCTCGCCAACGTCGGCACCTCGGGCTTCAAGCGCTCCCGCGTCGCGTTCGAGGACCTGCTGTACCAGACGGTGCGGCAACCGGGCGCAAGCTCGTCGCAGCAGACGCAGTTGCCGACCGGGTTGCAGCTCGGCACCGGCGTGCGTCCGACCGCGACCGTGCGCCAATTCACGCAGGGCAACCTGCAGCAGACCGGCAACCAGTTCGATCTGGCGGTCGACGGCCAGGGCTTCTTCCAGATCCAGTTGCCCGACGGCACGACGGCGTACACGCGCGACGGTTCGTTCCACGTCGACGCCAACGGCACGCTGGTGACATCGAGCGGCTTTGCGCTGTCGCCGTCGATCACGATCCCGCCTACCGCGCAAGGCGTGACGATCGGCCAGGACGGCACCGTCAGCATCAAGGTGCAGGGGCAGGCCGCGTCGCAGAACGTCGGCACCGTGCAGCTCGCCACCTTCGTCAACCCGGCCGGGCTGGAGGCGCGCGGGCAGAACCTGTTTCTGGAAACCTCGGCGTCCGGCACCGCCAGTGCGAACACGCCGGGCACCAACGGCCTGGGCACGCTGCAGCAGGGCTATCTCGAGACCAGCAACGTCAACGTGGTCGAGGAGCTCGTGTCGATGATCCAGACCCAGCGCGCCTACGAGATCAACTCGAAGGCGATCCAGACCTCGGATCAGATGCTGCAGCGGCTGAGCCAGTTGTGAGCGTGGCGCGCGAGGTCGATGGCATGAACGCCCGGACCGCGTTTGGGGCACTGCTTCTGGCGGGCGCGGGGCTGATCGCCGGCTGCGCGGCCCCGCGGCATCCGGTGTCGGTCGGCATGCAGACCAGCGCGCGCCCCGAGGTTCCCGCCGCGTCGGGTGCGCCCACCGGAGCGATCTTCCAGAGCGCGGGCTTCCGGCCGCTGTTCGAGGACCGCAAGCCGCGCTATGTCGGTGACCTGCTGACGATCCAGATCAACGAGCGGTTGAACGCGAGCCAGAAGGCGAACTCGAGCGCCGAGCGCACCAGCGACGCCGCGCTGGCGCTGCCAGGCGTCTCCGGCGTGCTGGGCGGCAAGCTCAATGCGCTGAGCGCCAAGGCATCGTCGAGCAACGCGTTCGACGGCAAGGGCGAGACCGCATCGAGCAACCTCTTCACCGGCACGATCACGGTCACCGTGATCGAGGTGCTCGGCAACGGCAACCTGCGCGTGGCCGGCGAGAAACAGATCGGCATCCGCCAGAACTCGGAGGTGCTGCGCTTCTCCGGCGTGATCGATCCGTCGCAGATCCAGCCCGGCAACGTCGTCAGCTCGACCCAGGTCGCCGACGCACGGCTCGACTACCGCGGTGGCGGCTACATCGAGGAAGCGCAGATCCAGGGCTGGCTGGCGCGCTTCTTCAATTCGTGGGTGCCGTTCTGATGCGCCGACTGTTCATTACGCTCGCGCTCGCGCTGCTGGCTTCGTGGGCACACGCCGAGCGCATCAGGGACCTGGCGACGATCCAGGGCGTGCGGCCGAACCAGTTGATCGGCTATGGGCTCGTGGTCGGTCTGGACGGCTCGGGCGACCAGACCACGCAGACGCCGTTCACGGTACAGAGCCTGCAGGCGATGCTGACGCAACTGGGCATCACGCTGCCGCCGGGCACCAACCCGCAACTGAAGAACGTCGCCGCGGTGATGGTGACGTCCACGCTGCCGCCGTTCGCGCAGCCGGGCCAGCAGGTCGACGTCACCGTGTCCTCGCTCGGCAACGCCAAGAGCCTGCGCGGCGGCACGCTGCTGATGACGCCGCTGAAGGGCGCAGACGGGCAGATCTACGCGGTCGCGCAGGGCAACGTGCTGGTCGGCGGCGCCGGCGCACAGCAGGGCGGATCGAAGGTGCAGATCAATCACCTGAGCGCGGGCCGCGTGCCGGCCGGCGCCACCGTCGAGCGCGCGGTCGCCACGCCGTTCCTGCAGTCGGACCGGCTGCGGCTGGAGCTGAACGTCACCGACTTCTCGACCGCGGCCGCGGTGTCGGAGGCGGTCAACAAGCGTTTCGGCGATGCGGCCTCGACCGCGCTCGACGGCCGCGTGATCGAGGTGCGCGCACCGGTGCCGGCCAACGAGCGCGTGCGCTTCATGGCCGAACTGGAGAACGTCGACGTGCCGTCGCTCGCGCCGCCGGCGCGCGTGATCATCAATGCCCGCACCGGCTCGATCGTGATGAACCGCACCGTGACGCTGGAGCCGGCGGCGGTCGCGCACGGCAACCTGTCGGTGACGATCTCGTCCACGCCGGTGATCTCGCAGCCGGCGCCGCTGTCGCAGGGCGGCCAGACCGTGGTGACCGAGAAGACCGACATCCAGATCAAGCAGGATGGCGGCAACCTGATGCAGCTTCCCGGCGGCGCGAACCTGGCGGACGTGGTCAAGGCATTGAACGCGCTCGGCGCCAACGCGCAGGACCTGCTGGCCATCCTGCAGGCACTGCACGCTTCGGGCGCGCTGCGCGCCGAACTCGAAGTGATCTGATGGTCGCGGGCGTCGATCCGCTGCTGTCGCAGTCGGCCGCCGACCTGGCGGTCGACGCGCGTGCGCTCGATGCATTGAAGCGCACCGCGGAACGCGATCCGCGCGCTGCGATAAGGAAGGCGGCGCAGCAATTCGAGGCGCTCTTCATGCAGATGGTGCTGAAGAGCATGCGCGATGCCACGCCGAAGTCGGGCCTGCTCGATTCGCCGGCGAACGAGATGTACACCGGCATGCTCGATCAGCAGCTCGCCGGCAAGATCGCCGCCAGCGGCACGGGGTTGGCGGATCTGATTGCGAAGCAGCTCGAGAATGCGTCCGGCGTCGGGCGTCGGGTGTCGGGTGTCGAACAAATTCCGTCGGGCGTCGGGCGACCGGCGTCGGGGGTATCGACTGCCTCGCCCTCGGCGCTTCGCGAGGCACCTTCCCCCGCGCCCGACGCCCGACGCCCGACGCCCGACGTCTCTCGCCATTTCGTCACCAAGGTCTGGGACCACGCGCTCGCCGCCGAGCGCGCCACCGGCGTGCCGGCCAGGTTCATCGTCGGCCAGGCGGCGCTGGAGTCGGGCTGGGGGCAGCGCGAGATGCGCGCTTCCGGCGGGGTGCCGAGCCACAACCTGTTCGGGATCAAGGCTGGCGCGAACTGGAGCGGACGCACGGTGGACGCGGTGACAACCGAATACGACCACGGCGTGGCGAAGCAGGTGGTGCAGAAGTTCCGCGCCTACGACAACTACACCGAGGCGTTCCGCGACTGGGCGCAACTGATGGCGGGCAATCCGCGCTACGCGCAGGTCGTGGTACAGGGCCGCAGCGGCGACGGCCGCGGCTTCGCCTACGCGATGCAGCGCGCCGGCTACGCGACCGACCCCGACTACGCGGCCAAGCTCGACCGCACGATCGGCGCCGCGCAGGCGCTGCGGACGACGGCATGACGCCCGAGCCTGCGCGCGATCCGCAATCCGCGATCCGCAATTCCAGGCTGCATCCGCTCAAGATCGGCGCAAGCCTGCCGAAATAGACCGACAACGAAGCCCTCCGCCCATGTCGACCGGAATCCTCGGCATCGCCAACAGCGCGCTCGCGGCCGCCTACACCGCGCTGCGCACGACCGGCAACAACATCGCCAACGCGAACACGCCGGGGTATACGCGCCAGATCGTCGACTTCGTGCCGCAGCAGGGTGCATCGAGCGGCAGCGTGTTCCTCGGGCAGGGCGTGGCGATTGCGCAGGTCCGGCGCGTCTACGACACGTTCCTCACGCAGCAGGCCAACCAGGCCACGGCGCAGTCGAACGCGGCGTCGGTGCGGGCCCAGCTGATGGCGCAGATGCAGAACGCATTCTCCGATCCGTCGAACGGAGTGGGCGCGACGATGGACCAGTTCTTCAGCGCATTGCAGACGCTGTCGCAGCGTCCGGCGGATCCGGCGGCGCGGCAGGCGCTGCTGTCGGCGGCGAATCAGCTCACCTCGCGGATGAACGACGCCGGCCAGCAGTTGCAGGAAATGCGCACGAGCGCGACGCGCCAGCTGCAACTGGAAGCCGACAGCGTGAACCGCGCCGCGCAGGAAGTCGCGCAACTGAACGATCGCATCGCGCTGGCGCTCGGGTCGGGCGGCTCGCCGAACGATCTGCTCGACCAGCGCGATGCCGCGATCCGCAAGCTCTCCGAGTCGCTGCAGGTGTCGACGGTCGCGCAGAGCGACGGCTCGGTGAACCTGTTTCTCTCCAACGGCCAGGCGCTGGTCGTCGGCAGCACCGCGAACCGCGTCGCGCTCGCCGCCGACCCGGCCGATCCGCAGCGATTGCAGGTCGGCGTCCAGGTCGCGGGCCAGTTCCGCGCGGTTTCGCCGGACCAGCTTGGCGGCGGCAGGATCGCCGGCCTGATCCAGTTCCGCGAGGGCGATATCCCGCGGCTGGAGAACGACCTGGGCCGGATCGCGGTTGTGCTGTCGTCGGCGGTCAACGCCCAGCACCGGCTAGGCAACGATCGCAACGGGCTCGCCGGCGGCGACTTCTTCACGCCGCTCGCGCCCGATGCGTACCCGGCACCGAACAACGGCAACGCGGCCACGCAGGTCAACGCCTCGTTCGTCGATGCGACGCAACTCGTTGCCAGCGATTATCGCGTCGCCTACAGCGGCGGCCAGTACACGCTGACGCGGCTTTCCGACGGCACGCAGTGGACGTCGGCCACGCCGTCGTTTACCCAGGACGGGCTGGCGATCACGCTCGCGAACACTCCGCCCGCCGACGGCGACTCGTTCATGATCGAACCGCTGCGCGGCGCGAGCCGCAATCTCGGCCTGGCGATCACCCAACCGGCGGAGATCGCCGCGGCCTCGCCGGTCGCCGCCGCGCTTCCCGCCGCCAATGCGGGCTCGATCGCGATCGACGACCTGTCGGTGCTCGCACCGCGCGCGGCGAACGCGGCGAGCCCCGCGACGATCACGTTCGGCGCCGGCAACACGTACACGATCACTTCGGGCGCGGTCACGCAGACCGGCACTTACGCCGCGGGTCAGCCGATCAGCTTCGACGGCCGCTGGAGCATCACGCTGCGCGGCGCGCCACAGCCCGGCGACGTGGTGAACATTGCGCCCAACGTCGGCGGCGTGGGCGACAACAGCAACCTGCTGAAGATGACAGGCCTGCAGCAGGCGGCGACCATCGGCGGCGAGTCGCTGTCGGCAGCGATCGCCACCGTCGTGGCGCGCGTGGGCGGCGACGTGCAGAGCGCGCAGCAGATCGACACCGCGCAGCAGGGGATACTCAACTCGGCGCTGCAGGCGGAAAGCTCGGTGTCGGGAGTGAACCTCGACGAAGAAGCGTCGCGTCTGATCGAGTACCAGCAGCAATACCAGGCCGCGGCCAAGCTGATCGCTACCTCGAAGGCGATGTTCGACGCGATCCTGGCGATCGGAGCCTAGCCCGGATAGTTCACGAGGTCGCCCCCGTATGCGAACGGTCTCCAGCTTCGAAGGTTCCTTGCAGCGTGCTGGCCGAAATCCGGTCTGGCTCGGCGGGGCTACGCGGGCTTGCGCGGCGCCTGCGCGGCCATCTTGCGCTCAAGTGCTCGCCGATGCCATTGGGCATCGGACTGCGCCGCTCTCGCGCAATCTGGCTCGCGCATGCATCCGCGCAATTCCCGCGTCCCTCGTCAACTATCCGGGCTAACGATGCAACGCGTCTCGACGTTGATGAACTTCCTGGCCGGCGAGCAGGCGTTGTCAGCGCGCCAGCGCGAACTGCTGACGGCGCAGAACCAGGTGTCCTCCGGCAAGCGCATCGCCGCGCCCAGCGACGATCCGGTCGGTGCCGCCACCGGCGTGACGCTGCGGTCCGGGCTGGCGCAACTGGACCAGTTCAAGAGCAACCGCGGCCAGGCGCAGTACGTGCTCGGGCAGAGCGAGAACGCGGTCGCCAGCTTTAGCGATGCGCTGACCGCGGCGAAGGAAAAGCTGATCGCCGCCGGCAACGGCTCCTACGGCGATTCGCAACGGCAGATGATCGCCGGCGACCTCGAGGGCCTGCTGGCGCAGATGGTCGGACTGGCCAACAGCTCGGACGGCGCCGGCGGATATCTCTTCGCCGGATCGCGCCAGTCGGCCGCGCCGTTCGCGCAGAGCGGGACGGTCGTCAGCTACAGCGGCGATGCCACCGCGCAGCGGCTCGAGGTCGCGAACAACCGGCTGCTGCAGGTCAAGCAGACCGGCGATGACCTGTTTCTGCGCATGCGGCCCGGCAACGGCACGTTCACCACCGCGGCGGCGGCGGCCAACACCGGCAGCGGCATCATCGACGCCGGCGGCGTGACCGATCCGTCGCAGGTCACCGGCTCGGCCTATACGATCGACTTCAACGGCACGCAGTTCGTCGTCACGCGTGCCAGCGACAACGCGCAGTTCACGTTTGCGGCGGCCAGCGGATCGACCGCGCTCGCGTTCGACGGCATGCGCGTGACGATCACCGGCCAGCCGGCCGCGGGCGATCGCTTCACCGTGAAGCCGGCCGGTTACCAGTCGATCTTCGACACGATGTCGCAGGCGATCGCGGCGCTGCGAGCGCCGGGCAGCAATCCCGCGGCGCTGGCGCAGATCAACACGCAGCTCGGCGGTGCACTGGCATCGGTGGACCAGGCGCTCGATCACCTGTCGCTGGCGCGCGCGCAGATCGGCTCGGCGCTGTCGGAAATCGACGGCTATGACCAGTTGCACGACACGCGCAGCGCCGAGCTGCAGGGCCGGCTGTCGGACGTCGAGGACGTCGACTACGCGCAGGCGATCAGCGAACTGACGCGCCGCCAGACCACGTACGAGGCCGCGATCAAAAGCTACTCGTCGGTCTCCAAGCTGTCGCTGTTCGACTATCTGTAGAAGCCATATCGGAATCCCCGACGCAATCCGTCGGGGATTCCGGGACAGGTTCTGGCCGCGGCCCGCGGACCCGGTCATCCGATCGCCAGTGGACGTTCGCGTTGACGCGCGGCTATTCTCCGCGTCTGCCGGAACCCGGCGCCCGACCACGATAAAGACTCCGCCGCCGTGCACGTTCCGCAGCCCGCGCACCTCGAGCCGATGGGCTTTGCCGAATCCGCCGCGGACGCCCTGAGGCGGGCGCTGGCGGCATCGCCCGACCTGGTGTTCGAACTGAAGCGCGATGGCACGGTGGCCGATGCCAACGACAGCGCGTGCCGCCTGCTCGGATATGCGCGCAGCCAGATCAAGGGAATCGCCTTCTCGGTCATCGACCCCGAGGCCACGCCGGCAACGATCACGCAGATGTTCGACGCGCTCGGCGCCGGCCGCGGCTGGCGCGTCGAGGCACTGTATCGCGCCACCGACGGCACCGCGCTGCCGGTCGACGTGGTCGCGCAGGCGGTCGAAGTCGACGGCCGCGAGCATGGATTCCTGTTCGCGCGCGAACTCGTCGAGCGCAAGCGGGTCGAGGCGGCGCTCGCCGAAAGCGCCGAGCGCTTCCGTTCGCTGTTCGAGGACAGCCCAGTACCGGAGCTGCTGCTGGACGCGAACTTCCGCGTCGTGCAGGCCAACCGCGCCGCGTGCGTGCTGCTCGGATTCACGAGCGCGGAGCTGATCGGTCGCGATCCGGCGCTGCTGCTGCATCCGGACGAGATCGAGGCCGGGCTGCGGCTGCGCGAGCACCTGGCGCGCGGCGCGGTCGTGTCGGCCGAAAGCGACCGGCGCATGGTGCGCAAGGACGGCCGCACGGTGTGGGTGCGGCTGACGGTGCGCGCCTGGACGCTCGGCGAGGGGCCGCGGCGCTACGTGCTGGTGCTGGAGGACTTCTCCGACCGGCGCGCCGCTGCCGAGCGGCTCGAGCAGGCGCTCGCGCGCAGCCGCACGCTGCTGGCGACGATGTCGGTCGGCGTGGCGCAGGCGCTCGACGGCAAGGTACTGCTGGCCAATCGCGAATTCGCACACCTGTTCGGTTACACGGAGTCCGAAACGGTCGGGCTGGCCCTGGAAGAGCTGACGCGCGACCGCGGCGACCGGCTGCCACAGGAAGTGTCGATGCTGCCGGTCCCGCGCGTCGGCGAGCCGGCGCAGGCCGAGGTGGCGCTGTTCCGCAAGGACGGCACACCCGTGTGGTGCCTGGTGCAGGCGCGCGAAGTGGAGTCCGGCGCGCACGAGCTGGGCACCGATGCGATCTACGCGTTCCTCGACGTGTCCGAGCAGAAGCGCAGCCGCGAGGCGCTCGGTCGCTCGCTGCTCGAGCTGAACGTGGTGCTCGACACCACGGCTGCCGCGGTGCTGCACCTGGCCGACGGCCGCGTCGCGCGCGGCAACGCGCAGTCGGCGCTGCTGTTCGACGGCGATGCCGCCGGCCCCGTCGGCCGTCGCTTCGAGGAGCTGTTCGAGGACGACTCCGTGCTCGGCACCGACTGGCGCGCGCGTCTGGCCGAGCTGGCGCCGAACGCGGCGCGCACGTTCGAGGCGCGGATGCGCCGCGCCGGCGGCAGCGCGTTCTGGGCGCTGGTGTCGCTGCGCGCGGTCGACGCCACGCGGCCGGCCGACGCGCAGGTCGCCTCGATCCTCGACATCAGCGAACGGCACGCGCAGCAGCAGCGGCTCGAGCGGCTGGCGTCCGAGTCGCAACTGCTGTTCGACACCGCGGTCGTCGGCCTGCTGTTCGTGCGCGGCGGCCGTCCCGTGCGCGCCAACGCGGCGATCGAGGAAATGCTCGGCTGCGAGCGCGGCGCGCTCACGCGCGGCGGGGAACGCCCGGCGCATCCGGCCGACAGCCTGCTGATCGCGGGACTGGCCGAGCACTTCGCCGAGATCGATCAGCGCGGCGCGTCCGATTTCGAGATGCGGCTGTACCGCCGCGGCGGCAATCCGTCCTGGGTCGCGGTGCAGGGGCGTGCGGTCGACGGGCGCGACCCGGCGGCCGGCTACATCTTCGCATTCGTCGACATCGACGCGCGCAAGCGCTCGGAGGCGCACCTGCGCGACGCGCTCGCCGAGCTGCAGCGCATCTTCGACAACGCGCTGGTCGGCGTGGCCTACGCGATCGACGACGTGCTGGTCAAGGCCAATGCCGCCACCGTGCGGTTGTTCGGCTACCGCGAGGAGGAACTGGCGCAGCTGTCGATCGCGGCGCTGTTCGCGCAGCCGCAGGAATGGGACGAGGCGCGCGCGCAGGCGCAGTCAGCGGGCGAAGCGAACTTCGAGTGCGAGCTGCGGCGCGCCGACGGCAGCAAGTTCTGGTCCGCCGGCAACGTGCGCCTGCTCGACACCGGTGCGCCCGACCGCGGCATGATCGTCGCGCTGATGAACGTCGATGCGCGCAAGCGTTCGGAGCAGGAGTTGCATCGCATGCGCAACTACCTGGACCTCATCGTCGAGAATCTGCCGGTGCTGGTATCGGTGCGCGAGTCCGACAGCGGGCGCTTCGTCAGCCTGAACCGCGCCGGTGAGGCGATCACCGGGCGGCCGCGCGACCAGGTGATCGGCCGCACCTGGCATGACCTGTACGACGCGCCGCTGGCGGGCGAGTTCGCGGCGCTGGACCGCGACGCGCTCGAGCGCGGCCACCTGATCGACCGGCCGCGCGCGATGCTGCCGCGCGCCGACGGCCGCACGCTGACCGTGCACCAGCGTGTCTTGCCGCTGTACGAGGACGAGCCGGGCGAAGGCGGCGCAGCTCGCCGCGCGCAGTACGTGATGTCGATCGTCGACGACCTGACCGACGCCGTGCGCGCCGAGGCCGCACTGCGCGAAACCGACGCGCGGTTCCGCCAGCTGGCGGAGAACATCGACCAGCTGGTATTCATCGCGACCGAGGATTTCGCGCGCGTGCTGTACGCGAGCCCGCGCTACGAGGAGCTTGTCGGCGCGCCGGTGGCCGAGTTGCTGGAGGACGTGCGCCATTTCTACCGCTATGTCCACAAGCCCGACCTGGACGAGCTTGCCCGGAGGTTGCCGCGACTGATCGCGTCGATGCGGCGCGGCCGGCGCACCGAGATCACGCTGCGGATCGAGAATGCGCAGCATGGCGCGCGCACGCTGCACGCGCGGCTGTCGCCGGTGCGGATGTTCGACGGCTCGATCCGCGTGTTCGGCATTGCCGAGGACATCACCGAGCGCATGGCGGCGGAAGCGAAGCGGCTGGACGAGGCGCTGCGCCAGCGCGACCTGCTGGTGCGCGAGGTGCACACCGGATCAAGAACAACC
>JAKORH010000072.1 GCA_029777935.1 Pseudomonadota bacterium
ACCTTCGCGAGCCGTGCGGGATCGAGATCGCCGAAGCTCGATCCGGTCGGCGTCATCAACCAGCCGTCGTCGAGCCTGACGCTGATGTTGCCGGTCGAGCCGTGCGTCAGTCCGCGCTCGTACATCGAGCGCGCGACGCGGACGATCTGCTCGCGCAGCTCGATTTCGGTCACGACGCGACCTCGAACGCCCGCGTGAAGAAGTCCGGCCCGCCGAAGTTGCCTGACTTCAATGCCAGCGCGACCGGCTCGCCATCGACCGAGGTCATCCACGGCACTCCGGGCGCGATCTCGGCGCCGACCGCGAGCGCCTGGAAGCCGAGCACGTCGGCCAGCGCCTCGACGACCGCGCCTGAGGTTTCGCCGCCGGCGACGACGAAGCGCCGCACGCCTGCGCGCGCCAGCTCGCGCGCGAGATGGCGAAACGCATTCTCGACCAGCGTCGCCGCGCGTTCGCGTCCGAGCGCGGCCTGCGTGCGCGCGAGAACATCCGGCGGCACGGACGCGGCGATCACGAACGGCTGCGCGCCGAGCTGCGCGCGCGCCCACGCGGCCGCGGCCGCCAGTTCGTCGTGACCCGATGCCAACGACTCGACGGAGAGCTGCCGGATCGGCCAGCGCGTGCGCACCTGCGCGAGCTGATCGAGCGTGGCCTGCGAGCAGCTACCGGAGAGGATCACCGCGGGGCCAGCCGGCACGCGCGGCGACAGTCCGCTGCCGCCGCGTGCGCGCGGACTGCGTACGCGCGAACTCACGGCCGCAGCGAGCCCCATCGCCAGCCCCGCCCCGCCCGTGGCGAGCGGCAGGTCGAGCGCGGCCTGCCCGGCCGCGATCAGGTTGGCATCGGCGATCGCATCGAGCACCGCGTGCCGGCAGCCCTGCATGCGCAGTGCCTCCAGCCGCGCGCGGATGGCGTCGGCGCCGGTGTCGACGTCGGCGAACGGCACGAGGCCCACGCGATGCGGCGTCTGCGCCTGCAGCACGCGCACGAGGTTCGCGTCGGTCATCGGCGTCAGCGGATGGTGGCGCATGCTCGACTCCGACAGCAGCACGTCACCGACGAACAGGTGCCCGAGGTAAACGGTGCGCCGGTTGCGCGGATACGCGGGCGTGGCGGGCACGATCGGCGCCGCGAGCGCATCGGCGAGCGCGTCGGTGAACGGGCCGATATTGCCGGCTGGCGTGGAGTCGAAGGTCGAGCAGTACTTGAAGTAGATGCGCTCGGCGCCGTGCGTGCGCAGCCACGCGAGCGAACCGAGAGCCAGCGCGCACGCTTCGCTCGCCGCGATCGTGCGCGACTTCAGGGCGACCACGACCGCATCGACGTCAGGCGCCGCCAGCGCCGCGCCCGGCACCCCGTTGATCTGCACGACTGCCAGCCCCTCGCGCCGCAGCGTGACCGCGAGATCCGTCGCGCCCGTCAGATCGTCCGCGATGCAGCCCAGCAGCATGCGCGCGAGTGTGCCACGGAAAAGAGGAAGGGCCAGCGCCATTGCTGCGGCTGGCCCCTCCGTGGCGGGCACGGATGCCCGCTCGAGATGGTCTATCTACCGATAGACCAGAACCGGGATCGTGCTGTGCGTCAGTACTTTCTGCGTTTCACTCCCAAGCAAGACGGCGCTCAGGCCGCGCCGGCCGTGCGACGCCATGAAGATCGCGTCGCAGTCATTGCTCCTTGCCGTTTCGATGATCGCCTCGTACGGCGAGAACGAGCGCACGATCTTCGCCTCGGCCTCGACCCCCGCTGCCTTGGCCGCGCCCGCGAGCGCGTCCAGCCGCTCCTGCGCGACCTTGGTCATCCGTGCTTCGTAGTCCTCGAACGATTCGGGACGGTACTCCGACAGCGACGAGTACGAGTACGGCTCGACCACCGTCATGCCGAGGATCCTGGCTCCGAGCCGCTTCGCCATGTCGATCGCGCCGGCGATGGCGCGCGACGACAACTCGGAACCATCGGTCGGCAGAAGGATCTTCTTGAACATTCCTCGCTCCATCAGCAGTCGAATTCATCCTAGGCTGGGCACTGCGTCGGCTTGTTGACTGCGATCAACGGCCTGCGCCAGCCACCGCAGCGCCGCGGCCGCGGCCGCGAAGCCGAGCGGCGCGGTCACCGCCACGCTCGATCCGTAGCCGGCGCAGGCCAGCCGCGCGGCCGGATCGCAGTCCTCGGAAGGCGCACGTACCGGTTCGTCCGAGAACACCGCGATGATGCCGAACTTCGGCGTGCGGCGCGCGCCTTCGCGCGGGAAACCATGCTGCCGGCGCAGCCGATAGCGCAGCTTCGACAGCAGCGGGTCGCCGTGCGCGCGCGCCAGATCGTCCTGCCGGATACGCGTCGGATCGATGCGGCCGCCCGCCGCGCCGCAGGTGACGACCGCGATGCGCCGGACGCGGCAATGCGCGATCAGCGCGGCCTTGGCCGACACCTGGTCGATGCAGTCGATCACGATGTCCGCGGCCGGCAGCGCGGTGGCGGCGTTTTCGGCGGTGATGAATTCCTCGATCGTCGTCACGCGACAGGCGGGATTGATCTGCGCGATTCGCTGCGCCATCGCCAGCACCTTGGCCTTGCCGAACTCGTCGCCGAGTGCGTGAATCTGCCGGTTGGCGTTGCTCTCGGCCACGTGATCCAGATCGATCAGCGTCAGCGCGCCCACGCCGCTGCGCGCCAGCGCCTCGGCCGTCCACGAGCCCACGCCGCCGATGCCGATCACCGCCGCGTGCGCACGCGTGAAGCGCTCGTAGGCTGCGCCGCCATACAGCCGCGCCACGCCGCCGAAGCGGCGCTGCAGGTCGGCGTCGGGCGCGTCGGTGAGGTTCATGAATCGATTGTATTGAGGGTGTCGCCCCGGCGCAGAGCCTGCCCCGGCAGGCGGTAGGCCGGGGCCGGGGCCCAAGTTTCGACGCACGCAAATTGGGCCCCGGCCTTCACCGGGGTGACGAGCGCCGATAATGTCCGTCATGACTGCGATTGCTCCGCCCGCCGCCCGACCGCTGACCAGCTACCGCCCGTACTGGCCGAAGCGCTTCGGCACCGCGCCGTTCCTGCCGATGTCGCGCGCCGAGATGGAGGCGCTCGGATGGGACAGCTGCGACATCGTGATCGTCACCGGCGACGCGTATATCGATCACCCGAGCTTCGGCATGGCGATCATCGGCCGCGTACTCGAGGCGCAGGGCTTCCGCGTCGGCATCATCGCGCAGCCTGACTGGCACTCGGCGGAACCGTTCGCCGCGCTCGGCCGGCCGAACCTGTTCTTCGGCGTCACCGCCGGCAACATGGACTCGATGATCAACCGCTACACCGCGGACCGGAAGATCCGCAGCGACGACGCGTACACGCCGGGCGGCGTGAGCGGCAAGCGGCCGGATCGCGGCGCGCTCGTCTACGCGCAGCGCTGTCGCGAGGCGTTTGCCGACGTGCCGATCGTGCTCGGCGGCATTGAGGCGTCGCTGCGCCGGATCGCGCACTACGACTACTGGCAGGACAAGGTGCGACGCTCGATCCTCGTCGACGCCAAGGCCGACCTGCTGCTCTTCGGCAACGCGGAGCGCGCCATCGTCGAAATCGCGCACCGGCTCGCCGCGCGCGAGCCGATCGAATCGATCACCGACGTGCGCGGCACCGCGTTCATGCGCCGCACCGGCGACCGGACCGCGCAAGGCTGGTTCGAGATCGATTCCACCGAGATCGATACGCCGGGGCGCGTCGACGATCGCGTCAGTCCGTATCTGCAGCGCACTTCGCCCTCACCCCAACCCCTCTCCCGGAGGGAGAGGGGCTTGCATCCCTCTCCCTCCGGGAGAGACGAGGGTGAGGGAAACTGCGCCGACGCCATCCCAACGCAGCCGATCAACTTCGTCCGGCCAGCCAAAGGCAAGGTCGCGCCTCCCCCGCGCGAGCGCACGGTGATCCGCCTGCCTTCGTACGAGCAGGTGAAGAGCGATCCGGTGCTGTACGCGCACGCCAGCCGCGTGCTGCACCAGGAGACCAACCCTGGCAATGCGCGCGCGCTGGTGCAGGCGCACGGTGACCGCGACTTGTGGCTGAATCCGCCGCCGGTTCCGCTGACCACCGCGGAAATGGATCACGTGTTCGACCGCCCGTATGCGCGTGCGCCGCACCCGCGATACGGCAGTGCCAGGATCCCCGCGTGGGAGATGATCCGATTCTCGGTCAACATCATGCGCGGCTGCTTCGGCGGCTGCACGTTCTGCTCGATCACCGAGCACGAGGGCCGCATCATCCAGAGCCGCTCGGAGGACTCGATCATCGGCGAGATCGAGGCGATCCGCGACCGCGTCAAGGGTTTCACCGGCGTCATCTCCGACCTCGGCGGCCCGACCGCGAACATGTACCGCATCGCGTGCCGGAGCCGCGAGATCGAGGCCGCGTGCCGCAAGCCGAGCTGCGTCTACCCCGGCATCTGCCCGAACCTGAACACCGATCACTCGGCGCTCATTCACCTCTATCGCCGGGCGCGCGCGCTGCCCGGCATCAAGAAAATCCTGATCGGCTCCGGCGTGCGCTACGACCTCGCGCTCGAATCGCCCGCGTACGTGCGCGAACTGGCCACGCACCACGTCGGCGGGTATCTGAAGATCGCGCCCGAGCACACCGAGGAAGGGCCGCTCGCGAAGATGATGAAGCCGGGCATCGGCGCCTACGACCGCTTCAAGCAGTTGTTCGACGCCGCGAGCCAGGCGGCCGGCAAGGAGCAGTACCTGATCCCCTACTTCATCGCCGCGCACCCGGGCACGAGCGACGAAGACATGATGAACCTCGCGCTGTGGCTGAAGAAGAACGGCTTCCGCGCCGACCAGGTGCAGACGTTCTATCCGTCACCGATGGCCACCGCCACCGCGATGTACCACTCCGGCCGCAATCCACTGAAGAAGATCACGCGCCTGATGACGCAAGACAGCGAGCGCGTCGACATCGTGCGCGGCGAGCGCCGGCGCCGGCTGCACAAGGCATTCCTGCGCTATCACGACCCGAACAACTGGCCGCTGCTGCGGGAGGCGCTGCGAGCGATGAGACGTGACGACCTGATCGGCAGCGGCAAGAAACACCTGGTGCCGGCGTGGCAGCCGAAGACCGACGGCGGCTACCACAGCGCGCGGCGCAAGAATTCGACACCGAAAGGCGCGAGGACGCCGGAGTTGGCGAAGGGACGGATCCTGACGCAGCACACGGGGCTGCCGCCGCGGCAACTGCACGCAGCGGCGCCGAAGGCCGGATCGCGGAAGCCGCGGTAGCGCAAGTTGTTTCGCGAACGCCTTGTGCATTCCAATTCACGCGGCGGACGCGGTTGCCTCGACCGCGAGACGCACGGATGAGGCGGGACGCGCCCAGTGGCGCGAACCCCCGCTCACCACTTCACCGCGTTGACCTGCCCCTCGGCCCAGTAGTACACGAAGTCGTCGACCTGCACCGAGCGGTCGTCGCTCAGGTCGTACGGATTGGCGGACGTGAGCGGCGGCACCATCGACAGCGCAGCCAGCATGCGCGCGGTCGGATCGATCTCGAAGCGCTGCAGGCCGCGTCGGGCGGCGGAAGAAGCGCCGGCGGTCGCGACCAGCGGCAGACCCACGCGCACGACGCCGTTGCGCGCGAGAAAGCTGACGCCATGGCGCGAGAAGTCGAGTCCGCTCGCGCTGCCGGCGCCGCCGAAGGTCAACGCTGCAAGCTCGCTGGGCTGCGCCGGCCCCGCGACGTCGAACAGAGCAACCTTCACTCCACCGACGCGACCGTCCGCGGTCGCGTCCTTGCCGACGCCGAGCAGCAGGCCGTTGTCGATAGGGAACAGGTAGTCGGAGAAGCCGGCGGTCAGCAGTTCGCCCGCGACCTTCGGATCGGCGGGGTCGGCGAGATCGAGCACGTACATCGGATCGATACGGCGGAACGTCACGAGATAGCCGCGCGCGCCGAGGAAGCGCACCGCGTACACCTGTTCGTCCGGCTTGCCGAGCGGCTGCGGCCGCTTGTCGTTCGGCAAGCGCGCGACGAGATCGAGCCGCCGGGCGGTGCCCGATTCGCGCAGGATCGACAGCCGCGCGGGCGAAGGTGCGGTGGCATCCGGTGTCGCGCCCCAGCCGAGCGATGCGGTGTAGGTGAGCACGCGCAGGTCATCGCCCCACTCGCTCATCCGGTACGAGCGCTTCTGCAGATCCCAGCCGAGGTTGCCGGCAACTTCGCCCGAGCCCCGGTAGTCGATCGTTCCGGCGCCGAGAGCGAACTTGTGCAGATCGGTCGTGGCATCCGGTGCGAAACGCGGCAACGGTGCGGCGAAGTCGTACGCGTAGCGCGTCGTCGCCAGATACAGGTTCGTGCTCGACATGTACAGCGCCTCGCTGCCGCCGGCGAAGCAGCGGCTGATCGTGCCTCCGCCCGCCAGATCGAGCACGGTGATGGTGGTGATTTCGATGCCGAGCGACGCGTTGGCCGGCTGCAGGAAGCAGTCCGTCTCCGCCGTCAGCAGGCGCGGCGCGGCATTGCCGACAGCGATCGTAGGGAGCAGGTCGGTCGCCTTCAGGCGTGCGATCTGCAGATCGCGTTCGCTCTGCGGCGCGTTCGCGGGCCAGATGTCGACCGGCAGTTGCGGCGAATGCTGGGTGACCAGGATCAGTTTCGGGCCGATGCGCCGGCTGCCGATCAGTCGCCCGTCGATGCGAATGCGCTCTTCCAGCACGGGTGCCGACGGATCGCCGACATCGATGCGATCGATCCACACCGATGGCTTCTGATAGATCGGCGCCACCGGAAACAGCGCCGCGACACTGCAGGTCACGCCGCCGCACACGTCGAGCGGATATGGCGTCTGCGTGCTGCCGAGCACCGCCACCCGCTTCAAGTCCGACGCGTAATACATGCCCTCGGCGAACGAAACCGCGCCGCTTTCGCCCGCCAGGCTGACGCTCGCCAGCGCATCGAGTCCGCCGTCGGCGCGCCGTTGCTGCAACTGCACCCGGGCGACCTCTACGCTCGGGCCCGATGCGGGCTGACGCGCCAGCGCGATCAGCAGCACACCGTCGGTCTCGAGCAGGTCGTCTTCATCGACGCCGGTCTCCTGCACCGTCGTGTCGGAGTAGGTTGCTGCCGCGACCGCCGGCGCGGCGGCACCGGCGCTGCTGCCGCTCGCCGGCGCCAGCACGACGCCGATCGCCGGTGCGGCCGGACTCAGCAGGCGCTGCTGCGCGCGCTTGCCGAGCATGGTCTTCACGTAGTCGAGCAGTTCGCCGCTGCGGGCCGGCACCAGCGCGCCGGCGGCGCTCTGCTCGCCGCCGGGCGGCGCGACCGACTGCGTGCCGCCTCCGCACGCCGCCAGCAGCGCGCAGCCGACAATCCAGGCCGTCCAGTTCAGCGTGACCTGAGCGCTCCGCTTCATGTGCACCCCCCGTGCCGGCGTGCGGCGTTGACACTATGTGGGATAATATCCCACAATGCCGGCGCGGCGGTCATCGCGGCAACGCGCTAATCACCTCGCCGCAGCTACAGCCAGGCGGAGGTCGATGACCGAACGGCAGCAGATCGTCCTGAACGCGGTGCTGCGCGCGCTGCGGCCGCTGGTGCGGCTGCTGCTGCGGCACGGCGTGAATTACCCGGCGTTCGGGGCGGCGCTGAAGCAGGAATTCCTGCGCGCGGCGCAGGCCGAGCTCGCCCAGCGCCACGTGCGGCAGACCGACAGCGCGCTGACGCTGCTGAGCGGCGTGCACCGGCGCGACGTGCGCACCCTGCTGCGCGCGGCACCGGGGACGCGGGGCCCGGCTCGCGAGCCTGGCGGGCTGCCCGCGCTGGTGATCGCGCGCTGGCTGAGCGGGCGCAACTACCGCACGCGCACCGGAGCGCCGCGCACGCTGCCGCGCGCGGGGCGGGTTTCCTTCGACGCGCTGGTCGAGAGCATCACCCGCGATGTACGGCCGCGCGCGGTGCTCGAAGAGCTGAAGCGACTGGGCGCGGTGCACGAGAACGATGCCGGTATTGCGCTTGTCGCCGAAGGCTTCGCTCCGCGCCGCGGCTTCGACGCGATGGCCGCAGCGATGGCGGTCAACCTGGCGGACCACGCGGCGGCGGCGGCGCTCAACCTCGACGGCGCGCGCAATTTCCTCGAGCAGGCCGTGTTCGTCGACGAGGTCACCGAGGCATCCTGCGCCGAACTGCAGAAGACGGCGGTGTCCGCATGGAAGAAAGCGATGCGCCGGGTTCTGGCCGAATCGCAGCGCCGCGTCGACAGCGATGCCGCACATGCACCTGCCGCCCAGCGCATGCATCGCGCGCGCTTCGGCGTCTACTACTTCAGCGAAGCGGAGGAGCCCGGACCATGAACGCGCAGACCTTCACCCTGGGCCGAGTCGTAGCGGCATTCGCCTTCGCCACGCTGCTGGGATGCGGCGTCGGCGTAGTCGGCACCGGCACGGGCGAAAACGCCGCGCCGGAAGACTTCGGCGCCACCTCGGCTTCGGTGTGCACGGCGCCATTCGCGGCGCTGGTGGGCTGCACGACGAGCGCGGGGGCGGGCCCGAGCACGCCGGGCTCGGCGAGCGCAACGTTCATCGATGCGACCACGAGCCGCCAGGTGCTGGCGACCTTCGACCGGAACGCGATCGTGTTCGACGCGGTCTGCCCCGGCCTGCTCTTCCGCGGCAGCTGGGGCGTGGATGCAGGCGGCAACGGCCGCTACTACGGCGAGGCGAGTCGTGCCTCCGGCGACCGGTCGCTTGCCACCCTCGACATCGGCGCAACCGTCAACAGCACGCTGCTTGCCACGCTGCGCGACAGGAACGGCAGCGTCCTCTTCGGTCCGCGCGAACTGAAGCCTGGCGCCGCCTCGGCGCTCGATCCGTCGTCGTGCCCGTAGCCGTCACGGGCCGGGGTTCGGATTGCCCGGCAGCGAAGGCAGCGCACGCAGGAATTCGTAGATCGCCGCCAGGTCGTGATCGGTCTTCTTGCCGACCACCGGCCACGGCATCACCTGCAGGATCGCTCCCGGCGGATCGTGCGGGTCGTGGCCAGTGCGCAGCGTGGTAATGAATTCCTTGAGCGTCAGCCCGGCTGGTTTGCCGGTGGCGTCGGGCGTGAGGTTCGCCGAGGTGAAGGGACCGAACTGCCGCCCTCCAGTCAGGTACTGCTGGAAGTTGATCATCTCCGGCAACCCCTGGTACGGATCGCCGTTCGGCAGGTAGGACGGATGCGTGTGACAGTCGTTGCAGCCGTTCGTATTCACGATGTAGCTGCCAAGCCCGACCAGCGCGCGGTTCTTGCCGGCCAGGTTCAGCTGCACGCCGGCCGGCACGATCTCGAAGCCGCGCTTGATCCGCGAATCGCCGCGATCGCCGTCATCGTCGCCGGCGATTGCGGCGCCGGTCATCGCCAGAATCGCCACCACGGCCAGTGCAGCGCGCGTTCCGTTCCAATGCCTCGACGCCATGACCGACTCCTCTTGTTCTGCTTCGGAGCCGCGCAAGCTAGCACCGGCGCACCGGGCCGGCATTCCCCGCTGTTGGCGTCGGGAGTCCTACGTGCGGTGATCCGCTACTGGCGGCGCACCAACTGCACGATCTCGTCGACGTCGACGCTGCGCGCCTTCTGCTCGATCTGCGGCAGGTACCGCGCCTGCAGTTGCTTCGCCTCGCCGAGCATGCCGTCGAACGCGTCCTTCAGCATCGGCGCGGTCATCGTGCGGCCGCCTGCGTAGTAGCGCTTTGCCACCTGCCCGAGCGCATAGGTGGTGGCGAACGAAAACGCGACGCCGGTGGCGCCGCGCGCCAGTCCGCCGACGATATCGCCCGCGATCCTGCCGAACAGCCCGCCGACCAGCTTGCGGCCGATCTGCTCCAGATACTGTCCGGTCAGCCCCACGCCCATCGCCGCGAGCAGGTCCGTGATGTGGCCGCGGTCGAGCTCGTAGCCGTGCGCCTTTCCCACCCGGTACACCATCTTCATCTGCAGCGGGATGATCGCCATCGATGCCATCGACTGCGGCAGCAGCTCGAGCGCGCCGTTCAGGATCGCGCAGTTCAGGATCATCCGGTCGAGTTCGGCATCGGGCACGGCAGGCTGGCTCGCGACCAGGGCGCCGGCCGGCGCGGCACTGTCGAGCGGCATCGTCGCCAGCGCATCGGCGGTCGCGGCAGGCTGGGCGATCTGCGGCTGCGTCAGCCCGAGCGCGTTGCCGAGCTCTGCCAGGAAGCGCGTCTCCGCGTCGTTGCGCAGCCTGTCCGCGTCGCACACGCCGACCGCAAGCTCGTAGGCGAGCTGCTTCAGTTCCGGCGCGGCCAGTTGCGCGGCGGCGCTCGCGACCGACGCGCGCTTCAACAGCACGTCCTGGTACAGCGCCGCCGCGTTGACCTCGTCACCGCCCAGCGACTCGATCACGCGCCGGACCGCCTCGCGCTCGGCATCGGATGCCGCTCCGTCGGCGAACGCCGCCAGCAGGGCGATCGTCAGCACGGCCTGCTTGTCAGGGGGATTCATCATTGCTCTCGCGCCTCGTGGTCGAACATCACGCGGCCGATGTAGCGGCGGGCCGTGCGTGCGGCAATCCCCGGAAAATCCCGCCCGGCCCGTTGACACGCATCAAGCCCGCGGCACCGCGCACTGCCGTCGGCGGGCTGCGGGACGAGCAGCGCGCGCGCGATAATCGCTCCCGTCCGGCCCAACCGCGTGATCCCATGCAGACCACGACCCAGACACCGTTCGAGCGCGTCGTCGCCGCGTATCCGTCGCTGGCCGGGCTGCCGCCCGCGCTGCGCGACGAGGTCGAGCGCAACCTGAACGTGATCCGCGTGCCGGCCGGCACGCCGATGTTCCGCGAGCAGGACGCGTGCGCGGCCTTTCCGATCATCCTGGCGGGGCGCGTGCGCATCGCGCGCACGATGGAAAGCGGCCGCGAACTGGTGCTGTACGACGTGGAGCCGGGCGAAAGCTGCGTGATCTCCACCAGCTGCATGCTCGGCAACTCGCGCTACAACGCGCACGCGCAGTGCGCGACCGACGTGGAACTGGCCACGCTGCCGCGCGCGGTGTTCGATCGTCTGGTGGCCGAGCACCGGCCGTTCCGCGAAGAAGTCTTCCATCTGTTCGGAGAGCGGCTGGTGCGGCTGGTGGAGCTGGTCGAATCGATCGGCTTTCAGCGCCTCGACCAGCGGCTGGCCGCGGCGCTGCTCGGCAAGGGCAGGCACATCGCGACTTCGCACGAGCAGCTCGCGCACCAGCTTGCGGTTTCGCGCGAATCGATCAGCCGCATGCTCAAGCAGTTCGAGGAGCATGGCTGGGTCAAGCTGGGCCGCGGTGCGATCGAAATCCTGCAGCCGCGCGAACTGCGTCACGTTGCGACCGGGCAGGCGCCCGCCGCGGTCGCCGACAGTGACAGGGCTCACTGAGGCACCTCGATCCGCTCGGGCGTCCGCGAAGTGACGCGGAGTTGACCGCGCGCGCATTCGCCGCGCGTGCCTCCCGTACACTGGCCGCGTCAGGAAGAACGAATGTGCGGAGGCAGCGATGAAAGTCCTGATCCCCGTTGACGGCAGCAAATTCAGCAGGGCCGCGGTCGACTTCGTCGCGTCGCGCGCGACGCTGATCGGCAAGGATCCGTCGATCGAGCTGCTGAACGTGCAGGCGCCGGTGCCGGCGCGCGCCGCCGAGGTGGTCGGCAAGGCCACCGTGAAGTCGTACCACGACGAGGAGGCGGCGCGAATTCTGAAGCCGGCCGAGAAGGCGCTGGCGAAGGCGGGCCTGACCGCGGCCAGCGGCTACGTGCTCGGGCACGCGCCGGAGGAAATCGCGCGCCGCGCCGAGCGCGAAGGCGTCGACCTGATCGTCATGGGCTCGCACGGCCACGGCGCGCTGATGCAGCTCGTGCTGGGCTCCGTCGCTCACGGCGTGCTCGCGCACACGCCCAAGCCGGTGCTGCTGGTGCGCGACCGCGCGGCGCCGAAGGCCGATTCGCTGCGCGTAGGCATCGCGGTGGACGGCAGCAAGTTCGGCCGTGCCGCGGTCCGCTACGTGCTGAAGCATCGCGATCTGTTCGGCGCTTCGCCGGCCTTCGTGCTGATCCACGTCGTGCCCGACTTCGCCGGCGTGGTGATGCCCGACATGGCGGGGCTCGCGCTACCCGCCTATTCGACCGAAGAGATCAAGGCGATGCAGCGCAAGGCGTTCGAAACCGCCGTCGCGCCGCTGCGCAAGCTGTTCGAGAAGGAAAGCGTGAAGTTCGACGAGGTGTGCCTGGCCGGGGCCGCGGCCGAGGAGATCGCCGCCTTCGCCAGGAAGCGCAAGCTCGACGTGCTGGTGCTCGGCTCGCACGGCCATGGCGCATTCAAGAGCGCCGTGCTGGGCTCGGTCGTCACGCGCGTCGCGCACATCAGCCCGATTCCGCTGCTGCTGGTGCGTGAGGCATGAACGCGTCGTGATGCGTGAATCGCGACCGGTGATCCGGCGTTCACGGATCACCGAGCACGGATCACGCGCCCTCCAGTGATCGAAGCCGGGCTTCACGCCGGTGACGCGGAACACGTCGAGTTTGCGGCCCACGGATTTGATCGTTGATCCTGTCTGGCCGGGTTGACGACGCACATCGCTGGCGGACCGAACCATGCGATCGGTCGCCGTGCCTTCCAGTTGAATGTTCCAAAGCCGGCGATAGGCGCGGGTTCACTCGGACCCAGGTTTGCGAGAATGCGGTCCGCCAAATGCAGAAGAACGCGCGCCTCTTCTCGTCGCCGGTCCTGGCGTGGTACTTCGTCACCGTCTGGGGCTCCGGCTATCTCGCGTCCAAGGTCGGCCTGCAGTACGCACCGCCGTTCACGTTCCTGTCGTTGCGGTTCGCGTTCGGCATCGTGCTGCTGCTGCCGCTGCTGGCGTGGTGGCACGCGCGCGAGCCGCTGCGCTTCCCGGCGACCGCGGGCGAATGGCGGCACGTCGCCGTCGCCGGCATGCTGATGCACGCGGCCAACCTCGGCGGCAGTCATTACTCCCAGTACCTCGGCATGTCGGCGGGCGTGACGGCGCTGGTACTCGCCGCGCAGCCGCTCGTCACCGCGTTCATCGCGGCGTCCTTCATGGGCGAGCGTCTGAAGCCGTATCAGTGGCTCGGCGTGCTGCTCGGCCTGCTCGGCGTGGGGTTCGTCGTGTGGCACAAGATCGATGTTCGCGCCGTGTCGTGGGGAGCGACCGCCGCGGTGCTGATCGCGCTGGCGTCGATCACGGCCGGCACGCTGTACCAGCGTGTCTTCTGTCCACGGGTGGACCTGCGCGCGGCGTCGATCGTGCAGTTCGCGGCCACGCTCGTCGTGCTGGCGCCGCTCGCGGCGGCGGTCGAGGGCTTCGCCGTGCGCTGGGCCTGGCAGCTCTTCGCGTCGATCGCGTTCCTGGTGATCCTGGCCTCGATCTTCGCGGTCAACGCGCTGCACACGCTGATGCGGCGGGGCGAAGCCACGCGCGTGACCAGCCTGCTATACCTGACGCCGATCATGGCCGTGATCCTCGAATGGCTGATGTTCGGCGTGGTGCCGACCGCGCTGACGGTGGTCGGCATCGTGGTCACCTGCGCCGGCGTGGCGCTGGTGGCGTGGACCCCCGCCCGGAGCCGTCCATGAGCGCGCCGGGCCGCCCCAAGCGCGAATCCCCGAGCGCGCAGCGCGAGGGTAGTCCAGTGAGCGCGCACGGCCGCTCCGAAGCGCTCATCCAGCAGCGCGTAGCGCGGAGGGTAGTCCAGTGAACCTGCCGCGCCTGATCGCGATGTCGATGCTCGCGCACATCACGTTCGTGGCCACTCGCATGGCCGGCTCGCTGTACGCGCTGGCCCACCACGCTTCGACGTTCACGGTCGGCGTGCAAATGGCGCTGTTTGCGCTGGTACCGATGCTGACCGCGGTGCGCGCGGGCCGCTGGCTGGACGCCGTCGGCGCGCGCCGTCCGATGCTGGTCGGCGCGCTGATGATCCTGGTCGGCGCGCTGCTGCCGGCGCTGTTCCCGTTCGCGGTCGCGGACATCGCGCCACTGCTGGTCGCCGCGCCGCTGGTCGGTACCGGACTGATGCTGGTGCAATTGACCGCGCAGAACCTGGTCGGAGAGCACTCCAGTCCGGCCAATCGCGCGCAGGCCTTTTCGTGGCTCGCGCTCGGATATTCAGTGACCGGATTCTCCGGACCGGTCGTCACCGGACTGGTGATCGACAACTTCGGGCACCGCGCGGCGTTCCTGGTTTTCGCGCTCGTGGCTCTCGGCGCGCTCGCGTTTCTGCGCGCGCTGTGGCAGGACCTGCCGACGCGCCACGCAGCGCCGCTATCGACTGCGCCGGCTGCCACGCTCGACCTGTTGCGCGATCCGCACCTGCGCAGCATCATGTTCGTGACCGTGCTTCTGTCTTCCGCGTGGGACCTGCAGACGCTGATGATCCCGGTGCACGGTACGCGGGTGGGGCTCGACCCGGCCGAGATCGGCTTCGTGATGGGCAGCTTCGCGCTCGCCACCTTCGCGGTCCGGCTGGCGATGGCACGTCTGCCGCACGCCTTCGGCGAATGGCAAGTGCTGATTTTCGCCTTGATCGCCGCCGGCCTCGCCTACGCGCTGCTGCCCTGGCTGCAAGGTTTCTGGCCGCTCGCCGCCTGCGTTTTCCTGCTCGGTTTCGGCCTGGGCGCCGGACAGCCGAACATCATGTCGCTGCTGCACCATCGCTCGCCGGCCGGGCGCATCGGCGAAGCGCTCGGCCTGCGCACCACGATCATCAACAGCGGCAGCGCGACGCTGCCGCTGGTGTTCGGCGCGCTTGGTTCGGTCGTCGGCACCGGCGCGGTGTTCGGCACGATGGCCGTGCTGCTCGGCAGCGGCGCGGCCAGCTTGAGGAAGCGACGCAAATGACGCTCACGCCGCCGCCGCGGCAGACGCCGGAGCAGATGCGCGCCACGCTCGTCGCCGCGCTTGCGCGCTGGGACGGCCGCCGACCGCTGTGGATCTTCGGCTACGGCTCGCTGATCTGGAACCCGGAACTGGACTTCGACCGCCGTGCGCCGGCGCGCGTGTACGGCTATCACCGGCGCCTGTGCCTGCGCTCGGTGCGCAACCGCGGCACGCACGATTGCCCGGGGCTGGTCGCGGGGCTCGACCGCGGCGGTTCGTGCTGTGGAGTGGTATATCGCGTGCCGGCGCCCGCGGTGCACGCGCAGTTCGAGCGGCTGTGGGAGCGCGAGATGTTCATGGGCTCGTATCACCCGCGCTGGCTCGCGTGCCATCGGCTCGATCGGCCGCAGCGCGTGCCCGCGCTCGCGTTCGTGGTCCGGCGCGATGCGTTCAACTACTGCGGCAAGCTGGCGGAGCGCGAGATGGTCGGCATCCTGCGCCGCGCGCGTGGCCTGTACGGCAGCAGCCTTGAGTATCTGCAGCGCATCGTGCACAGTCTGCGGGCCGAAGGCATGAGCGACCCGCACCTCGAACGACTGGCCCAGCGCGTCCGGCACGCAGCAGACCTTGAATGACCCACTCGATCGCCGACCTTCGCAATGAGTACGCGCGCGCGGCGCTCGACGAGGCGCACGCCGACCCGGATCCGATCCGGCAGTTCGCCCACTGGTGGGACGAGGCGATGAAGTCGCAGTTGCCGGAGCCGAACGCGATGACGCTCGCGACCGCCGATGCGAGCGGGCGGCCGTCGGCACGCGTCGTGCTGCTGAAGGGCTTCGACGAGCGCGGCTTCGTCTTCTACACCAACTATGACAGCCGCAAGGGCACGGAGCTGGCCGCCAATGCGCGTGCGGCACTGCTGTTCTTCTGGCCCGAGCTGGAGCGCCAGGTGCGCATCGACGGCGACGTCGAACGCGTGTCGGCCGAGGAATCGGACGCGTACTTCCGCAGCCGGCCGCTCGCCAGCCGCATCGGCGCGTGGGCCTCGCCGCAAAGCAAGCCGATTCCGGGCCGCGCCTGGCTGATGGCACGCGTGGCCGAGATGGGGTTGCGGCACGGACTGAACCCGGAGCGGCCGCCGCACTGGGGCGGCTTCCGCGTCGGGCCGTGCGCCATCGAGTTCTGGCAAGGTCGGCCGTCGCGGCTGCACGATCGGCTGCTGTACGCGCGCGCGGGCGGCGGCTGGGAGCGCCGCCGGCTGGCGCCCTGACGGGCTCCTGCGGGCGGACACGGATGTCGGCGAACGCAGGTTCCCATCTACTGCCTTCGCGCTAGGCTGATCGCGTCGAATATTCCATGCCCGGCCGCCGGCGGGCGTGGGTAGAATGGCCGCATCGCCTCCACGGGCGCCCGTTGTCGAGGCAACGCCTCTCTTGCCGGACTTCAGACCATGAGCACCGAGCCGATTTCGATCCTGATCGTCGAAGACGAACCCGAGTTCCGGCGCCGCTTCACCCAGATCATCGAGAACGAACCTTCGATGCGTCTGGTCGGCGTGGCGTCGAACAAGCGCGACGCGCAGTCGCTGATCGAGCGCGAGGAGTTCGACGTGATGCTGATCGACCTCGGCCTGCCGGACGGCAACGGCACCGAGTTGATCCGCCAGGTCAGCCAGCGCCGCCCGGACACCGACATCATGGTCGTCACCGTGTTCGGCGACGAACAGCACGTGGTGAGCGCCATCGAGGCCGGCGCCACCGGCTACATCCTGAAGGACTCGACGCCGGCCGACGTCATCTCGTGCATCAAGCTGCTGCGCGCCGGCGGCTCGCCGGTCAGCCCCGTGGTCGCGCGCAGCGTGCTGCGCGCGATCCGCAATCGCATGGGCGGCACGGCGACCCGCTCGCCGACCGCGCCGGAGAACAACCCGCTGTCGGCGCGCGAGACCGAGATCCTGCAACTGCTCGCCAAGGGCATGAGCTTCAACGAGATCGGAGAAATCCTCGGCATTTCGCCGCACACCGTGACCGCGCACATCAAGAAGATCTACCGCAAGCTCGCGGTGCACTCGCGCGGCGAGGCGGTGTAC
>JAKORH010000073.1 GCA_029777935.1 Pseudomonadota bacterium
ACGGACGCGGAGCGCGACGAGTGCTTCGACTGCTTCGACACCGAGGACTTCCGCATCGGCTACCGCGCTTTCCTCGCCAAGACCAAGCCGGAGTTCGTGGGGAAATGAGGACTTCTTCACCACAGAGGCACAGAGGCACAGAGAAATACAGTAGAGGACCTTCTCTGTGCCTCTGTGCCTCTGTGGTTGAAATTCGGCGTCTTCTTAATCCGCGATGAAGCTAGACCGTAGCGGACCGCTCGCCGGCATGCGCGTGCTTGAGCTGACGCAGATCATGTCGGGACCGACCTGCGGGCTGATGCTGGCCGACCTCGGCGCCGACGTGATCAAGGTCGAGAAGCTGCCCGGTGGCGACGACGCGCGCCGCTACAGCGAGCCGCGCGTCAACGGCGTGTCCGCGCCGTTCCTGATGCTCAACCGCAACAAGCGCGGCCTCGCGCTCGATCTGAAGCAGGCCGAAGGCCGCGCGGTGCTGCTGCGCATGGTGCGTGACGCCGACGTGCTGGTCGAGAACTTCCGCACCGGCACGATGGACAAGCTCGGCCTCGGCTACGACTTGCTGGCGCGCGAGAACCCAGGACTGATCTACTGCGCGATCACCGGCTACGGCCGCAGCGGGCCGTTCGCCGACAAGGGCGGCTTCGACCTGCTGGCGCAAGGCTTCTCGGGCCTGATGAGCATCACCGGCGAACCACATGGCGCGCCGGTGAAGTCGGGTCCGCCGCTGACCGACATCGGCGCCGGCGTGCTCGCCGCCACCGGCATCATCGCCGCGTATGTTCACAAGCTCAGGACCGGCGAAGGCCAGATCGTCGACACGTCGCTGATGGAGGCCGGACTGCAGCAGACCTACTGGCATGCGGCGATCTACCTCGCCAGCGGGCAATCGCCGGGGCCGACCGGGTCCGCGCACGTGCTGACCGCGCCGTACCAGGCGTTTCACGCCGCCGACGGCTGGATCAACGTCGGCGGCGCCAACCAGTCGAACTGGGAGCGCATTGCCGACGTGCTCGGCCATCCGGAATGGAAGACCGATCCGCGCTTCGCGACCAACACGGACCGCATGGCAAACCTCAACGTGCTCGCCGAACTGATGAGCGCGGTACTCGCCACGCGCTCGCGCGCGGAATGGATCGCTGCGTTCGACGCTGCCGGCGTGCCCGCCGGGCCCGTGCATTCGATCGGCGAGGCCTTGACGCACCCGCAGACGCTCGCGCGCGGCATGGTGGTCGAGGTCCGGCATCCGCAGGCGGGCGCGACCCGGGGCGTCGGCTGCCCGCTGCATTTCTCGCGCACGCCGACGGCCGAGCCGTGCGCCGCGCCGCTGCTCGGCCAGCACACGCGCGAGGTGCTGGCCGAGTTCGGCTACTCCGCCGCCGAGATCGACGGATTCCTCGAGCGTCGCATCGTCGCCGAGTCCTGACCCTCGTTCCTCAATCCTCAATCCTCAATCCTCAGTCCTCAGTCCTCAGTCCTCGCTCCTCGATCCTCGATCCTCGATCCTCGATCCTCTTCAGTACGTACAATTCGCGCTTTGCGTGCCGCGCGAAAGATGACCAAATCCAGGCAGCCCGCGCCGCTGGTCGGCGTGGTGATGGGATCGAACTCCGACTGGGACACGATGCAGCACGCGTGCGCGCTGCTGAAGGAGTTCGGCGTCGCGTTCGAGGCGAAGGTGCTTTCCGCGCACCGGATGCCGGACGAGATGTTCGACTATGCCGAGCATGCGCGCGAACGCGGGCTGCGCGCGATCATCGCTGGCGCGGGCGGCGCGGCGCATCTGCCGGGCATGCTGGCGTCGAAGACCGTGATCCCGGTGCTCGGCGTGCCGGTGCCGTCGAAGTACCTGAACGGCCGCGATTCGCTGCTGTCGATCGTGCAGATGCCCAAGGGCGTGCCGGTGGCGACCTTCGCGATCGGCGAGAGCGGGGCGGCCAATGCCGCGCTGTTCGCCGTGGCGATGCTGGCGGCGGACGCCCCCGATCTGGCCGCGAAGCTTGCTCAATATCGCGCCACGCAGACGCAGGCGGCGAAGAACATGACATTGCCGCTGTAGCTCCTGGCCCGAAGCATTGTTTCGACACTCGGGAATGAGGGTCGCTCATCGCTTTCGATGTGCTGCCGTCGCCCCGGCGAAGGCCGGGGCGACGAGCGTGCGCTGGGTTTAATCTCAGAAGAATCGTTGGACCTCACTGAAGACCTGTAGACGGATGACTCGAGCCCCGAATCTCGCACTTCGAAGCTGATGTCGATCGCTCCCGGTGAATGGCTCGGCCTGCTCGGCGGCGGGCAGTTGGGGCGCATGTTCTGCATGGCGGCGCAGAGCATGGGGTTCCGCGTGTGCGTGCTCGATCCGGGCGACGGCAGCCCGGCCGGCGCGGTCGCGGACGACCACATCGGCGCCGACTACCTCGACGAATCGGCGCTGGTCGAAATCGCGCAACGCTGCCGCGCGGTGACGACCGAATTCGAGAACGTGCCGGCGGCGGCGCTGCGCCGGCTCGCCACGCACTGCGTCGTGCGGCCCGCGGCCGATAGCGTGGCGGTCGCGCAGGACCGCATCCACGAGAAGCGCTTCATGGTCGGCCACGGCATCATGGTCGGGCCGCACGCGGTGGTCACGCGGATCGACGATCTCGAAGCCGCCGAGCTGAAACTCTTTCCCGCGATCCTGAAGACCGCGCGGCTCGGCTACGACGGCAAGGGCCAGTTCGACGTCGCCACGCGCGAGGCGGCGATCGAGGCGTGGTCGCGCGCGGGACGTGTGCCGTGCGTGCTCGAGCAGCGGCTGCGATTGCACCTCGAGGTGTCGTGCCTCGTGTGCCGCGGCGCCGACGGTGCGATGACGACGTTTCCGGTGGTCGAGAACGCGCACCGCGGCGGCATTCTCGCGGTGTCGGTCGCGCCGGCGCGCGTGACCGCGGAGCTGGCCGACAAGGCGCGCGAAGTCGCGCGCAACGTCGCCGAGCAACTGAACTACGTCGGCGTGCTGTGTGTCGAGTTCTTCGTGCTCGAGGACGGGCGGCTGCTGGTGAACGAGATCGCGCCGCGCCCGCACAACTCGGGGCACTTCACGATCGATGCCTGCGTGACGAGCCAGTTCGAGCAGCAGGCACGGATCCTCGCCGGCTTGCCTCTGGGCAGCGCGCGACAGCTCGCGCCGGCGGTGATGCTGAACATCCTCGGTGACGTGTGGTTTCACGACGGGCAGCGACGCGAGCCGCCCTGGGCCGACGTGCTTGCGATCGACGGCGCCAGGCTGCACCTTTACGGCAAGCGCGAAGCGCGGCCCGGCCGCAAGATGGGGCACGTGACCGTGCTCGGCGACTCGCTGCCGCAGGCGCTCGAACGAGCGACCGAGGCCGCGCGCGCGCTCGGCATCGATCCACCCAGATGAGCATCGCGATGAACGATGCGCCGCCGGTGGACGCCGCGGCGATCGGGCGCGCGGCTGCGCTGCTCGCGAGCGGCGGCCTGGTCGCGTTTCCGACCGAAACCGTCTACGGCCTCGGTGCAGACGCCGACGATCGCGCCGCCGTTGCCGCGATTTTCGCGGCCAAGGGGCGGCCGGCCGATCATCCGGTGATCGTGCATGTGCAGGACGCGCGCGCGCTCGACTCCTGGGCGCGCGACGTTCCGGAAGCGGCGCGCACCCTCGCGGATGTCTTCTGGCCCGGTCCCCTGACGCTGGTCCTGAAGCGCTCCGCGCGTGCGCACAACGGGCTGACCGGCGGGCAGGACACCGTGGGCCTGCGCTGCCCCGCGCATCCTTGGGCGCGCGCGTTGCTCGCCGCGTTCTGCGCCGTGCGCGGCGATGGGTCGGCGGCGCTGGCGGCGCCGAGCGCCAACAGCTTCGGCCGCATCAGTCCGACCCGCGCCGAACACGTGCGTGCCGACCTTGGCGAGAAGCCCGCGGGCAAGCTGGATCTGATCCTCGACGGCGGCGCCTGTCCGGTCGGACTCGAATCGACGATCGTCGACCTGACCGGAGCGCAGCCGCGGCTGCTGCGTCCGGGCGCGATTTCGCGCGCGCAGATCGGGCAGGTGATCGGCGCGCCGGCCGTCGACGCCGATGCGTCGGCGCCGCGCGCGCCGGGACGCCTCGAGCGGCACTACGCGCCGCGAACGCCGCTGGAACTCGTCGAGCGTGGCCGGCTGACGGCCCGGCTTGACCAATTGCGCGGTGTGCGGCTCGCCGTGCTCGCGCCGGCGACAGCGTTGCCGGGGCGCACAGCCGAAATCGTGTTGAGCCTTGACGCGCCCGCGACTCCGCGGGAATACGAAAACCGCCTGTACGCGATGCTGCACGAGCTGGACGCTGCCGGCGCGCAGCGCATCCTGATCGAGCGGCCGCCGGAAGGGCCGGACTGGGAGGCGGTCGGCGACCGGCTGCGGCGTGCCGCGCGCTGAGGCGCGGGACTTCCCTTGCCGCGGGCCGCGCGTATCATGCCCGCCGCATATCGAATCTCGGAGGAGAGATGTTCGAATTCCTGCGGGCGCGCCGGCGCGCCCTTCGCCTTGCTGCCGCTTCGGCCTTCGCGCTGCTGCTCGCGTCCTGCGGCGGTAGCGTCAGCCCGCCTCTGCTGTTCGGCACGACCGTCGTGTTCGGGGCGAGCCTGAACGACATCGGCAATGCGTGTGCGGCGAGTCCGTCGTCGTGTCCGCCGTCGCCGCCATACGCGCCGGGACGTTTTTCCAACGGCAGCCTGTGGGTCGAGACCGTCGCCGCGCATTACGGCGGCACGCTGGCGCCATCGCAGAAAGGCGGCACCGATTACGCCTACGCCGGCGCGCGCACCGGCACCGTCCCCGGAGTCACGACGCCGGCCGCGGTGCCGAGCATGGTGGCGCAACTCGGCCAGTACCTCGCCAAGGTGAACTTCCAGGCCAGCCCGCAGGCGCTGTACATCATCGACGCCGGCAACGTCGGCAACAACATCACCGACGCGCTGACGTTGGCGCAGACGAATCCGAACGCGCCGGTACAGGTGCTGACCGCCGCGGTCGGCGACATCGCCAACATGGTGCTGTCGCTGTATTCGGCTGGCGCGCGCCACATCGTCGTCACCAACGCCCCGGACGTGGGCAAGACGCCGCGGGCACAGGCGCTCGGCGCGGCGGCCGCCGCCGGCGCCACGCAACTGTCGTTCCAGTTCAACGGCGCGCTGGCGCAGCAAATTGCCGGCCTGAAAGCCCAGTCGGCCGGGCTGAACCTGTACACGGTCGACATTGGCGCGCTGAACACGCAGCTCATCGCCAATCCGGCCTCGTTCGGTCTCACCAACGTCACCGACGCCTGCTTCAACATGCTGGTGTCGCCACCGACGCTATGCACGACCCCGGACCAGTATCTGTACTGGGATCCGTTTCACCCGACCGCAGCCACGCACGCGGTGATCGCGCAGAAGGTGATCGCGGCGATCGGCACGTAGATGTTGAAGGCGATCGCACAACGGCGCCCTCGCGGCGCCGTTTCTCTTCGCGGGCTAGGCGGCGCGGACTAACGCGCCGCACTCGCGGGCCTACGCGTGATCCGTCGGGCCGATTGCCGCGCAGTGCGAATTGTCCGATCGTCGGGCACCTGCAGGCCGAGGATCGAACCAGGGGCACTGACATGCCGGTGATCGCGGTGGTCAATCGCAAGGGCGGCAGCGGCAAGACCACGCTCGCCACCCACCTGGCCGCGCACTGCGCGGCCGGCCGCGACGCCGTGCTGCTGGCCGACGCCGATCGCCAGCACTCCACGCAGGCGTGGCTGAAGCGCCGCGCGGCGCAGAAGCTCGTGGCGCGCACGTCGATCAAGGGCCGCGCACTCGAGCCCAACGCAGTGGTCCGGCCTCCGGCCGGCTTCGCGCACGTGATCCTCGACACGCCGGGAGGGCTGCGCGGCCTCGATCTGATGCGCGTGGTCATGTACGCCGACGCGATCCTGATGCCGATGGGCGCGTCGGTATTCGATCGCGAATCGACGGCCGACTGCCTCGCCGAACTGAAGGCGCTGCCGCGCGTTGCGAGCGGCCGCTGCAAGGTGGCGGCGGTTGGCATGCGGCTGGATGGCCGCACCAACGCGGAAGACATGCTGCGGCAGTGGGCACGTTCGCTGCAGTTGCCATTCATCGGCGCGCTGCGCGAGACGCAGGCGTATGTGCGCTGCGTGGAGCGGGGACTGGCGCTGTTCGACCTGCCCGCCGCGAAGGTCGAAACCGACATGCGCCAGTGGCAGCCCATCTTCGAATGGCTGGAGCCGATCCTGTCGCCGGCGGGCGGCGCGATCACGCTGGCACGCCCGACGTCGCCGATGATGCTGCCGCGGGAGGAAAGCGCGACAACGCCCGATGCCTGGATGACGATGCGCCACTCGACGCCGCCATTGCACGCGTCGTCACCGGTGCGCGCGACCTTCTCGGCGCGCATCGGGAAGCTGATCGATGCGCTGGCGGTGCCCCGCTTTCTGAAGCGGGAACCGCTGTCCGAGCGTTCCTGACTCACCCGAAGTCACGGCCGTCCGTCTCGGTCAAGCAACAGTCGGCGACGTGGGATTGGGAGGGCCGGCCTCCGGGCTACCCGTCCGGATTCCTTCGGTGTTAAGTTCCCGTCAAAGCCAGCGCTGACTCGCCTGCTGGCCGATAACCCATAGCGAGAGTCTTCGCTTCGCCCGCGCGCAAGCTCGGGTGGATGGTCCGAATCACGCTCCGGGGGAAATCGCTCTTGCAGTCAAGTATTTGTCTGTCTGCGGCGCACCGCCGGCAGAGGGGGGTCGAGATGTCGGTGATTGCGGTCGTCAATCGCAAGGGCGGATGCGGCAAGACCACGCTGGCCACGCATCTGGCCGTTTATTGCGCCAGCATGGGCGCGTCGGTCCTGCTTGCGGATGTCGATCGCCAGCAATCGACGCAGGCATGGCTGCGTCGACGCGGTTCGCCGCAGATGCCGCTCGCCGCCGAGATCAAGGGGCGGGCTTATCCGCCGAATACCATCATTCGGCCCGCCAAGGGGCTCGACCACGTGATCGTCGATACCCCCGGCGGCCTGCGCGGTTTCGACCTGATGCGCGTGGTGATGTACGCCGATGCCGTGCTGCTGCCCGTCGGAGTCTCCGTGTTCGATCGCGAGTCGACCGCCGACTGCTACGCCGAGATCATGGCGCTGCCGCGCGTCGCCAGCGGGCGCTGCAAGGTGGGCGTGGTCGGCATGCGCCTGGACCCGCGCACGAACGCGGACGAAGTCGTGCGGACGTGGGCGGCTGCGAAACAATTGCGCTTCGTCGGCAATTTGCGCGACACGCACACCTACGTTCGCTGCGCCGACCGCGGCCTTACGCTGTTTGATCTTCCGGCCGCCAGGTTCCCGACCGACCGGCAGCAATGGCAGTCGATCTTCGATTGGCTCGACGAGATCATCGAATCGGAGCGCGGCGCGGTTGCACTCGGCCCGCCCACGGCGCCGTTCACGTTGCCGCGCAAACCCATCGAGGCAAACTCGACCTCGATGACCGACGCGCCGGCGGTGGCGCACACGACCGCGCCGACGCCGGCTGTGCGCGAAACGCCAACGATCCCCGCCGGTCAGCACGCTGCGCGTCCCGGCATCACGTCGCGGATCGGTAAGCTGATGGACACGCTGGCGGTACCGCGGTTCCTGCAGCGCAACTAGTGGCCTGTAACGGCCAATTCGCGAGTGCCTTGCGCGCCGGCGCGGCCGATTGCTTTGTCGCTCGGCTTGCGCGTATGCGTCGGCTACGCGACGCGGCTCGCTTCGCGCACTCGGCTCGCGCAGGCACGCCTTTCCCTCTCGAATCGACCGTTACAGGCCACTAGCGCCTCATGAATTCATTGACCGCTCGGTCAATGAATCCGGCGCCTTCTGACGCAGATCAGAGCCGCTGCGGCGGCGGCGCCTGAAGATGTGCGCCTCCGGAGACTCTGGGAGGCGCGCATGCGTCCCGACAAGACCGCGCAGGCACCGACCACGCGGCTCGTTCCCACCTACTGCTACAACTGTGTTGCCGGCCCCGACCTGCTGACGGTCAAGGTCAGCGACGGGGTCGCCACCGAGATCGGCCCGAACTTCGCCGGCATCGGCGTGCATCCGAGCGACGGCCGGCCGTGCGTGAAGGCGTACGGGCTGATCCAGAAGACCTATCACCCGGCGCGCATCCTGACGCCGATGAAGCGCACCAATCCGAAGAAGGGCATCGACGAGGATCCGCGCTTCGTGCCGATCTCCTGGGACGAGGCGCTCGACACGGTCGCCGCGAAGCTGGTGCAGATCCGCGCCAAGGGTCCGCTCGACGCGCAGGGCCTGCCGCGCATTGCGGCGACGTTCGGCCACGGCGGCACGCCGCACAACTACATGGGCACGTTCCCGGCGTTTCTCGCCACGCTCGGCTCGCTCGACTACAGCTTCGGTTCGGGGCAGGGCGTCAAGTGCGTGCATTCCGAGCACCTGTACGGCGAGTACTGGCACCGCGCATTCACGGTGTCGGCCGACACGCCGTTGTGCAACTTCAACATCTCGCTCGGCAACAACAACGAGGTGACCGGCGGTCCCTGCGCGACGTGGCGCCATGCGTCGGCGCGGGTGCGCGGCATGAAGCGCGTACAGATCGAGCCGCACCTGTCGATCACGGGGGCGGCGAGCGCCGAGTGGGTGCCGATCAAGCCGAAGACCGACGGCGCCTGCATGTTCGCGCTGATCCACGTGATGCTGCACGAGCATCCGCGCGCGCGGCTCGACGTCGAGTTCCTGCGCGACATGACGTCGTCGCCGTATCTGGTCGGACCGCGCGGCTTCTCTCTGCGCGATTCCGCGTCGGGCAAGCCGCTGCTGTGGGACCGGAAGCACAACGCCGCGGTCCCGTTCGACACTCCGGGCATCGAACCGCTGCTCGAAGGCAGCCGGCGCGTCGCCGGCGCGTTCGAACTCGGCGCCGACGACGAACGCTGGGTCTACGACGAAGTCGAGGCCGAGACCGCCTTCAGCAAGCTGGTCGCTCACATGCGCCAGTACTCGCCGGAGTGGGCCGAAGCGGTCTGCGAAGTGCCGGCCGCCAAGATCCGCGCCATCGCCGGCGAGTATCTCGACAACGCCTGCATCGGGCAGACGATCGAGGTCAACGGCGAGACGCTGCCGTACCGCCCGGTCGCGGTCACGCTCGGCAAGACGGTCAACAACGGCTGGGGCGCGTTCGAATGCGTGTGGTCGCGCACGCTGCTCGCGGTGCTGGTCGGCGCGCTCGAAGTGCCGGGCGGCACGCTCGGCACGACGGTGCGGCTGAACCGCCCGCAGGAGGACCGGCACGCGAGCGTGAAGCCCGGCGACGACGGCTTCATGCTGAATGACCTGAATCCGACGACGAAGAACAAGTGGGCGCTGGGGCAGGGCGGCCGCAACGCGCACCGCACCCTCGTGCCGCTGGTGAAGTCGAGCGGCGCGTGGAGCCAGTCGCTGGGGCCGACGCACCTGGCGTGGATGTTCCAGAAAGGCACGCCCGAACACTGGCCGGCGTCGAGCAAGCCGGAGATCTGGTTCGCGTATCGCACCAATCCCGCGATCTCGTTCTGGGATACGCGCGCGGTCGCGCAGACGATGGCGCAGTTTCCGTTCACCGTGTGCTTCGCGTACACGCCGGACGAGACCAACCACATGGCCGACATCCTGCTGCCGGAGGCGACCGACCTCGAATCCACGCAACTGATCCGGCTGGGCAAGACCAAGTACGTCGAGCAGTTCTGGGAGCACGAGGGCTTCGTGCTGCGCCAGGCCGCCGTTGCCGCGCAGGGCGACACGCGCGATTTCACCTGGATCGCAACCGAGCTGGCGCGCCGCTGCGGTCTGCTCGAGGCATACCAGGACGCGATCAACCGCGGCGCGTGCGGTGTGGCGCTGAAGAGCGAGCAGCGCGATTTCGCGCTCGATCCCAAGCGCGAGCATTCGGCCGACGAGATCTGGAACGCGGTGTGCAAGGCCGCGAGCCACGAGCTGTCGGGCGGCGCCGACGTGCACGGCCTCGACTGGTTCCGCGAGCACGGCTTCATGGCGAAGCCGTTCAAGCATGCGAGCTGGTACTTGTATCCGACGCTGAAGAAGAAGGGCCTGCGCTTCGAGCTGCCGTACCAGGAGCGCATCCTGCGTTCGGGTCGCGAGCTGGCGAACCGGCTGCACGAGCAGGGCATCGAATGGTGGGACCGGCAGTTGCGCGAATACCAGGCGCTGCCGGTGTGGCACGACTTCCCCAAGATGTGGGAAGAGGATCTTGTGCGGCGGGGCCTGAAGCCGGAAGATTTCCCCTTCTGGCTGATCACGACCAAGAGCATGCAGTACCACGCGGGCGGCAACGCGGCGATCCAGTTGATGGACGAAGTGGCGGGCAACGTCCGCGGGCATCGCGCGGTGGTGATCAACGCCGCGACCGCGGAGCGGCTCGGCATCGAGGACGGCGATGTCGTGGAGGTCACGTCGGCGATCGGCAGTACGCAGGGGCCGGCCACGCTGGTGCAGGGCATCCGCCCCGACACGCTGCTGATCGTCGGCCAGTTCGACCACTGGGCTACGCCGTACGCGAAGAACATGCACGCGCCGAGCCTGAACACGATCGCGCCGATGTCGCTCGAGCTGACCGACGCCACCGGCTCCGGCGCCGACGTGGTGCGGGTGAAGATCCGCAGGGTGGCGTGACGATGACACCGGACGAATTCCGCGCGCTGCTCGCGCCGGTGATCGATGCGATCGCGGGGCAGTCGCTGGCGCCGGCGCTGGGCGATTCACTCGACGCGCGCATTCCGCCTTCCTCGCGCGATTTCAAGGCGATCGAGTCCGCGTGCCATGCCGCGATCGCCGCCGGCTGGATGTGCGCGCAGGGCGGCGCCGGCCGCCGCTTCGGCCGCGTGCTCGAACCCAGCGCGCAAACATCGAATCTCAGTGTCGACGTGGTCGACCTCACCGACATCGTCGGCCCGCATCACCGCCATCCCAACGGCGAGGTGTGCATGGTGATGCCGGTGACGCCGAGCGCGAAGTTCGACGGCAAGGGCGCGGGCTGGAAGGTGTATCCGCCGGATTCCGCGCATCGACCGACGGTCACCGACGGCCGCGCGCTGGTGCTGTACCTGCTGCCCGACGGCAAGATCGAGTTCACCGGGCAGTCCTGACGCGCGGTCGCGGTGGTGAGCGTGGCGGCGATGCGAGTAGGCTCGCCCCGTCACGTCGAACCTTGGCGGAGGCCGCATGAACCTTGCCTCGTATCTCGAGCGGCACGCCGCGTCGGATCCCGACCGGATCGCGGTCCGGTTCGAAGGGCGCTCGATCACTTACGGCGCGCTGAACCGCGACGCCACGCGGCTAGCCGCTGCGTTGCGCGCGCAGGGTATCGCGGCGGGCGACCGGGTGGCGCTCTTCCTGCCCAACGTGCCCGAGTTCATGACCGCGTACTACGCGCTGCAGAAGCTTGGCGCGGTCGTGGTCACGATCAACGCTGCATTCAAGACCGAGGAAGTCCGCTACCTGCTCGATGATTCGGGCGCCGCCGCGGTCTTCACGACCGCCGAGCTGTCGCAGTTCGTTCCGGTCGACTGCAAGGCGCTGCGGCTGCGCGTGCGGGTCGACGGAGATTCCGCCGCCGGCTGGACCGCGCTCGCCGCGCTGCTCGATCGCGGTGCCGATGACTTCGCCTCGGTCGAGCGCGCTGCGGACGACGACGCGGCGCTGCTGTATTCCTCGGGTACGACCGGATTTCCCAAGGGCGTGGTGCTGACCCAGCACAACATCCACACCAACATCGCACTCGCGGCGCAGTACTCAAGCTACCAGCGCGGCGACCGGCTGGCGCTGTTCCTGCCGCTGTTCCACGTCTACGGCCAGAACTACATCATGAACGCGGCACTGCGTGCCGGCGCCACGATCGTGCTGTTCCGCCGCTTCGTGCCCGACGCGGTGCTGGCGGCGATCGGCGCCGAGCGGATCTCGCACTTCTTCGCCGTGCCGACGATCTTCATCGGACTGCTGGCGCAGGACCTGTCGAAGTACGACCTGACCTCGCTGCGCTACGAGATGTCGGCTGCCGCGACGATGCCGGAGGAAGTCTCGCGCCGCTGGACCGAGCGCTTCGGCCGCCGCGTGTACGAAGGCTACGGACTGACCGAGTGCTCGCCGTTCGCCTGCTACAACGACGTGCGCGAGCATCGCTTCGGCTCGGTCGGCCGCGCCATCGATGGCTTCGAACTGAAGATCTTCGACGAGCAGGACCACGAGCTGCCGCCGGGCGAGAGCGGCGAGATCGTGATCCGCGGCAGCGGCGTGATGAAGGGCTACTGGAGGCGCCCGGACGACACGGCGCGCGCGTTGCGCAACGGCTGGCTGCACTCCGGCGACCTCGGGCGGATGGACGCCGACGGCTACGTCTACATCGTCGACCGCATGAAGGACATGATCAACATCTCCGGGTTCAAGGTCTGGCCGGCCGAGGTCGAGCAGTACCTGTACCGGATGCCCGGCGTGCAGGAGGTCGCGGTGTACGGCATTCCCGCGCCGGAGCATGGCGAGCAGGTCGCGGTGGCGCTGGTGGCGCGGGCAGGCAGCCGGGTGACGCCGGAGAGCGTGGTGGCCTTCTGCCGCGACAACATCGCCGCGTACAAGGTGCCGGCGCTGGTGGAGATCGTGACCGAACTGCCGAAGAGCCCCAGCGGCAAGCTGCTCAAGCGCGTGCTGCGCGAGCGGCATGCAGCGACTTGATTGGTTGCGACGAATCTCACCTACAGCGCGAAACAAGACGGTGCGCTGCTCAATCGTCGTCCCCGCGAAAGCGGGGACCCAGTGTCTTTGCGATGAAGTCGCTGGATTCCCGCTTGCGCGGGAATGACGTCGGTCTGCTGAACTTCTACGTCAATCAGGTGCGGCGAAAGCGACGGGTCCGGCTTGAATCCGGCGCTCAGCCGCGCTTGAACAATCTCCTCAGTACGCCGCGCAGCCAGGCGTGCGCCGGATCGCCGGTGACCGACTGGTGCCACAGCATGTTCACGTCGTACTCGGGCGCGACGCCAACGAGTTCCCACACGCGCACGGCGTAGCGCGACGCCAGCGCGCGCGCGTACATCCGCGGCACCAGCGCCAGCAGGTCGGTGCGCGTGACGATCTCCGGCAGTGCGCCGTAATGGCGTGCGCGCAGCACGGGCCTGTCATTGAGCTTCAGGCGCTTGAGCATCGTCTCGATGCCGCCGTGGAAGGTCGCGGTCGGGGACGCGACCGCGAGCGCTGCGCCGGCGAGCTGCTTCGCGTTCAGCGACTTGCCGGCTCTGCCGAGTGGCGGCTTCCATTGCGGTGCGCTGATCGCCACGAAGCGTTCCGCGAACAGCGTTTCGCCGGCAATGCCGCTCGCCGCCGGCTGCAGGATGCCGATCGCCAGATCGATGTCGCGCGCCTCCAGCGCGGTGCCGACCCGCTCGGCGGGGACGGCGACGTTGGAAATCTGCGCGCCCGGCGCGTCGCTGCGCAGCGCCTCGGCAAGCGGCGGCAGGAACAGGATTTCGCCGAGGTCCGACAGCGACAGCCGCCAGTGGGCGCGGCTTCTCAACGGGTCGAACGCCTCGGCGCTGACCACGGCCGCTTCGAGCGCCTGCAGTTGCGCAATCACCGCGGGCGCCACGCGCTGCGCGGTGCGCGTCGGGTGCAGCCCGCGCGGGGAGCGCACGAACAGCCCGTCGCCGAAGAATTCGCGCAGCCGTGCCAGCGCGTTGCTGGTCGCCGGCTGCGACAGTGCGAGCTGCCGGCCCGCCTCGGTGACCGAGCCGGTGCGGTACACCGCGACCAGCACGCGCAGCAGGTTCAGGTCGAGCTGCCGAAAGTTCATCCGCCATCCGATTCGTGAATGCCGCGCATTCTGACAATCAATTGGACGAATGGCGAGCCGCGGCCTAAATTGGCGCGCGCGTGCCCTCACCCCAACCCCTCTCCCGGAGGGAGAGGGGCCTCTCTTCCCTCTCCCGGAGGGAGAGGGATCGAGGGTGAGGGTGCCGTCGAGGAGAGGCGCAGGTGTTGCAGATCATGATCCAGGGCCGCGGCGGGCAGGGCGCGCAGACCGCGGGCAACCTGCTGGCGATGGCGTTCTTCGCCGCCGGGCGGCAGGTGCAGGCGTTTTCCAGCTACGGCGGCGCGCGCCGCGGCACGCCGGTCAATTCGTACATCCGCGTCGACGACAGACCGATCCGCCTGCGCTGCGACATCGAGCGCGCCGACGCGATTCTGTGCTTCGACGCCAGCTTGCTGCAGGGGCCGCTGCTCGCGGTCGCGCGCCCCGACACGCTGATCGTCGTGAACTCCGCGAAGACGCCGGCCGATTACGCGCGGACGCTGCCCGGCTACCGCGTGATTCCGGTCGACGGGCTCGGCATCTCGCGCCGCAACGGGCTCGGAAGGATCGTCAACTCGGCGCTGCTGGGCGGCTTCGCGCGCGCCATCGAGGCGCCGGAGCTGCCCGTGCTGACGCGCACGCTGACCGAGGAAGCGCCGAAGCTGCACGACGAAAACATCGCCGCCTGCGAGGAAGGCTGGCGCTGGGTCGACGCGCAGATGCAGAAGGTGGCCGCATGAATGCACCTCTCCCGCCGATCTGGACCACCGGCAGCACGGAAGTCTTCAAGACCGGCACGTGGCGCGCCGCGCTGCCCCAGCACATCCGCGCGCCGTCGCCGTGCCACGTCGCCTGCCCCGTCAACGGCGACATCGCCGACTGGATCGGCCGCGCACGGAACCGCGACTATCGCGGCGCGTGGGAAGTCCTGGTCCGCAACAACCCGTTCCCGGCGATCGCCGGCCGCATTTGCCATCACCCGTGCGAGACCGCGTGCAACCGCGCCGGCTACGACGAGCCGCTGTCGATCTGCAAGCTGGAGCGTTTCGTCGGCGACCTTGCGCTCGCCGAAGGCTGGCAGTACGAGAAGCCGATCTGGCAGCACGACGAACGCATCGCGGTGCTCGGCGGCGGTCCGTCGGGGCTGTCGGCGGCGTTTCAGCTCGCGCGGCGCGGCTATCGCGTGACGCTGATCGAAGCGCAGCCCGAACTCGGCGGGCTGATGCGCTATGGCATCCCGCCGTACCGGCTGGCGCGCAGCGTACTCGACGGTGAGATCGCGCGCATCGTCGCGCTCGGCGTCGAGGTTCGCTGCGGCGATTCGCTCGTCACGCCGGCCGACCTCGACAAGCTGCGCCAGGACTTCGATGCCGTTTACCTCGCGATCGGCGCGCGCAAGCCGAAGCGCCTGCCGCAGCTCGACGACGCGCAGCCGTGGGTGATGGACGGCTCCGAGTACCTCGCCCGCTCGGCCCGCGGCGAGAAGCCCGCGCTGGGCAAGCGCGTGGTCGTGATCGGCGGCGGCAGCGCCGCGCTCGACGCAGCGCGCAGCGCGCGCCGCGCGGGCCACGACGTCACGATCGTCGCGCTGGAGAGCACGAAGCAGATGCCGGCGCAACGCGAGGAAATCCAGGAGGCGCTGGAAGAAGGCATCGTGCTGGTGACCGGCGCAATGCTGACCGGCGTGGTGCCGCGCGACGGCCACGGCCTGCGGCTGAATTGCGTGCGCGTGCGCTTCGAGCCTGGCAAGGCGCGCGGACAGTTCACCGTCACTCCGGTCGCTGACAGCGAATTCGCGCTGGAGGCCGACGCGATCGTGCCGTCCATCGGCCAGGACCCGGATCTCGCCGCGCTGCAGGGGCTCGATGCCGCTGGCGCATTGCTGAAAGTCGATTCGCGCCAGGCCACCAGCGCCGAACGCGTCTACGCCGGCGGCGACGTGGCGAGCATGGCGCGCTTCGTCACCGAGGCGGTCGGCATGGGCAAGCGTGCCGCGCTCGAGATCGACCGGACCTTGCGCGGGCGCGAAGCGAAGTCCGCGAACGGCGAGCAGATCGTCCCATTTGAGGCGATCGCCACCGCGTACTACGCGAAACAGGTGCGCCCGGCCGAGCGCCACGTCGACCCGGCGCAGCGGCTGAAGGGCGAATTCGAAGTGCAGCTCGGTTTCGACGTCGACACCGCGCTCGCGGAGACCGAGCGCTGCTTCTCCTGCGGCACCTGCATCTTGTGCGACAACTGCGTCAACGTCTGCCCCGATCTGGCGGTCAAGCGCGAAGGAGCCGGCTACCTCGTGCTCGCCGATTACTGCAAGGGCTGCGGCCTGTGCGTGAAGGAATGCCCGACCGGCTCGATGAAGATGATCGAAGAGTTGAGATGAGGAAGGCTCGATGAACGCACGCGACGAACTGGCCGCGCTCGATCGCGCCGCTGCGCCCGCGCGCCCGCTGTTACTGACCGGCAACCATGCGTTCGCGTGGGCCGCGCGGCTGGCGCGGCCGAAGGACGTGCCGGGTTACCCGAACACGCCGCAGACGCCGGTGCTGTAGCTGATCACCGAGTTCCAGGACGATGGCGTCTTCGACGCCGAGATCATCACGCCCGAGACCGAGCACTCGGTGATGGCC
>JAKORH010000074.1 GCA_029777935.1 Pseudomonadota bacterium
CGCCGGCCGCGTCGGAATTCGGCGCGCCGGAATCCGTGCTCGCGTGGGCGCGCGAGAACTTCGACCAGCTCGACCGGTTGCCGCACGAGGCCGAGGCTGCAGCGGCGCTGGCGCGTCTGGCCGACTGGACCGAGCGCGAGTACACGCGCTGCAGCGCGCATCTGGCGCAGCGGCGCGCGCGCGGCTGCGTGCGCGAGTGCCATGGTGACCTGCATCTGGGCAACATCGTGCTGCTCGGCGGCGAGCCGACGTTGTTCGACGCGATCGAGTTCAATCCGGCGCTGCGCTGGATCGACGTGATCAGCGATCTGGCGTTCGCGTTCATGGATCTCGTCGACCACGGCCTCACCCCGTTCGCGTGGCGGCTGCTGGACCGCTATCTGCAGGCGACCGGCGACTACGACGGCGTCGACCTGCTGCGCTTCTTCGCGGTGTACCGCGCGCTGGTGCGCGCCAAGGTCGTGCGCATCCGCGCCGAGCAGCCCGATGTGGGCGACGATGAGCGCGCCGAACTGCGGACGCGCACTGCGCGCTGCGTCCGGCTCGCCGAGTCGCTCGCGCAGGCGCCGGCCGGACCGCTGCTCGCGATCACATTCGGCCTGTCGGGCGCCGGCAAGACCACGGTCGCGGGCGCGCTACTCGAGCGGCTCGGCGCGGTGAGGGTGCGCTCCGACATCGAGCGCAAGCGCCTGTTCGGCATCGACGAGACGCGGCGGATGACGGGCGAGTCGCTGGCGCAGTTGTATGCGCCGGAAGCCACGCGCGCCACGTACGCGCGGATCGCCGAGGTCGCGCGCGCGATCGTCGCCGCCGGCCATCCGGCGCTGGTCGACGCCGCGTTCCTGAAGCGCGCCGAACGCGACGAGTTCCGCGCGCTGGCGCGCGAACTCGGCACCCGCTTCGTGCTGATCGAGTGCGCTGCTGCGCCCGACGTGCTGCGCGCGCGCGTGGCCCGGCGCATGGAGCAAGCGTCCGACGTGTCCGACGCCACCGTGGCCGTGCTGGAACGCCAGCTCGAAACCCACGAGCCGGTCGGCGCCGACGAGCGCGCCGACACGATCACGATCGCCACCGACGTCGATGCAGAGGCGCTGGCCGCGCGCTGCGTGGAGGTGGCACGGCAACTGGCGCGTGCGCCATGAGCGCGTCGGGCCGCCCCAAGCGCGAATCCCCGAGCGCGCAGCGCGAGGGCGGTCCAGTGACCGAACGCACGATCGATGTCTGCAACGGCGACGCCGACGGGCTGTGCGCGCTGCATCAACTGCGGCTGGCGCAGCCGGCGCGGTCCGAGCTCGTCACGGGGCTGAAGCGCGAGATCGATCTGCTGGCGCGCGTGGACGCGGGCGCGGAGGCGAGCATCACCGTGCTCGACATCGCGCTGGCGCGTAACCGCGCCGCGCTTGACCGCCTGCTCGCGCGCGGCGCGCACGTGCGGTGGTTCGATCATCACGGGTCGGGCGGTCTTCCGGCGCACCCGAATTTCGAGGCGCACATCGATACCGCCCCCGACGTGTGCACCAGCCTGATCGTCGACCGCGTACTCGCCGGCCGCTACGCTCATTGGGCGATCGCCGCCGCGTTCGGAGACAACCTGATCGGCGTGGCGAACGCGCGCGCCGCCGCGCTGGGACTGCCGGCCGAGGCGACCGCGCGACTGCGCGCGCTCGGCGAGGCGCTGAACTACAACAGCTACGGCGACACCGAGTCCGATGTGCTGATCCATCCGCGCGATCTATACCCGCGGCTGGCGGCGTTCGCTGATCCGTTTGATTTCGCGCGCGCCGACCCGATCGTCGCCGAACTCGTCGCACGCCGTGCGCAGGACCTGGCGCAGGCGGTGGCGCTGCCTCCGCTGGCGGCCAGCGAGCGCGGCGCGGTGTACGCGCTGCCCGACGCGGCGTGGTGCCGGCGCGTGCTCGGCGCCTTCGCGCACGATCTGGCCAACTCGCACCCGCAGCGCGCGCATGCGGTGCTGAAGGACAACGGCGACGGCACGTACGCGGTCAGCCTGCGCGCGCCGCAGTCCTCGAAGCGCGGCGCCGACGCGTTCGCGCGGCGCTTCGGCGGCGGCGGACGCAGCGGGGCGGCCGGCATCGATCGGCTGCCGGCCTCGGAACGTGAATCGTTCGCGGCAGCCTTTCTCGACGCGGTCTGGCGCTAGCCCGCTCCGGCTGTTGCCGCTGTGCATCGGGATTTGCCCGGATCGCGTTGACCAGCGTCAAGGGATCTCTTGCGCGATCTTGGATTCGCTGCGGATCGAGCGCAGATTTGGTGTCGAGAGCGAACAAGAATAAGTCTGCAAGCCGCACACTGGCGCTCCCGCTCGAACGTCGTGACTCGAGTGCGCTTATGAGAATCCTGATCCCCGTCGACGGCAGCCGGCTGGCCCAGGATGCAGTCGAATTCGTCGCCGGCCGCTCCTCCCTGGTCGGTACCGCCCCCCATGTCGTACTGGTCAACGCGCAACTGCCGCTGTCGTCGCAGGCCGAGCGCATCATCGGCCGTGCGACGGCGCGCGGCATCCACCACGAGCAGGCGCTGAAGATCGCGCAGCCGGCGCTCGACCGGCTCGACCGAGCGGGCCTCGCACCGCAGCTCAAGGTGGCGATGGGCAGCCCGGCCGAGGCGATCGCGCGCGCAGCCGACGCCGGCCGAGCCGACCTGATCGTGATGGGTTCGCACGGCAGGAGCGGGATGAAGCGCGCGCTGCTCGGGTCGGTTGCCTACGGCGTATTGGCGCGCACGAACGTGCCGGTGCTGCTGCTGCGGGGAAGTGCGGTGCCGAAGCGCGATTCGCTGCGGGTGGCGATTGCGCTCGACGGCAGCCGGCTCGGGCTGCAGGCGGTGAAGTACGCGTTGCGCCACCTCGAGATGTTCGGCGCGCAGCCGTCGTTCGCGCTGGTGCACGTCGCGTCCGATCTGGTGATCCCGTTCGCCGGCGACATCGCGGGCGGGACGGCGATCGCGTTCACGCCGCAGCAGATCGAGGACATGCGCGACGCGGCGTTCGAGGCGGCGTTCGGGCCCGCGCGCCGGCTGATGCGGCGCGCGCAGGTGCCGTTCACCGAAGTGAAACTGACCGGCGTGGCCGGCGACGAGATCGCCGCCTACGCGCGCCGGCACGCGGACCTGACGCTGCTGGGTTCGCACGGCTACGGCGCGGTGCGCGCCGCGGTGCTGGGCTCGGTCGCGCAGCGCGTAGCGGCGCGCGGAACGACGCCGCTGCTGATCGTGCGGCCGCGCCGTTGAAACGGAGCATGGACATGACGAAGCGAAACTGGATCGTGGTAGCCAACGGATCGCAGGCCGCGCTGTACAGCCGCGATCCCGACGAAGAGGGATTTCGGCTCGCGCTGGAGCGCCAGTTCGAGCACCCTCAGGGCCGTAGCAAGGGAATGGAACTGGCGACCGACCGGCCGGGCGCGGTGCGCGGACACGGCAGCGACAGCGCGCAGTACGTGCCGCGTGTCGATCCGAAGCGCAACGAGATGGAGCACTTCGCGCAGCGCCTGGCCGACGAGCTGGACGGCCTGCAGCGCGCGCAGAGGCTGGCGCGGCTGACGCTGGTGGCGTCCAACCCGTTTCTCGGCCTGTTGCGCGCGCGGCTGCCGGACGCGGTGCGCGACGCCGTCGAGGCGCAGGTCGCGCACGACTACACGGCGCTCGGCGAGCGCGAGCTGACTGAACGCCTGGCGGCCGCCACGGCGCAGACGTGATGACGATCGCTCGCGCCGGCGGCAAGCGCATCCGGGAGATTCGAACGAAAAGGACAACATCATGCTGCTCTCCAATGGCATCGAGCTTTCGGACCTGGCAGTGGAGGAGGCCGAGGCGACCGCGCCGTCGCGAATCGGCCTGCCGGTGATCGGCGCGCGTACCTTGCTCGCCGATGTGCTGCGGATGCTCGGCTACCCGGCCGCGCAGAAGCTGCCGGTCATGCAACACACCTTCACCAACCGCCGCGTGCATCGCGGCCAGTCGCTGCTGCTGTCGGGGCAGCCATTCGAGCACCTGTATCTCGTGCTGTCGGGCAGCTTCAAGAGCACGCTGCACGAGGCCGACGGCTCGCAGCAAATCGTCGCGTTTCCGATGCGCGGTGACCTGATCGGGCTGGATGCGAGCCAGTCCGGCCGCTACCCGGTGACGGTCGCGGCGCTGGAGGAATCCAACGTCGCGATGATCCCGCAGCGCGAACTGGTCGAACTGGTGCTGACCTGCCCGGTGCTCGAGGATGCGTTCATGAAGTCGGTCAGCGCCGAGCTGATGCGCACCTACCAGGCGATGCGCGCGATGGGCGCGCTCGGCGCCGAGGCGAGGCTCGCGCGTTTCCTGCACGACCTCGGCCAGCGGATGGCGCGCTTCGGCTTCTCGCCGCGCGCCTTTCGGCTGACCATGACGCGTTCGGACATCGCGAGCTATCTCGGCCTGTCGATCGAAACCGTCAGCCGCGCGTTCACGTCGCTCGCGACCCGCGGCCTGATCGAGGTCAGCCGCCGCAGCGTCCGCATAGCCGACGCGGTGCGCCTGGCGCACGCGGAGGAATTCGAGCCGCACAGCCTGCAGTTGCAGATCCACGAACACGCGCAGGGCGCGAAACCGGCGCGTCCCGTCGGCTTGCCGCCGCCGAAGCTGAAGCTCGTGAATTGACGCGCTCGAGCCCGAAACTGGAAAGGAACCTCGATGATCAGCCACGTGCCGGACGTCGGCGCACCCGACCCCGAGAAGAAGACTTCGCCGATCCTCGACGAGGACGAGATCGAGGAGGCCTCGCTCGACCTCGAACTCGAAAGCGGCGTGTGCGTCTACAACGGCGTCGCGTATCCGATCGGCCAGTGGGTGCGCAGCGGATCGGAAGTGCTGCACTGTGAAGAGCGCGGCCTGTGGGTGCGCCGTACCGAATTGCCGGCGTAGCTCACATCGATGTGCACTTGCGGCTCGATCATGCGCGGCGTCACATCAGCTTGTGCTTGCCGACGCTGACGCGCTTGGCCTGCGGCCCCTCCGCAGCGGCCTCCTCGATGAACTGCACCGGGGTGCCGGGCGCCAGCGCGTCGAACGGCGGCGTCACGACGTTCTCGCGGCTGAAATACAGCTCGCGGCCGTCGGCGGTCTGGATGAAGCCGCAGCCGTCGGCGGCGAAGACGCGCGCGACCGTGCCGTGCTGCGGCACTTCGTGCAGCTTGACGTCGCCGCGCTGCTCGCGAATGTTCTCCTCGAGCCGGCGCCGGGCCGCGTCGAACGCGTCGCGCACCGCCACGTGCACGTCCTCGTCGTGATCGAGATTGACCGCGACCTCATGGCCGGGCACGCGCACGTCGATTCGCACGGAGAAATGGTGTCCTTGCTGGTGGTGCCGCCGGGTTTCTTCGACCGTCACGCGGCAACTGATGATCCGGGGATGGAACCGCTCGAGCTTCCCGGCTTGCTTGCGGATGTCCGCCTCGAGCGCGGACGAACGTTCGAATCCGCGCATCGTGATCTGAAGTGGAACTTGCATTGCTGGCCTTCCTTCCTTGCTTTCGTCGACTCGCGCAGGGCGCGCACGCACGCTGCGCCGAGGTTGCCGCAGCCTGTGACCGCGACGCGCAGTCGCATGGCCTCACCTCAGCGGGTCCAGGTCACCCGCAGCAGGTTCTCTTCTTTGTTGTAGCGGTATTCCAGTTCACCCCCGTAAGCGGCGTGCACGGCCTCGCCGATGTCGCGCGCCAAGTGCGTGTCGGTGGTGGTGATCAGCACGGCGCCATCGACATCCTCGATCGCCATGATGCGTTCGAGCGGATGCTCGGCCTTCTCGTGCTCCTCGCGATTGCGCGACAGGTGCAGGATGTCGTCGCGGTGATCGGCGAGGAACGCGCCCTTCAGAGTGACGAAACCGGCCGGAAAGTGGTCGTGGATGCGGTGGCACGCGGGACACGTTTCTTCATGCGCCCCTGCCGGCGCCGGCAACCAGCGCCAGCGGCCCTCGTGGTATACGGCGCCGCACTGCGGGCAGCGAGTCGGCTCGGGCAGCTTTCTCTTCGACTTGTAGCTGTCATGGACCAGTTCGTCGCGCAATTCATCCCTTCTGAGCGGACGCCAGCCGTCGCGTGTCGCTTTCATGTCGCTGTCCTTCGTCGCTTCTGCTGCGATTCCAAAATAGTCGCGTCCGCAGCCCGACAGATGACTCCGATCAGGTCGGGGGCTTGGTCCGCCCGCGCTGCCAGATCAGTTCGCCGTTGCGATAGACCTCGCGCACCCGATGCAGCGGCACGTCGTGCGTCGACCCATCGGCTTCGACCGCGATGAACGAGAAACGGTTGCCCGGCTCGAACGCGACGCGCGCAAACGGGACGCGCACGGTGCGGCGGCGCACGCGATCGTGGTAGCCGATCTCGAATTGCGCGCGGCCGAACTCCGGATCCCAGCGGATCCGGTCGAGCAGCTTGTCAATCGGCATCATCCGCGCTCGTGCAGCCGCGCGATGCTCTGCACCACCTGCGCCACCTCGTCATCCGGCAACGGCGGGCGGCAGCGCACGCGGTTCCACGCCAGCAGCAATTCGAGCGCGACCTGCGGTTCGACACCGTGCCACAGCAGATGTCCGGTCAGCGACGCGAGCGTCGAGTTGCGCTCGCCTTCGGCCACGCCCGCGCGCACGAGGTCGCGCCAGTGCCCGGGCCCGTGGCCGCCGCGCGCGGCGGCGCGCGTCAGGTCGAACCACCAGGGCGGCAGCAGCGCGAGAGGCACGTCGTCCGGCCCGCGTCCGGACGCCCACGCGTAGCGGCGTCCGCTCGGATGCACCGAGGGCGGCGCGACCACGCAGCCGCCTTCGCCGCGCAGGTCGATGCCGGGCCGCAGGCCCACCCGGTTGTGCAGCGGCGGCTGTGCGTGCGCGAAGTACAGGTGCCGTCCGCCGCCGCCGGTGATCGCCTCGGGCGTGCGCGGCAGCGCGCCGTACTGCTGCTCGATCGCAGCCGCGCTTTGCAGCCCGCCGTGCTGCGCGTCGATGTCGATGACCGCGAGCTGCGACACTGCACCGGTCACGATGCCGACGTTCGCGTTCGGCCAGCGCGCGAACCACGCGGCGATTTCGTCGGCGCCGGCGCGGCGCTGCTGGAATTGCTGCCACGCCACCAGCGGGCGCTTGCCGCGCGGCTCGATGGGAATCACCGACCAGCCGCGCGCCGCGTAGGCGAGCGCCGACGCGTAGACTTCGTGTGTGCTGCGCGCGGTCATCGTTTCCGGCGGCAGTCGAAGGAGTTTGCCGTCGCTCGCAGGATATCCGCATCTGCGCGCCGCGTGGATTCGATTGCCGCCGCGCCGACTCACGCTGCGCCGGGACGGAAGCGATGGCCGCCGGAACTCGATCTCCGGCGCCCAGTCGAACCTTGCGAAAGCGGGCGCGCGGTCGCGCGAGTTCGAGCGTCGCTTGACGTTCGTGCCAGGAGCCACGCGATGCCTGCGAGGATGCCGCGTGCCCGGATCGACCGTCGGCGAGTGGCGCGGCACGGCGTGCCGCCAGCCAGATGGCACCGCGCGGCCGGCTGAACGGCGTGGGAGCGGCGATGCTCGAACGGAAGACACACTTCAACGTCGCATACCTGATCTTCGCGATCCTCGCGGTGCTGCTGCTGCAGAACCTGTGGACCGGTTACCGCACGATCGAGCCGCTGCCGTACAGCGACTTCATCGCACAGCTCGAGGCGGGCAACGTCGAGGCGATCGCGGTCGGCGCCAACCAGATCCAGGGCACGCTGAAGAAGCCGCTGGCCGACGGGCGCAGGCAGTTCGTCACCACGCGTGTCGACCCGCGGCTGGCCAGCGACCTCGAGAAGTACCACGTCAAGTTCACCGGCGTGGTCGAGAACACGCTCTTCAAGGACCTGCTCGCCTGGGTCGTGCCGACGTTGATCTTCTTCGGCATCTGGTTCTTCTTCGTGCGCCGGATGCAGGAACGCGGCGGCATCGGACCCGGATTGCTGTCGATCGGCAAGAGCAAGGCCAAGGTGTACGTCGAGACCGACGTCAAGGTGACGTTCGGCGACGTGGCGGGTGTCGACGAAGCGAAGGACGAGCTGCGCGAAGTGGTCGGCTTCCTGAAGGACCCGCAGAAATACGGACGGCTCGGCGCGCGCGTGCCGAAGGGCGTGCTGCTGGTCGGTTCGCCGGGCACTGGCAAGACGCTGCTGGCGCGCGCCGTGGCGGGCGAGGCGAGCGTGCCGTTCTTCTCGATCAACGGTTCCGAGTTCGTCGAGATGTTCGTCGGCGTCGGCGCCGCGCGCGTGCGCGACCTGTTCGAGGAAGGACGCAAGAAGGCACCGGCGATCATCTTCATCGACGAGATCGACGCGCTCGGCCGCGCGCGCGGCGCGTTCAGCCTCGGCGGCCATGACGAGAAGGAGCAGACGCTGAACCAGCTACTGGCGGAGCTGGACGGATTCGATCCGCGCGTGGGGCTGGTGCTGATCGCGGCGACCAACCGGCCCGAGGTACTCGACCCGGCACTGCTGCGCGCCGGCCGCTTCGACCGCCAGGTGCTGGTCGACCGGCCCGACCGCGTCGGCCGCGTGCAGATCCTGCGGGTGCACGTGCGCAAGATCAGGGTCGAGCCGAAGCTCGACCTCGACCAGATCGCCGCGCTGACGCCCGGGTTCTCCGGCGCCGATCTCGCCAATCTCGTGAACGAGGCGGCGTTGCAGGCGACCAGGCGCGGGCGCGATGTGGTCGATCAGGAGGATTTCACGCTGGCGATCGAGCGCATCGTCACCGGGCTGGAGAAGCGCAGCCGGCTGCTCAACTCGAAAGAGCGCGCGGTGGTGGCACACCACGAAATGGGGCACGCGCTGGTCGCGCTCGCACTGCCCGCCACCGATCCGGTGCAGAAGGTATCGATCATCCCGCGCGGCATCGGCGCGCTCGGTTACACGCTGCAACGGCCGACCGAGGACCGCTACCTGATGGCGCGCAGCGAGCTGGAGAACCGCATGGCCGTGCTGCTCGGCGGCCGCGCGGCCGAGCAGCTCGTGTTCGACGAGCTGTCGACCGGCGCTGCCGACGACCTGGCCAAGGCGAGCGAGATCGCGCGCGCGCTGGTGGCGCGCTACGGCATGGATGCCACGCTCGGGCCGGTGGTGTACGAGACCGAGCGGCAGAAGTTCCTGCAGATCGACGCGCTGGTGCAGCCGCGCCACGAATACTCGGAGCAGACCGCGCGCGAGATCGATCTGGCCACCCGCGCGCTGGTCGAAGCGGCACTGGCCAAGGCGCTCGCCATCCTGACGCGCAAGCGCGCGCAGCTCGAGCGCGGCGCGCAGCTTCTGCTCGAGCGCGAGACGCTGACCGAGCAGGATCTGAAGGCGCTGGTCGCGCCGGCGCCGGCGGCGCGGCCCGAGGGTGCGACCGATGGTGCGACTGCCGAACGAGTCGCGGCGGAGGCGCACTGATACTGCGGCCTTCAGATGCATCGTTGGCCGACCGCCGAACTTCGCCGCCGCGCTGGCGTTAGCTGCGAACTTCCTCGAGAAAGCGGGTGGCCGCCTGCTGCAGCAGCATCCAGTCGAAGCCGAAGACGAGCGCCCGGTAGCCACGGTCGAGCATCTGCTTCGCCTGCGCGGGCGTGCGCGCCACTCCGCCGAGGGGTACCTTGCTGCGCAGGATTCCGGCTTCCGCCTCGGCAACCGCCGCCATGAAATTCGGGTGCTCGAACTGACCCGGGATGCCGAGAGACATCGCGAGATCTCCCGGCCCGATGAAGGCGAGATCCACACCGGGTGCGGACATGATTTCGTCGATGTTCCGCACCGCTTCGGGGTGCTCGATCGTCACGATCGCGAGCACGCCGTCGTTGGCAGTGTCGATGTAGTCGCGCATCGTCTGACCCCAGCGCATTGGCGCGTAGAACGGGCCCCACAGGCGCTCGCCGGCAGGCGGATAGCGCGTCGCGCACACGGCGGACTCGGCTTGCGCGCGCGTGCAGATCATCGGAAAGACGATGCCCAGGGCGCCGAGGTCCAGCGCCGGCTTCGCCTGCCAGGGATGCGACCACGGCAGGCGGACCCAGGGCACCGTCTGCGTGCCGGCCGTCGCGACGATCATCGCGTGCGCCGAAGCCGCGTCGATCGGCCCGTGTTCCATGTCGATGATCAGCCAGTCGACGCCGGCGCCCGCGAGCGCCTGCACGGTCTGGATGCTGGGCACGGTCGCGATCAGGCCGAACGACGGCTGGCCTGCCGCCAGCGCTTGCTTCAACCGATCGAGGCTGCCGGTCGATATCTCGGCCATTGATCGCTTTCGTGTGCAGACGGATGCAAGGCTCGCGCGATGTGCCGTCCTCACTTGCCTTCCCGCGACCCGAGCAGCTTCGCGAGATCGGTCAGCTCGGGCCGGTTCAGATCCGACACCAGCCAATAGCTCATGCCGTCGCGTGCGAAGTGCAGCAGGTTGTAGCCATTGCGCGCGGTGCCAGTCAGCGATTGCTCCGCGCGCGCGGGCTGCACCAGCACGTCGATCATGTGCAGCCGCCGCTTGTAGACGAGCACCGCCGCGCGCTCGCCGCCGATGACGTCGACGCGCGCGCCGGCGAGCTCGAAGCCGCTGCCCGAATAGTCATGCACCGGCGGCGAGAACCCGAGCCGCGCGGAAAGCCACGGCTTGACGGCGTGCTGGTCGGAGGATGCGACGTCGATCAGCCGCTCGCCGACCACCGCGCGCACATGGCTCGCGAATGCATCGCGCTCGAGCGGGTCGGGCGGCGTCGGGCGCAGGATTGCGAAGGTCAGCAGCGCCGCGAGTGCCGCCGACGCGGTGCTAAAGCCGGCCACGCGAACCCACTCGGTGCGCAGCCACTCGAAGCGCCTGCGCCCGGGCAGTCGCGCGAGCTCGGCCTGCGGCGCGCGCGCGATCGCCGCGACGCGGTCGCGCAGCGCGGCCGGCGCCGCGTGGTACTCGGCGCCGCCGCGGATCGTGGCCGACAGCGCGCGCAGCACGTCGAGCTTCGCGCGCGCGGCTGCATCGTCGGCGAGATGGCGCTCGAGCTCGACGCAGGTCGCCGCGTCGAGCTCGCCGTCGACATACGGCTGCAGCATCTTCAGCGCTTCATCCTTCCTCATCGTCTGACTGCTCCCGATTCGGCGTGCGCCGACAGCAGCTGGAAAGATTGTGCGAGCAGCCGCCGTGCACGCGCCAGGCGCGACATCACGGTCCCGATCGGCGCGCCGGTCACGCGCGCGATGTCGCGATAGCTCAAGTCCTCCAGCTCGCGCAGCAGCAGCGTCTCCCGAAAGGCCGCCGGCAGCGCGGCGATCGCGTCGTTGACCACCTTGCGGTCGAGCTTCTGCAGCGCCAGCGCCTCTGGGTCGGGCTCGCTTTCGTCGGCCAGCAGATCGTCGCGCTCGCGCTCGTCGAGCGACGCGCCGATCTCGGCCGAGCGGTTGGCGCGCAGCCACGAATACGCGGCATTGCGCACGATCGCGAGCAGCCACGGGCGCGCGTCCGCACCGCGCAGGTCGCCGATCGACCGGTATGCGCGCAGGCAGGCGTCCTGCACCACGTCGCGCGCGTCGTGCTCGTTGCCGGTCAGCCAGCGCGCGAGGTTATAGGCCGCGCTCAAATGCGGCAGCACCGCGCTTTCGAATCGTCCGCTGCGTTCGTCCATGGTGTTCGTCCATGGCATTCGTCCACGCTCGCTCCTCCTGACGCGCGACGGAACCGGCGCGGTCGCGACCTGCGATTGCCCGTCATGTCGTCGTCATATGCGCCGCCAACGATATCGCGCGCGCGGCCGGACGAACTGGTCGTTGGTAACGGGACACGCACACAGGCGATGGCGCCGGCAGCCGCGACAGCCCCGGCGGATTGATTGTGCGGCAGTTTGCGGGCATGGTCATCCTGCATGACTCGATTGCGCGCCGCTTTATTCCCGGTCGAGACCCCTGGGTCGACCCGCATTTCGGAAGCAGCGCAGGCAACCTCGACCGGCCTGCCGCAACCGCGCTAAGGCCGGGAATAGCACCGCCCGGATTCAGGTCGGGAGTGCAGGGCTGTCACCGCGGCCCGGAGGTGCACGTATGTGGCAGACGATCGGCGCAACGGCAGCGCATTCGCCGGACACCGCCACGGATTCGAGAGCAGCGATGGGCGAGATCACCGAACTCCTGCATCGTCTGAATGCGGGCGATGCGCAGGCGCGCGACGAGCTGTTCGCGGCGCTGTATCGCGAGCTACGGCGGCTCGCGCACGCGCGGCTTGTCCGCAACGAGACGATCACGCTGCTCGACACTACCTCGCTGGTGCACGAGGCGTACGTGAAGCTCAGCAACGCGGGTGAGCTCGCGTTCGCCGATCGCGGCCATTTCCTGGCCTACGCGGCCAAGGTCATGCGCTCGATCGTAGTGGACGAGGTCCGCAAGCGCCACACCGATCAGCGCGGCGGCGAAGCCGAGAAGATCGAGCTCGACACCGCGGTGGCCGACGCGGTGGCGCACGACGACGCGCAGATCCTGCGGGTGCACGAAGCGCTGAACGACCTTTCCGCGCTCGACGAGCGGCTGGCGAGCGTGGTGGAGATGCGCTTCTTCGCCGGGCTGTCCGAGGCCGAGATCGCCGATGCGCTCGGAGTGACGGAGCGCACCGTGCGGCGCGACTGGGACAAGGCGCGCACCGTGCTGTTCTCGGCGTTGAGCTGAGCGGGATGAAGATCGCCCCCGAGCACTGGCCCGCGGTGTCGGAACTGCTCGACGAGGCGCTCGATCTGCCGAGCGAGGAGGCCCGGCGCGAGTGGCTGCGCGGCCTGCCCCCGCATGCGCGCCCGTTTAGCGACACGCTGGAGCAACTGCTGCGAGATCACGCGCACGTGCAGACCGGCGACTTTCTCGCCAAGCCCGCGGCGGCCGCGCGGCTTGGGGCGCGACGGAACGAAGCCGTGGTCGAAGGCGCCGGCCGCATCATCGGCCCCTACCGCCTGCTGCACGAGCTCGGCCGCGGCGGCATGGGCAGCGTCTGGCTCGCCGAGCGCGTCGACGGCCTGCTCAAGCGCGCGGTCGCACTGAAGCTGCCGCATCCGGGACTCGCCGCACGCGGTCTTGCCGAGCGGCTGGCGCGCGAGCGCGACATCCTGGCCGCGCTCGCGCACCCGCACATCGCGCGCCTGTACGACGCCGGCGTCACCGCCGACGGCCAGCCGTACATCTCGCTCGAATACATCGAAGGCCGCACGATCGTCGAGGACTGCGACGCGCAGCGGCGCGACGTGCGCGCGCGCATCGAACTGTTCCTGCAGGTGCTCGACGCGGTCCAGTACGCGCACGCGCATCTGGTGATCCACCGCGATCTGAAGCCGTCGAACGTGCTGGTCGATGCGCAGGGGCAGGTCAAGCTGCTCGACTTCGGCGTGGCCAAGCTGATGATCGACGGCCGGGGCGAAGTGACCGAGCTGACGCTCGACGCCGGCGCCGCGCTCACGCCCGACTACGCGTCGCCCGAGCAGATCCTGGGCAAGCCGCTGTCAACGGCGAGCGACGTGTACTCGCTCGGAGTGCTGCTGTACCAGTTGTTGACCGGTGCGCGCCCGTACCGGCTGTTGCGTCAGGGGGGCGCGTCGCTCGCGCAGGCGATCGCGGGCGTGGACATTCCGCGTCCGAGCGCTGCGATCGCCGGCGACGAGCCGGCCGCCGCGGCGCGCGGCGCCACCGCGCGGCAACTGGCGCGCGCGTTGCGCGGCGATCTGGACACGATCGTGCTCAAGGCGCTGAAGGCGCAACCGGAGCAGCGCTACGAAAGCGTCGAAGCGCTGCGCGCGGATTTGCAGCGGCATCTGAAAGGCGAACCGATCCGGGCGCGGCCGGAGTCGCGCCTGTACGTGCTGGGCAAGTTCGTCGCCCGCAACCGGCTTGCGGTTGCGGGCGCGGCAGCAAGCGTGCTTGCCGTCCTCATCGCGGCGGTGGGCTACGCAATCCAAGCGCAGGTCGCTGCGCGCGAGCGGGACTACGCGCAGGCCCAGGCCGATCGCAGCGATGCGACCGCACGCTTCATGAACGACTTGCTGGTCGAAGCCGCGCAGTCGCAGCGCCCGATCAGTGTGAACGAGTTGCTAGCGCGCAGCGAAAAGCTGATCGCCGACAGCTACCGCGACGATCCGAATCATCGGGCTGCGATTTTCGAGATGCTCGCCAACTACTACCGAATGGCCGGCGGCACGTCTAAGGCCGCGGACTTGATAGCGCGGGCGATTGCTGCCGCCCGGGGAGCAGCGGATCCCGCGCTACTCGACCAACTGCGCTGTACGCAAGCTTTCGTGAATTCATTGCTCGGCCGGGTCGACGAGGCCAAGTCCGAGCTGGAGTCGATCCTGGGCGGAACGATCCGCGATCCTCGCCACCGCGTCACCTGCACGCTCTACCGCAGCTCTATAGCGCAGAACAACGGCGATAAGGCGGCTGCGCTGAGGTACGCGCAGCAGGCGCAGCAGGCACTCCGCGCGGCCAAGCTGCACCTGCCCGAGGTCGAGGCCGAGGTTCTCGGCGCGCTGGGTACCGCGTACAAGGACAACGGCCGCTACGCCGACGCGGAGACGCACTTCGCCGAATCGCTGCAAAGGTACGCAGAGCTCGGGCGCGGCCGTGGTCACAACGCGCAGTCGGTGCGCAACAACCTCGCCCTGTTGCGGCTCGAAGCTGGCATCCCGCGAGCCGCACTTTCGATGCTGGACGAGATCCTGTCGATCGGCCGGGAGGAACAGTCCACAGCACCGCCGCCGCTTTACATGCTGGTGAATCGGGCGGCCGTGTTGCAGCTTGTCGGTCGCTACGATGAAGCGGTGGTCGCAGCGAAGTCCGTGCTCGAGCTCGCCCGCGAACGCGGCAACGACGAGCTTGCCGTCGGCGCCCTGTTGACGCTCGAAGCAGTGGCCAAAGACTGCGGCGACCTGTCCGAAGCTGAGCGACTCTTTGCTCAGGCGCAGGCGATCACCGACGCTCGTCTTGCTCCGAGCTCGCGCAGTGCGATGCGAACCCGCTTGGCGCGCGGCCTCCTGGATCTCGCCTTGGGCAAGCCGCAGGCTGCCTATGCGAGCTTCGACGTCGCACTTCGGTCGCCGAGCACCTTGCCTGGAACGGTGGTTGCTCTGATCGGGCGCGCCGATGCGCAGCGCGGCCTGGGCCGGTTCGATGCGGCGCTCGACGATGCGCGGCGCGCGGTGTCGATGGCCGAGATGCTGCGGAGCATGAACAGCCATTCGGTCCTGATCGGCTGCGCCTGGCTCGCGGTCGGCCAGGTCTTGAACGCGCGGGGCGACAGTGATGGTGCCGCGCGGGCGCTCGAAACAGCGATCGAACACTTGTCGCAAACGGTCGAGCCCGCTCAGGTACAACTCGTCACGGCACGCCGGCTGTTGGAACGCCTGCACTCGCCTTCCTGAGCCGCGCGGCGACGCGTCTCGGCTCTCGCCGCGCGGCGCGCGGATTCACGCTTCGGCGCCTGTCGAATATTCACGCCGCCACGCGCCGCGTTGCATGTCCTGTGCGCCGGCGGCGCTCCGTTTCATCCGGTACAGCGGTTGACTGACGCTGGTGAACGCGCTCCGGCGCTTACTGCGCCGGGCGCACCAACCGAATGAAAGGAGTTGCCATGAAACACGCCTTGAATCTCACCGCCACCGCGCTGGCGGCAATGCTCGCCGCGGCGAGCGCAAGCACGTACGCGCAGACCGCCGCGACGAAGACGCGCGCCGAAGTCCGCGCGGAGTTGACCGATGCGCTGCGCAGCGGCGACATCAGCACCGGCGAAGGCAGCAGGATGCTCAACGAGATGTATCCGGACCGCTTTCCGCAGCACGAAGCTGCGACCGGCAAGACGCGCGCGCAGGTGCAGGCCGAACTGGCCGATGCGCTGCGCAGCGGTGAGCTGATCGGGGGCGAATCCGGCCGCACGCTGTACGAGAGCAACCCGGCCGCGTTTTCACCCCGGACGTTGGCCGCTGGCAAGACCCGCGAGCAAGTCAAGGCGGAGCTGGCCGAGGCGCTTCGCACCGGTGACGCTCTTGCCGGCGAAGGAGGGCGGAAGCTGAACGAAATCTATCCCGCCTTGTATCCGCAGGCGCCGACGTACGCGGATCTTCGCGCACGCGCAGGCCGCTGAAGCCATCGGTCGCATGTGGCGGTGACGGCGGATCGGCGGCCGGTCCGCGGGCAGCGCTGTCATCCGCTTTCGCTCGGGTGCCGACGCTCGACGCGAATGTCCGGTTTGCGTCAGCCGTCTCGTTTCATCGACTGAGGCAGGCGGTTCGACGCGCGACCGCCGTCTCGCGGATGAAAGGGAGGAAGCCATGAGGATTCGTCGCGCCGTGCCATGGTCGTTCGCGCTTTCCACGCTTGCAGCTTCGATCAGTCTCGCGCAGGTCGATCCGGGAGTGCGCGGCGGCGCACCCGGCGGCGGCGCGCCGCTGCCGGGGCTGACGCCGATCGAACTGGAAATCTTCAACGAAGGCGTGCAGCGCTTCATTCAGCTCGAAGCGGTGTGCGACAGCTGCGCCGACCTCGTGCTCGGGTCGTTCACCGATCCCGCCAAGGCCAACTTCGTCACGCATACGAATTCGGCCGGGCTCGGCGCGCGCTTCAACGGCGATCAGTGCTCGGTGTGCCACAACCAGCCGGCGCTCGGCGGCTCGGGCGGCTTCATGGTGCCGAATCCGCAGGACGGGCCCGGCAACTACCGGCCGCCCGAGAATCCGATGTTCGATCTGATCCCGCACCGCAAGGGCGCGACCAATCGCGTGCCGTCGTTCATCCAGCAGTACGGGCCGATCCGCGAAGTGCGCTTCGCGCGCAAGGCGGACGGCACGCCCGACGGCGGCGTGCACCAGCTCTTCACCGTCGTCGGCCGAGCCGACGTGGGCACGACCAATTGCACCAACGCCGTGCTGCCGCCGATCGACTTCGAAACCGAATTCAAGCGCGGCAATACGCGCTTCCGCATTCCGCTGCAGCTCTACGGGCTCGGCATCATCGACAGCATCCAGGACCGCGAGATCCTCGTGCGGCACAACGCGACCGCCGCGTTGCGCAGCCAGCTCGGCATCACCGGCGTCCCGAACCGCAGCGGCAACGACGGCACGATCACGCGCTTCGGCTGGAAGGCGCAGAACAAGTCGCTGACGCTGTTCGCGACCGAGGCCTACAACGTCGAGATGGGCGTCACCAACGACGTATTCCCGCAGGCGACCGACGAGGCCGCGGCCTGCAACGTCGGCAAGAGCGAGCCCAACGACATCACGCGCACCGACCCGGACGACACGCGCAATCAGAGCTACTTCAACCCGAAGCACATCCTGCCTGACTGGCTGCAGTTCGCGATGTTGATGCGCTTCCTCGATGCGCCGAAGCCGGTCGCGCTGAGCGCGAGCGCCAGGCGCGGCCAGCAGTTATTCGGCACCGGACCCGACAACCCCGGCGTCGGCTGCGTGGCCTGCCATACCGCGCAGATGGTCACGCCGCCGCAGAGCGAGACCAAGGCGCTGCAAAGCCTGACCGCGAACCTCTACTCGGACCTGCTGATCCATCACATGGGCCAGCGCCTGGCCGACGACATCACGCAGGGCCTGGCCACCGGCGACATGTTCCGCACCACGCCGCTGTGGGGCGTGGGGCAGCGCTTCTTCTTCCTGCACGACGGGCGCACCAGCGATCTGCTGCAGGCGATCCAGGCGCACGCCGCGCGGGCCGCGGTCTGCGATAGCAGCGCGAGCACGAACGGCGGATCGTGCTACGGGCCTTCCGAAGCGAATGCCGTGATCGGCAACTTCAACGCGCTCGGACCGAGAGATCAGCAGTCGATCCTCGACTTCCTGCGGTCGTTGTGAAGCCGTACCGGCTCGCACCGCGTCGCCGGGGCGCGAAGTTCGCAAGTGTCGACGAAGCAGACGCCGCGCTCCCGCACTTGCGCGTCCCACTGACCGGTTGCGGGCACGGAACCCGTTCTCTTCCATGGCCGCAACTTATTGAAACCCGATCCCCGCCGGCTGCAACACAGGGTGGGCACTTTCGACAAGGAGTACCGACATGAATCCCGGTCACGAACCCATGCGCGATGCGCGATTGAGCCTCTCCGGAATCCTGCGCGCGGGCGCCGCCGTCGGCGCGGTGATCGCGCTGCTTGCCGCCGTCGTGTTGTCCAGAGGCCTACCCGACACGGAGGATGCGATCGGCGCACGCGACATCGGCGCAGCGGTCGCCGCCACGCCGAGCACGTCGGCCGCCGCGCCGGCGCTCGCGCCGGCACTCGAATATTCCGGCGCGATCGGGCACTACTCCGACGAGCCAGCCGAGCCGGCGCCGACGTTCTGATCCTTGCGCGGGCCGCGATGGATACGGCGGCGCGCCGCGGCGCGTGTTCATGCGCACGGTGCTGGCCGCCCGGCCGCTCCTTGAACGCGGCATCGGCCCGGCCCGGCTGCGCGCCGAATTCGCACCGGTCGCGCGCAGCTTCGCGCTGGACTGGTCGCTCGGGGACTCGGCGTTTCGCAAGCGCGTCGTCGTGCTGGTGAGCCGGCGCAATCACTGCCTCGTCGACCTGCTGTACCGCCGATGCGCGGGAGAACTCGACTTCGACCTGCCGTGCGTGATCGGCAGTCATCCCGATCTGCGCGCCGATGTCGAAGTGCACGGCGTGCCGTTCCATTACATTCGGGTTCCGCGTGGCGAAGCGGGCAGGCAGGCGGCGTTCGCCGAGATCGAGAGGCTGTTCTTCGCCTAGGGCGCGGACGCGATGGTGCTCGCGCGCTACATGCAGATCCTGCCCGCGGCGCTGGCGCGCCGGCCGCCTGGCCGCATCGTCAACATCCATCACGGCTTTCTGCCGGGCTTCGCCGGCGCACGACCGTATCGCCAGGCGTTCGAGCGCGGCGTGAAACTGATCGGCGCGACCAGCCACTACGTGACCGGGGAACTCGACGAAGGTCCGATCATCGAGCAGGACGCCATCCGCATCGATCACGGCCGCACCGAGGACGGCCTGGCCCGCTGCGGGCGCGACCTCGAGCGGACCGTGCTGGCGCGCGCGTTGCGCTATCACCTCGAAGACCGCGTCCTGCTCGACGTCCGCCGCACGGTCGTTTTCCGCTGAAGCATGGCCGCGAACATCGCGATGCCCAGTGCGATCAGGCCGCCACGTGCAGCTTGCCCGACATGCCTTCGTGTCCTTCGCCGCAGAAGATGTCGCACAGGAAGTCGAACGTGCCGGTCTTGTCCGGCTGCACGCGCAGGCGCGCGACCTGGCCCGGGATGATGTCGGTGCGAATGTTCCAGTCTGGCACGTTGAAGCCCATCACGACTTCGGGTGCGGTGAACTCGAGCACGACCGGCTCGCCGAGCTTGAGCGTGATGTCGTTGGGCAGGAACACGAACTTGCGCGCGACGACCTTAATCACGCGCTCCGGCTGCTGCGCGCGCAGCAGCACCGGCCCGAAGCCCGCGGTCGCCAGCGCGACCGCGCCCAGCACCAGCTCGCGTCGCCTGAGGTTCATCGCTTCACCCCTGCGCGAGCGCCAGTTCTTTCAGCGCGAGCTTCTGCGGCGGTTCGGCGTCGATCTCGCGGAATCCCAGCCCGCGATACGGATGCGCGGGATCCCAGCGCACCGGATCGCGCTTCGGCTGCGAGCCCGGCGCCGGCAGCGGAAACATCAGCGACTTCGCCGCATGGTGCGCGATGTGCTGCGTCATGTGATGGTGTTCCTGGTGGATGTGGCCGTAGAACACCGTCACGTTGCGGTAGGGCAGCAGCAGCTCGACCGCCTGCGCGCCGTCGCGCGTGGCCCAGTCCCATTGCGGATACAGATCGAACAGCGGCCGGTGCGTGAGCACGACGATCGGCGCGTCCCGATCGAGCCGGTCCAGCTCCGCCTTCAGCCAGGCGAGCTGCTCGTCGCCGATGCGCGCGGCCGGATCCGATACGTTGTCGAGCGTGATGAAGTGCACGCCCTTGTGGTCGAACGTGTAGCGGGTGGGGCCGAAGAACTCCGACCACGCCTGCCCGCGGTCGAGCCCCGCGTCGTGCTCACCCGGCATGAAATGGACGTTGCCGTTCTTCAGTCCGGCGACGATCTCCTTGAACTGCGCCAGCCGCCGGCGGCGTTCGGCCGGATCGTCGGTCGCGTGCGTGAGGTCGCCGGTGAAGACGATGAAGTCCGGCTGTACAGCAAGCGCGTTCACCGCCTCGATGGCCTTCGGCAGCGTCCCGGCGGCGTCGGGGTTGACGACCGGTCCGTTGAAGCCCCAGTGGCTGTCCGAAAGCTGGACGAAGTAGAAGTCCTGCGGCGCCGTCCCTGCGCCGGCGCCGGTGGCACAGCCTGCCAGCGCGGATGAGAAGACGACGCCGCCGAATCCGGCGAGGCGAAGGAACTGCCTGCGATCGATGGGTGCGGGCACGCTGCTCTCCTTGTCGCGGGTTGGGTCGCTCTGTTGCGCGGCCATGTCTGCATGACTGCGCCTGGCGTCGCGATATTCCCGCCAGGGTTGCGCCGATGCGCGAACCGCGACCGCGGCCGGGACGCGTGCGGCCCTCACCCCGGCAATACGTGACCCCGGTCGCGCAATGGCGCGACGGCGGCTGTATCCGCAGCCGGCCCGCGGGCCGGCGATCGAGGCAGGCGCGTTCTTACAGCCGCGACTTCGCGAACCCGCGCACGCGCTGCTGCGTGTCGGCATCCGCGAACATCGCGGCGGCGGCGTGCCGCTCCGCTTCGAGTGCGGTGGCGAGGCGATCGCCGACCTGCGCGGTCAGCGCGCGCTTCAGCCGCGCGATCGCGCCGGCCGACCGCGCGGCGACCGTATGCGCGAGTTCCAGCGCGGCCGGCAGCATCTGCTCCACTGCTACCACGCGATTGACGAGGCCGAGCCGCGCGAGCGCGTGTGCGTCGTGGCGCTCGCCGAGCACGATCAGCTCCATCGCGCGCTGGTGGCCGAGCGCCTGCGGCAGCAGGTGCGTGACGCCGCCGGTGACGAAGTGGCCGAGTGCCATCTCGGGAAAGAACGCGACGAGGCTGTCGGCGGCGACCACGAGGTCGCAGTTCAGCAGCCACTCGAGCCCGCCGCCGACCGCGTAGCCGTGCGCGGCGGCGATCACCAGCCGGTCGCCGAACATGAGGTCGCGCGTGATTTGCTGGATGCGGTCGACGTGCTCGGCGATCGACGCGGCGTCGTGTGCCTGCTCGTCGAATTCCTTCAGGTCGTCGCCGGCGCAGAACGCTCGGCCGGCGCCGGTCAGCACGATGGCGCGCGCTGCGCGGTCGGCCTGGGCTTGCGCGAGCGCGGCGTGCAGATCGACCATCAGCGCGCCGCTGATGGCGTTCAGCCGCTCGGGGCGGTTCAGCGTGACGACGCGGACCGGACCGTCATTGGAGAGAGTGACATAGCTCATGGTTTCGCTTTCACGGTGGTTTCGCGGTCCCAGGTATCGGCGGTGACGCCCTGCTCGCGCAGGCGGAATTTCTCGATCTTGTCGGTCGGCGTCTTCGGCAGCGCGTCGACGAAGCGCACGTAGCGCGGCAGCATGAAGCGCGCGAGCCTGCCTTCGCACCACTCGATGAGCTGCGCGGCGGCGAGTTGCGCACCCGCGCGTGGCACGACCGCCGCCATCACATCTTCCTCTGTCATCTCGCTCGGCACGCCGTACACCGCGCAGGCCAGCACGTCGGGGTGCGACTCGAGTGCCTGCTCGACTTCGGCGGCGGAGATGTTCTCGCCGCGCCTGCGCACCATGTCCTTGCGCCGGCCGACGAAGTACAGGTAGCCGTCGGCGTCGCGTTTCAGCAGATCGCCGGTGTGGAACCACAGATGCCGGAATGCCGCCAGCGTGGCCTCCGGCATGCCGTAGTAGCCGTCCATGATCAGCCCCGGCTCGCGCGCGCGCAGGCACAGCTCGCCCGGCGTGCCGAGCGGAACTTCGAAGCCGTCCTCGTCCTGCAGGCTGATGTCGAACGACCCGATCGGCTTGCCGCAGGAGCCCGCGCGGCGCGGCTCGTCGAGCGGCGTGTAGATCATCGCGCCGGCCTCGGTCAGCCCGTACAACTCGACCAGCCGGCAACCGAAGCGTGCTTCGAACCGCGGCGCCCAGTCGGGCAGCGGCACGCCCCAGCCCAGGCGCGCGCGATGGTCGCGGTCGCGCTTCGAGGCCGGCTGCTTCCACAGCATCGTCAACGTGGCGCCCATGAAGTCGAACACGGTCGCACGCAGCGCGCGCACCTCGTCCCAGTAGCGCGACGCGCTGAAGCGCTGTCCGATCGCCGCCACCGCGCGCAGCAGCAGTGCCGGCACCACCGTCATCACGGTCGCGTCGAGGTGGAACAGCGGATACGGGCAGTACAGCACGTCGTCGCTGCGCAGTCCCAGGCCCTCGATCGCGAGTTGCCCGTGGCCGAGCACGAAGCGGTGCGGAATGATCGCCGCCTTGGAGCGGCCGGTCGTGCCCGACGTGTAAAGCAGCAGGCACGGCTCGTTCGCGCAGATCGGCGGTTGCGGTTCGACGATCACCAGCGCACCGGCGCGCAACTGCGCGAACGGCAACGTCGGCTGCACGCAGCGCGCGCTGCTGTCGCCGAGCAGCACGACCTGCTCGACCTGCGCGAGGCGCGCGGAGACTTCCGCGAACCGCGGCATCAGGTCGGCGTGGACGACGATCAACCGACTGCGGACGAGGTCGATCGCATCGGCGAGCAGCGCGCCGCGAAACGAAGTGTTCACCGGCACGGCGACCGCTCCCAGCCGGGCGAGCGCAAACCACAACGCGACGAACGCGATGCAGTTCGGCAGCAGCAGGCTCACGTGTTCGCCGCGCGCCACGCCGAGCCGCTGCAATCCGGCCGCGAGGCGATCGGCCTCCTCGTCGATGGCGCGATAACTCCATTCGCCCTGCATCATGCGGATGAACGGACGCTCGGGCACCTCGTGCGCCGCGCGGCGCAACTCGGCACCGAGCGATTCGAACGCGCGGCTGTCGTGTGTCGTCATGAGGCGATGGTATCCCGCCTCGGATGCCGCCGAGGCGCCTCTACGAGGAGCAAGTCTCGGCGCCGAACTCGTCCGGCGCAGGTCAAGCACGGACAGTCGGATGCGATGGACGCCGGTCGCGTTGATCGGGGTCAACGCTGCGCAGCGATGCGCCCTTACCGTTGGGCGAGGAATTCGAGCCGGCAGCAAATCGAACCGGCAATTCGTGCATCGGCCAATGCAAGCAGCGCGGATCAACCTGCAGGAGCACCCGTTTCAAAGGCTGCTCGATGCGGCCGCCGACGCGATGCTGGTGGCTGACGCGGACGGCACGATCGTCGCCGCCAACGCAGCGGCGGCGCGGCTCTTCGGCTGCGACCCGCAGGCGCTGCTGCAGGCCGCGGTGGAAGAACTGATGCCGGAGCGCTACCGCGCCGCGCATCGCCTCATGCGCGCGCGGTACGCGCGCGAGCCTCGCGTGCGCGCGATGGGCAACGCCTACGAGGTGCGCGGCCTGCGCCGCGACGGCACGGAATTCTTCATCGAGGCGAGCCTGGGTCCGCTCGACCAGGGCCAGGTGCTGGTCACGCTGGTCGATGTGACCGAACGGCGTCGCGCCAGCGACGCATTGCGCAAGTTCGCCCGCGCGATCGAGCAGACCGCGAGCACGGTCGTGATCACGAATTCCGACGGCGTGATCGAGTACGTGAATCCGCGGTTCGTAGAAACGACCGGCTACGTCGCTGCCGAGGCGATCGGCCGCAAGCCGAGCCTGGTGAAGTCCGGCCACACGTCCACCGATGAATACCGGCAGTTATGGCGCACGATCATCGGCGGCGGCACCTGGCGCGGCGAATTCCGTAACCGCCGCAAGGACGGCTCGCTGTACTGGGAGTCGGCGATCATTTCGCCGGTGCGCGACGAGCGCGGCGACATCACGCATTTCGTCGCCGTCAAGGATGACGTCTCCGCGCACAAGGCGATGGACGCGGCGCTGCGCACGAGCGAGCAGTTGCGGGCGGCCGCATTCAACAGCAGCAGTGTCGGGATGGCGCAGATCGATCCGGCCTCGCGGCGCCTCGTCGCCGTGAACCCGGCGCTGTGCCGCATCTGCGGCTACAGCCATGCCGAACTGCTGCAGATGGATGTCGACCGGCTCAACCACCCGGACGATCGCCTCGATCCGGCGAAGTTCGATGCCTTGCTGCGCGGAGCCGGATACGAGGAGGAGAAGCGCCTGGTGCGCAAGGACGGGTCCGTCGCGTGGGTCCACGTGTCGGGGAGCGTGGTGCGGGACGCCGACGCGCGTCCCGTGATCGTCGTGGGTGTCGTGCAGGATGTCACCGCGCGCCGGCAGGCGCAGGAGGCGCTGGCCGCGCGCGAAGCCCGGCAATCGTTCCTCGTGCGCCTGAACGATGGCCTGCGCCGGCTCGACGACCCGCAGCAGATCAGCTTCGAGGCGGCGCGGATGCTGGGCGAATTCGTCGGAGCGTCACGGGTCGGTTATGCGGAGGACGACGGCAACGGCGAGACGATCACCGCAGCGCGCAACTACGCCGCCGGCGTGCCCGCTATCGAGGGTTGCTACCGCTACGACGACTACGGCGCGGCGCTGCTGGCCGATCTCCGGGCGGGTCGCACGAACGTGCGGCCGGACATCGCCAACGATCCGTCGCTCGCCGCGCAGGAGAAGGCCGCGCACGCGGTGCTGCAGCTCGGAGCGACCGTCAACGTGCCGCTGCTCAAGGCGCAGCAACTGGTCGCGGTCTTCTTCGTCCACGCCGCGACCGCGCGGGCATGGACGGCCCACGAAGTGGCCCTGTTCGAAGACGTGGCCGAGCGAATCCGCGCCGACATCGAGCGCGCCCGCGCCGAGGCGGCGCTGCGGACGCGCGAAGGCCAGTTGGGCCTGTTCATCGACCATGCACCGGCCGCACTGGCGATGTTCGACCCTCAGATGCGCTACCTGGCGGTGAGTCGCCGCTGGCTCGAGGATTACGGCTTGCAGGCACCGGTGCTGGGCCGCTCGCACTACGACGTCTTTCCCGAGATCGGATCGCGCTGGCGCGAGGTGCACCGCCGCTGCCTCGGCGGCGCAACCGAGCGCTGCGACGAAGACCGCTTCGACCGTGCCGACGGCACGACGCAATGGCTGCGGTGGGAAGTCCTGCCATGGCGCGCCGCCACCGGGGCAATCGGCGGCATCGTCATCTTCAGCGAGGACATCACGGAACGGGTACAGGCGCGGCCGCGATCGAGGAATCCGAAGCGCGCTTCCGCGCCACGTTCGAGCAGGCGGCGGTCGGAATCGCGCATTCCGATCCCGGCGGGCGCTGGCTGCGCGTCAACCAGAAGCTGTGCGAGATCACCGGCTACAGCCGCGACGAACTGCTGCAGCGGTCGTTCCAGGACATCACGCACCCCGACGACCTGGCCGCCGACCTGGCGCTGCTGCAGCGGCTGCTCGCCGGCGAAATCGACCACTACGCCATCGACAAGCGCTGCGTGCGCAAGGACGGCACGACCTACTGGGTCCGGCTGACGGTCTCGCTGCAACGGCGCTCCGACGGCACGCCCGACTACACGATCGCGGTCATCGAATACATCGACGAGCGCAAGCGGACGGAGCAGGCGCTGCGCCGACTGCGCGGCGAGATGGAGCAATTGCTCACCGTGCACATCGCGGCCGAAACCGCGGCGGCGATCGCGCACGAATTGAACCAGCCGCTCAACGCCCTGGCCTCGTATTGCGAGGCGGCATGGCGCATGCTGCAGTCGGGCAATCCGAAACCGGAAAGGCTGATGCACGCGCTGCGCGAACGCACCGCGCAGGCGCAGCGCGCCGGCCGGGTCGTGCGCGAGCTGCTCGAGTTCCTGCACCGGCGCGAGGTGACGACCGAGACCGTCGACCTGAATGCCGTCGTGCGCGAGGCGCTGTCGATCGTCGAGGCCAACGGCTTCGGCGGTTTCCAGGCGGTGGTGAATCTGGAACCGGACCTGAAGCCGGTCCAGGCCAATCGCCTGCAGGTGGAAAAGGTGCTGGTGAACCTGCTGCGCAATTCGGTCGAAGCGATGCGCGGCGCCGGTTTTGCGACGCAGGCGATCACGATCTCGATCAGCACCGCAGCCGAACAGCAGATGGCGCTGGTGACGGTGCGCGACAGCGGGCCGGGGATGGACGATGCCGTCGCGCGGCGCGTGTTCGATCCGTTCTTCACCACCAAGCCGCAAGGAATCGGCATGGGGCTGGCGATCAGCCGCGCGCTGGTCGAGGCCAACGGCGGCCGGCTGTGGCTCGAGGAGCCCGCCGCGGGCGGCGCGACGTTTCACTTCACCTTGCCCTTCGCCACATGACCGCCCCCACCGTGTTCGTGGTCGACGATGACGCGGCGGTGCGCGACGGCCTGGCGCTGCTGCTGGAAACCGCCGGCCTCGCGGTCGAGACGTTCGACAGTGCCGGGGCCTTTCTGGCCGCGTTCGATCCCGAGCGCCCCGGATGCCTGGTGCTGGACGTGCAGATGCCCGGCAGGACCGGGCCGGAACTGCAGGCGGAGATGAATCGGCGCGGCCTGCGGCTGCCGGTCATCTTCCTGACCGCGCACGGCGACATTCCGACCACCGTGCAGGCGATGAAGGGCGGCGCGGTCGATTTCCTCACCAAGCCCATCGACGCGCCGCTTCTGCTGGAGCGCGTGAAACAGGCACTCGAACGCGACGGCCGGCAGCGCGAAGCCGAGGCGGCCAGGCGTGCGGCGCGCTCTGTGATCGCCGGCCTGACCGGGCGCGAACGGGACGTGCTCGCGCTTGCCGTGGCCGGGCTGCCGAACAAGGAAATCGCGCAGCGGCTCGGGATCAGCTATCGCACGGTCGAAGTTCACCGCTCGCGCATCCTGCTGAAGACCGGCGCCTCGACGTTGTTGGGCCTGGCGCAGCTCGCGCATGAAGGCGGGCTCGAGTTCGGTCCGGCCGAGGCGTCGCATCCGCCCGGGTATGAAGCGCATTGACTGCATGTGTCTTGCCGCTGCCACTCACGTTGAAGCGTTATGAGTCGACACGTACGTGGCGGCCGGAATTTTGTGCGCCGTGTCGCTCTGCTGCAATGGTGGCCAGATGAGGATTCGGTGGACATCGCCGCATCGTCCGGCTGCCGGTGCATTCCTGTGCGCGACGGGCCGCCCCAGAACGCGCGAAGTGTCGCGGGAGGATTGTGTAGATGAATTCAGCTTGTATCGCGACGCAGGCCGGGCCGGCACCGAACGCGCACGCTTGGTCGATCGGAGTCGGATTCGCACCCGACGCGGGCGAAGCCGCGCCGGTTTGCGCGAGCCTGCCATGTACGCGCCGCGGTGCTCCGCCCGAAATGCAGACCGCGTTCGAGCGCCAGCGCGGCCGGGTGAGCTGATGACGTCGATCGAAGTGCGGTCAGGCGACGGCGGCGCGGCGCTCCGGAACGTCGAAGGCGAGACCCAGCGCGCCGTGCTGCTGGCCGATGCGGGCGGTCGGATTCTGTTCTGCAGTGCGCTGCAGTCGCCGCTGTGGACGCAACTGACGGTCGATCGGATGTTCGTCGGACCGGACGGCCATGTGGTGTTCTGCCGCGACCAGCAGCCGCCGCTGACCGATCGGCTCGCCGAGGAGCTGGTGGGCGTCGACGTCGAAGCGCTGCTGCCAGGTCTCGGGTTCCGGCGCTGTGTTCGCGAATGCAGCGACGGGGACCGCCGCGAACACACGGCCTGCGCGGAAACGAACGTCGGCGACGTTCACGTCGCCGCGACGATCCGTCGCCTGCCGAGCCCGATGTTGCCGCTGTTCGCGGTCGACGTGTCGCTGCGCAGGGCCAGAGGTGGCCGCAACGGCGGGCTGCCGGCGCTCGCGCTGGCACTGGAGTGCTCGGCCGATGCGCTGCTGCTGACCGACATCGACGGCGTGATCCAGCACGTGAACCCGGCGTTCGAATCGATGACCGGCTATGCGCGCGTCGAGACGATCGGCCGCACGCCGGCCGTCCTCCTGAACTCGGGGCACCAGTCGCGCGACTTCTACCGTGCGTTGTGGGATGCGCTGCGCGGCGGCAACGAGTTTCGCGGCACGTTCGTGAACCGGCGCAGAGACGGCGAGATCTTCCACGAGGAGGAAACCATTCGTCCGCTGTTCGACACGCAAGGTTCGATCACGCACTTCATGTCGGTCGGCCGCGACGTGAGCGGCCGCGTGCGGCTGATTGAGCGGCTGACGCACGCCGCCACGCACGACGCGCTGACCGACCTGCCGAACCGCGCGTTGTTCCACGACCGGCTGGCGCAGGCGCTGCGCCACGCGGAGCGCGGCGGCGAGTCGTTTGCCGTGGTGATCGTCGATATCGACCGCTTCAAGGCGATCAACGACGCGTACGGGCACGCGGCCGGCGACGCGATCATTCGCGCGGTGGCGGCGCGGCTGCAGGCGAGCGTGCGCGCGGCCGACACCGTGGCGCGCCTCGGTGGCGACGAATTCGGCCTGCTGCTGCTGGACCAGCACGGCGCGGCGGGCACCGAGCGGGCGCTGGCGAAGATCGTGCACGCGTTCGCCTCGCCGCTGACGATCGGTGCGCATCGATTCGCGCTGACGGTGAGCATCGGCGCGGCGCTGTCGCCGGCGGGTGCGCCGGACCTGCAGGCCCTGTTCGAACGCGCCGACCGCGCGATGTACGCAGTCAAGCGCGCGGGCGGCAGCGGCTGCCGGATCGATAGCGGCGAGCGCTCCGCCGCAAGACGAGCGGCGGCCGGCGCCGAAGTGGGGACCGCCGACACGGTGCCGGCGTGACGCTGTCCGGCCTCGCGCTTACGGGCGATACGCGCCTGCACCTGCCGGAAATCAGCGCGCAATCGACGCTGGCCGACCTGCTGAAGCTGCTCGGCCATGCGCCGCTCGATGCAGGGGTGCCCGAGCGTCGCTTCGCCAACCGCCGTGTGCACCGCGGCCATTGTCTGGTCCATGCGAACCAGCCGCTGGAGAGCCTGTATGTCGTGCTGTCGGGCAGCTTCAAGTGCACGCTCATCGAGGCCGATGGCTCAGAGCAGGTGGTCGCGTTCCCGATGCGCGGCGACCTGATCGGGCTCGACGCGATCCGCGGCGCGAGCTACCCGGCCACGATCACGGCGCTGGAAGAGGCCAATGTCGCGGCGATTCCGTATCCGGAGCTGGCAGCGCTGGCGCGGCTGTGTCCGTACCTCGAGCGCGCCCTGATGGCGTCGGTCAGCGCCGAGTTGATGCGCGGCTACCAGGTGATGCGCGCGATCGGCGTGCTCGGCGCGGAAGCGCGGGTCGCGCATTTCCTGCACGGGTTCGGCGCGCGCGTGGCGCGCTTCGGATTCTCCGCGCGCGCACTGCGGCTGCCGATGTCGCGCGCCGACATCGCGAGCTACCTCGGCATGTCGATCGAGGCGGTCTGCCGCGCGTTCACGGCGCTCGCTGCGCGCGGGCTGATCGAGGTGCGCCGGCGCAGCATCCGTGTGCTCGATCAGCAACGGCTCGGCCGCCTGCTCGACGTCGAGCCGCGCAGTGCGGCGAGTCCGGCCACGCGCCAGCGCGCTCCCGCGGCGATCGCGGTCGAAGCGCCGCTGCGGCGCCGGGCCAGCGGCGGCCTTGCCTGACGCGATCCTCTCAGGACCGAGCAACGCCAGCATGAGGTGTCATGCCCGCGAAAGCGGGCATCCAGCAGATGCGACATCGCTGAATTCCCGCTTGCGCGGGAATGACGCCGGGGCTCGACTCAGTCCGCGCCGCGACGAACCAACGGCGACCCGCGTGTCGCGTCGATCGTCCATTCGCTCCGCAATTCGCGCGTGCGTTGGCCTGCGTCAATGCGGCACACGCCGGCCCCGCGAACATTTGCGCAGCGGGCCCGTGAAGGAGTGGAACATGCGCATCGGCGAAATCTGCACGCGTGAAGTGGTCTACTGCGAACGCCACACCGGCATCGTCGAGGTGGCGCAGCTGATGCGGCGTCACCATGTCGGCGACGTGATCGTGGCCGATGCCGTCGGCGACACGCTGCGGCCGGTCGGCATCGTGACCGATCGCGACCTGGCGGTCGAGGTGCTCGCGCAACGGGCCGACCCTGACGCGCTCACCGCACACGACCTGATGAGCCAGGACCTCGAGCTGGTCCGCGAAGGCGAGCACGTCTACGACGCGATCGTGCGCATGCGCGAGCACGGCGTCAGCCGCCTGCCGGTGATCGACGAGTGCGATGCCCTGATCGGCGTGCTGACCGCCGACGACGTGAACGAATTCCTCGCCGAGGAGCTGACCCTGGTCGCCGGCATCGTTCCGCGCCAGATCGCGCACGAGAAGACGGCGCGCTCGGCGCCCGACATCACGATCTGAGCCGCGCTCAGTGGTCTTCGATGCGCGGCCGCTGCTCCTCGGCCGGCTCCTGCGTGTCAGGATCGATCCAGTCCGCGATGCCGATCTCGTCCTCGGCTTCCTGCAGCGTTTCGCCGGGCTCGGCTGCCGATTCCTCGGTGTGCATCATGTCGGCCAGTGCGTCCTCGAACGCAGCGAACGGCCCCGTTTCGCGCTTGCCGTCTTCCGAGGTCCAGTAGTAGCCGTCGGGGTGCTGCACGATGCGCGTCGTATCGGCGTCGGCGGCCGGCTCGAGCGGCGGTGCCGGGTGCCGCAGGCGGGTTCTGCGTTTCGTCGTCATGATCGATGGGCTTCGTCTCAGTTCAATTTCACCGTACTCGCCGCACACTCTGCACGCTTGACCCGAGTCAATCGCGCTCCGGCCGCGTGCGGCGATCCACTTCGTCGGCCAGCGCGCGCAGCGCGCGCGAAACGCTGACCTCGTAGTGCGCTGCCGGCGCATCGAGCTCGCGCAGCGATTCCGGCAGCAATGCGAGCTGCGCCCGCGCGTACGCGCGGATGTCGGACAGCGCCGGCAACGGCGCCACCAGCTCTCCATCGCGCAGCAGCGGCACCAGTAAGGGCGTGCCGGGCTGTGCATCGCCTTCGAGCGACAGCACGTCGTGCGCAAAGCGCCCCTGCGCGTCGAGCGTGCGGAACACCTGCTTGCGCCCCGGCCACGAGGCCTTGCCTTCGGAGCGCTTGCGCCGGCCCTGGTGCGCGTACTCGGCGAGCTTGTAGGCGCAATCGAGGAACGGTGCGTCCGCCGACGTGTTCATGCGCGTGCCGACGCCGTACGCGTCGATCGGCGCGCCCTGCGCGACCAGATCGCGCAGCCGGTACTCGTCGAGGTTGCCGCTGGCGAAGATCTGCGCGCGCGCGAGCCCGCCTTCGTCGAGGATGCGGCGCACGCGCCGCGCGTGCTCGGCGAGGTCGCCGCTGTCGATGCGCACGCCGCGGATCGCGATGCCTTCCGCGGCAAGCTGGCGCGCGACCGCGACCACCTTGCGCGCCCCGGCCTCGGTGTCGTAGGTGTCGATCAGCAGCGTGGCGTTGTTGGGCTGCGCGCGCGCGAACTGCAGGAACGAGGCCGCCTCGTCGTCGTGCGCCTGCACGAACGAGTGCGCCATCGTGCCGAACACCGGGATGCCGAACCGTTGACCGGCGAGCGCGGTCGCGGTGCCGGTGAAGCCGGCGATGTAGCTGGCGCGCGCCGACAGCAGCCCGGCTTCGGCGCCGTGCGCGCGCCGCAGGCCGAAGTCGATCAGCGCCTTGTCTCCGGCGGCGAGCACGCAGCGCGCAGCCTTGGTCGCGACCGTGGTCGCGTAGTGCAGCAGGTTCATCACGCGGCTTTCGACGAGCTGCGCCTCGCGCATCGGCGCGGTGATGCGCACCAGCGGCTCGTCGGCGAACACGATCGTGCCTTCCGGCACCGCGTGCAGATCGCCGGTGAAACGCAGGCCCTCCAGCGAAGCGAGGAAATCGCCGGTGAACAGCCGCGTAGCCGCCAGCCACTCGAGATCGGCGCGCGTGAAAGCGAGATCGCGCAGGAATTCGACCACCTGCGCCAAGCCCGCCGCCATCAGGAAGCTCCTCTCGGCCGGCAGCTTGCGCACGTAGAGCTCGAACACCGCCGTGTCGTTCATGCCGGTGGCCGCGTAGGCCTGCAGCATCGTCAGCTCGTACAGGTCGGTCAGCAGCGCGCTGGATTCGGCGGGCGGCGCGGTCATTGCGGTCCTATGCTCTCGATGGCTGACATTTCCACCACGAGATTACTCGCGTTGACCGCCCTCAATGGCCGGACCCGCGGCGGCGGTAGCGTCAAACCGAATGCAAGCAGTGAGACTGTTCGCGCTGAACGCCACGCATGACCTGGGCGGCCGCGTGGCCGCTGCGCTCGGGCGCGCGCTCGATGCGCACGAGGAGCGCGAGTTCGAGGACGGCGAGCACAAGGCGCGCCCGCTGGTCGACGTACGCGGAAAGGACGCGTACGTGATCCAGAGCACGCACGGCGATCCGCAGGCAAGCGCCAACGACAAGCTGATGCGGCTGCTGCTGTTCGCCGCCTGCCTGCGCGATCACGGCGCCGCGCGCGTGACCGCGGTGGTGCCGTATCTCGCCTATGCGCGCAAGGACCGGCAGACCAAGCCGCGCGATCCGGTCGCCACGCGCTACGTGGCGCAACTCGTCGAGGCCGCCGGCATCGGCGCGATCGCCGCGCTCGAAGTGCACAACGTGGCGGCGTTCCAGAACGCGTTCCGCATCCCGACGTTGCACGTCGAGGCGGCACCGCTCTTCATGGAGCGCGCGGCCGCGTTGGCGCGCGAGGGCCCGCTCGCGGTCGTCTCGCCCGATCCCGGAGGTGTCAAGCGCGCGCAGCTCTTTCGCGAGGCGCTCGAAGCCCGGCTCGGGCAACCGCTCGGCGCCGCGTATCTGGAGAAGCGGCGCAGCGCCGGCGTGGTGTCGGGGTCGCTGATTGCCGGCGACGTTCGCGGCGCGACCGTACTGCTGTACGACGACCTGATCAGCACCGGCGGCACGATGGTGCGCGCCGCCGAGACGTGCCTGGCCGCCGGCGCGACGCGCGTATTGGCGCTCGCCGCGCACGGCCTGTTCAACCCCGGCGCCAACGCGGCGGTGCTGCACCCGGCTTTCGCCGGCACCATCGTCAGCGACAGCGTGCCGCCATTCCGCCTCGACGCCACAGCGCGTGCGCACGTCGAAATGGTCGATTGCGCGCAGCTGCTGGCGCAGGCGATCCGGACGCTGATGGCGGAAGACTGAGCCGGCAAAGATGCGCGCACTGCTTCCCTCACCCTCGGTCCCTCTCCCGGAGGGAGAGGGAAGCAAAGCCCCTCTCCCTCCGGGAGAGGGGTTGGGGTGAGGGACGATGTCCGTCGTACGCTGTGACGGCCTGATCGCGCGATCGAACTACTGCCGCCCGAACGAAGCGCACGCTTCATGCGCCGCACGCAGATACGCGCGCGCCCGCGGCAGCCAGCGCGCGCCGTCGCGCGGGTCGGGCTCGAGCAGGTGGGCGACCGCCAGCCGGGCGCGCAGGCAGGCGCGCAGCGCGGTGTAGAAGCCGGTCAGCGTGGGCGGTACATCGTCACCCAGGCGCGCAGCGATCGGCGCATGCAGCGCGGCGCCGACCCAGGGTGCGCCGAGCAGCGCGCATTCGAGTCCGAGGAACGCGATCTCGTCGGCCCAGTCGACCAGCCGCAGCTCGCGGTTGAACTCGAGGCAGTCGATCACGCGCGGGGGATCGGTCAGGCACACGTGCTCGGGCCGCAGATCGCCGTGACCCTCGATCACGCGTCCCGCGGCCACGCGCGCCGCGAGCAGTTCGCGCCGTTGCTCGAGGAAGCGCCGGATCGCCGCATCGATCGCCGCCAGTTCGGTCGCAGCGAGCGCGAAGCGCGGCAGGCGCAGCACGTCCATGTTCTGTTCGTGCTCGTGCGCGAGCAGCGCCAGGTCTTCCGCGGCAGTGATGCCGGCGCGCGGCGCCGATGCATAGAACTCGGCCAGTATTTCCGCCAGAGGCGCCAGATCGCGCGCCTCGAGCCGGCGCGCGGGGATCAGTGCGTCGAGCATGCGTCCGGCCGGCAGCCGTCTCATCCGCACCAGCCAGTCGACGACCGTACCTGCGCCGCCGAGCGCGAGGGCGCCGTCGGAGGCGCGCGTCAGCGGCACCACGTCGAGATACACGTCGGGTGCCAGGCGCCGGTTCAGCTCGACTTCGGCGCGGCAATGCCTCTCGCGTGCCGCGAGCGTGCTGAAGTCGAGAAACGGATAACGCACCGGACGCTTGAGCTTGTAGGCCTCGGCGTCGGTCAGGAACACGTACGACATGTGCGTCTCGCGCACGTCGACGCGCGCCTCCGTCGCGTACGCCGAAGGGCGGCGCAGGAACGCGACCTTGTCGTCGAGGCACGGCTCGGCCGCGGGCGTTCGTGGCTCCGCTGCGTTCATGAACCGCGCTTGCCGAACAGCGCGTCGAACGAACTGCTCGGCAGCGGAAACACGATGGTCGAGCTCTTGTCGCCGGCGATCTGCGTCAGCGTCTGCAGGTAGCGCAACTGCATCGCCTCGGGCTGCTGCGCCAGCATGCGCGCCGCCTCGAGCAGGGTGGCCGAAGCCTGCTTCTCGCCCTCGGCGTGGATCACCTTGGCGCGCCGCTCGCGCTCGGCTTCGGCCTGGCGCGCGATCGCACGCACCATCGTTTCGTTCAGATCCACGTGCTTGATCTCGACATTGGTCACCTTGATGCCCCAGGCATCGGTCTGCGCGTCGAGGATGCGCTGCACGTCGAGGTTCAGACGCTCGCGCTCGCTCAGCAGTTCGTCCAGTTCGTGCTTGCCGAGCACCGCGCGCAGCGTGGTCTGCGACAGTTGACTCGTCGCGACCAGATACTTCTCGACCTGGATCACCGCCCTCTGCGGATCGACCACGCGGAAGTACACCACCGCGCTGACCTTGACCGACACGTTGTCGCGCGTGACCACGTCCTGGGCCGGCACGTCCATCGTGACGATGCGCAGGTCGACGCGCTGCATCTTCTGGATGCCGGGCACGAGGATGATCAGCCCCGGCCCCTTGACGCGCCAGAAGCGGCCGAGCAGGAAGATCACGCCGCGCTCGTACTCGTACAGCACGCGCAGCGACGAGGCGACGAGCAGCGCCACCAGGATCACCACGGTGGCGATTCCGAACGGCAGGTCGGCGATCATCTTTGGCTCCTCATTGCACTTGCCGATTGTTCCGGTGCCTCCGCCCGGGTGTCATGCCCGCGAACGCGGGCATCCAGCCGGTCTCGCTTGGTTCATTGAATTCCCGCTTGCGCGGGAATGACACCGCAGCATGCCTTTCGCCGTGAGCTTCAATGCTCCACCTGCACCACCAGCGTCAGCCCATCGAGCGCCTGCACCTTCACGCGCGCGCCGACATCGAGCGGCTGCGCGCCGCGCACGCGCCAGAGCTCGCCGTGCACGCGCGCCCAGGTTTCGTTGCCGCTGGCTTCGACCACCTCGCCGGTCGCGCCGACCAGTTCCTCGCGCCCGGCGACCACCGGCCGCGAGCGCGCGCGCGCCACCAGCGTGGCGATGCCGAACACGACCAGCGCGCTCGTCGCTGCCATGCCGAAGATGAACCACAGCGGCACGCCGAAGCCGGGCACCTGCACGTCGATCAGCAGCACGCCACCCAGCACCAGCGCGATGATGCCGCCGACTCCGAGCACACCGAAGCTGCCGATGAACGCCTCCGCGATCAGCAGCCCCATGCCGAGCGCGATCAGGCCGACGCCGGCCCAGTTCACGGGCATCAGGTGGAACGCGTACAGCGCCAGCAGCAGGCAGATCGCGCCTGCCACGCCGGGCAGCACGAAACCGGGGCTGGTGAATTCGTACAGCAGCCCGTAGATGCCGATCATCATCAGCAGCACGGCCACCGTGGGGTTGGCCAGCAGCGCGAGCAGCTTGTAGCGCCAGTCCGGCACGAGCTTCTCGACCTGCGCGCCGGCGGTGTTCAGCACGACCTTGCCGCCGGACACGGTCACCGTGCGGCTGTCGATCGATTGGAGCAGCGCGGGAACGTCGGGCGCGATCAGGTCGATCACATGCTCCTTCAGCGCCTCCGTCGAGGAGAGGCTTTGCGCGTGCCGCACCGCCTGCTCGGCGAAATCGGCATTGCGGCCGCGCAGGACCGCGAGTCCGCGGATGTACGCGGCCGCGTCGTTGATGACCTTGGCCGTCATCGCGTCGACGGTGGCGGGCTCTTCACGCCGGGCTTCGCCCTTGCCCGCCTTGCCGGACTTGCCCTTGGCCTCCGACTTGCCGGGCTGCGGAGCGATCGGCTCGGGCCGCTCGCCGCCGATGCCGATCGAAACCGGCGTGGCCGCGCCGAGGTTGGTCGCCGGCGCCATGGCGGCAATGTGGCTCGCGTACAGGATGTAAGTGCCGGCACTGGCCGCGCGCGCCCCCTCCGGCGCGACATAGGTGATCACCGGCACGGACGAGGCGAGGATGGCCTTGATGATCTCGCGCATCGACGTGTCGAGCCCGCCCGGCGTGTCCATCCGCAGAATGATCGCCTGCATGTGGCCTGTCGCCGCGCGGTCGATCGAGCGTTTGACCAGATCGGACGTCTGCGGGCCGATGATGCCGTCGATCTCCACCTGCAGCACGCGTGGCGACTCGGCCCGCGCGACGAGCCCGCACGCGAGCAGCGCGACCGCGGCGAGCGCGCGCATCGATCGCAACCATTCGATCCGAGCCATGGTCGACGCTGGTCCAGACACCGGTTGCCGCCGCCTTGCGTATCCCGGTGATACGTCAGGAGCCGGCGGGTTCCGCTCGTTGATGGCCGTCAGTGTGGCGCACATGTTTTCGTGCGGCAATCGGTCGCGGCGGGCGCGTACCATGGCGCCATCCCGCTTTCACATGCTCGAACCGATTCCGGCCGCGACCGTGCCGGCAGGCGTGCCGGACGACGAGCGTGTGTCGCAGCGGCTGCTGGCGCTGATCGCCGCGCTGCTGGCGCAAATGCGCGGCGCGCCGGTCGCGGTGCGGCTCGATCAGCGGCTCGACGTCGATCTCGGCGTCGACAGCCTGGCGCGCGTCGAGCTCGGCCTGCGGATCGAGCGCGAATTCGGCGTGCGGCTGCGCGACGATGCGCTGCTCGCTGCCGACACGCCGCGCGGCCTGCGCGACGCCATCGTCGCCGCCGGCGCCGCTGCGCCTTGCGCCGCCGCGCCTGCGATGGCGCTGCCGGCGATTGCCGGCGCGCCCGACGATGCGGCCACGCTGCTCGACGTGCTGGCGTGGC
>JAKORH010000075.1 GCA_029777935.1 Pseudomonadota bacterium
ACCCCGGGGCCGGGGCCCAATTTGCGGCGCTTGAACTTGGGCCCCGGCCTTCGCCGGGGCGACAAAGCTGCTACCCCCGCCCCACGAACGGCATATTGGTCGCCATCACCGTCATGAACAGCACGTTCGATTCAGGCGGCAGGTTCGCCATGTACGAGATGGCCTGGCCGACGTGATCGACGTTCATGCGCGGCTCGATCGCCATCTGTCCATGGGCCTGCATCACGCCCGCGGCCATGCGCTCGGTCATCTCGGTGGCGGCATTTCCGATGTCGATCTGCCCGGCCGCGATGTCGAACGGGCGGCCGTCGAGCGCGATCGACTTTGTCAGTCCCGTGATCGCGTGCTTGGTCGCAGTGTAGGGCGCGGAGTTCGGCCGCGGCGCGTGGGCGGAGATCGAACCGTTGTTGATGATGCGGCCGCCGCGCGGCGTCTGCGCCTTCATCAGGCGGATCGCCTCCTGCGCGCACAGGAAGCAGCCGGTGAGATTCGTGTCGATCACCGCGCGTAGCTGCGCGTAGGACAACTCCTCCAGCGGCACGGCCGGTGCGCCGACGCCTGCGTTGTTGAACAGCAGGTCGAGCCGCCCGAACTCCTCGCGCACGCGCGCGAAGAGCTGCGCGACCGATTGCGGATCGCACACATCGGTCGGCACGACCAGCGTGCGCGCTCTCGCCTGCGCGGCGGTGGCTTCGAGCTTGTCGGGCGCGCGCCCCACGAGCACGACGGCGAAGCCGTCGCGCGCCAGCGCCAGCGCCGCGGCACGACCGATGCCGGTGCCCGCGCCGGTGACCAGCGCGACTCTGAGCTTTGCATTCATCTTGAATCCTTGGTTGGTCCGAGGTGTCATTCCCACGCGAGCGGGAATCCGGCGCCTTCGCGATTTCCACTGGATACCCGCTTCCGCGGGCACGACACGGCAAGCCTACCGCGGCTTTCACGCCGAGCTTTTCGATGTGTCATTCCCGCGCACGCGGGAATCCAGTGAATGCCTTCTCCCGCGCGAATGACGCGCGCAGGCTGCCGCGGCTGGCGCAGCGACGCGCGGATCGCCTATCCTGCACAGCAACCGAATCTCGAACCGGAGAACTTGATGAGCAAGAAATTCGCCTCGCAGGCCGACCTCGAGGAAAAGAGGGTCAGCTTCGACAAGCTGTCCGACAACGCATACGCGTATACCGCCGAGGGCGACCCCAACACCGGCATCGTGATCGGCGATGACGCCGTGCTGGTCGCCGACACGCAGGCCACGCCGGTGATGGCCCAGGACGTGATTCGCCGCATCCGCGCCGTGACCGCCAAGCCGATCCGGTATGTGGTGCTGACGCACTACCACGCAGTGCGCGTGCTCGGCGCGTCGGCCTACGGCGCGCAGCAGATCATCGCCAGCCAGGACACCCGCGACCTGATCGTCGAGCGCGGCGAGGCCGACATGAAGAGCGAGATCGAGCGTTTTCCGCGCCTGTTTCGCGCCGTGGAGTCGGTGCCGGGGCTGACCTGGCCGACGCTGGCGTTCAAGGGCGAGATGACGCTGTGGCTCGGCAAGCTCGAAGTGAAGCTGATGCAGCTTGGCCGCGGCCACACCAAGGGCGACACCGTGGTGTGGCTGCCGCAGCAGAAGATCATGTTCTCCGGCGACCTCGTCGAATTCGACGCCACGCCGTACGGCGGCGACGCGTACTTCGAGGACTGGCCACGCACGCTCGACGCGATCGCCGCGCTGAAACCGGAGAAGCTCGTGCCCGGCCGCGGCCCCGCGCTGACCACGCCCGACAAGGTGCAGGCGGGGCTGGCCAGCACGCGCGCGTTCGTCAGCGATTTGTATGCATCGGTCAAGCAGGGCGTCGCCGCGGGCAAGGACCTGCGCGCGGTGTATCGCGAGACCTGCGAGCGGCTCAAGCCGAAGTACGGCCACTGGGTGATCTTCGACCACTGCATGCCGTTCGACGTTTCGCGCGCGTACGACCTGGCGACGAATTACCCCGACCCGCGCATCTGGACCGCGCAGCGCGACAAGGACATGTGGGAAGCGCTGGAGGGTTGAGGTGCATAGCACGTATCGCTATCCGCGTTTCGCCTACGTCAAGCCGCCCGAGCTCGCGGGCGGGCCGAAGCGGCGCTATCCGGTCGTGATCGTCGGCGCCGGGCCGGTCGGGCTCGCCGCGGCGCTCGACTGCAGGCTGCACGGCATTCCCGCAGTCGTGCTCGACGACGACGACACGGTGTCGGTCGGCTCGCGCGGGCTGTGTTACGCGAAGCGCGCGCTCGAGATCCTCGACCGCCTCGGCGTCGGCGACGCCGTGGTCGACAAGGGCGTGGGCTGGAACGTCGGCCGCACGTTCTTCCGCGACGAGGAGGTCTACCGCTTCGACCTGCAGCCGGAGCCGGATCACAAGCGCCCCGGCATGATCAACCTGCAGCAGTACTACCTCGAGGAGTATCTGGTCCGCCGTTGCGACGAGACGGGAGTGGCGATCCGCTGGAAGCACAAGGTGGTGTCGGTCAAGCCGGCGGACGATCGCGTCGCGCTCGAAGTGGAAACCGCCGACGGCGTCTATCACCTCGACTGCGATTGGCTGATCGCGGCCGATGGCGCGCGCAGCCCGATCCGCACCCTGCTGGGCCTCGACATCGAGGGCCGCATCTTCATGGATCGCTTCCTGATCGCCGACGTGGTGATGAAGGCGGACTTCCCCGCCGAGCGCTGGTTCTGGTTCGATCCTCCGTTTCACCCGCACCAGTCGGTGCTGCTGCACCGGGAGGCGGACAACGTGTGGCGCATCGACTTCCAGCTCGGCTGGGACGTCGATCCGGAGGAGGAGAAGAAGCCGGAGAAGGTGATTCCGCGCATCCAGGCGATGCTCGGCGCGGACCGCGACTTCGAGCTGGAATGGGTCAGCGTCTACACGTTCCGCTGCCGCCGCATGAACCGCTTCAACCACGGGCGCGTGCTGTTCGCCGGCGATGCCGCGCACCAGGTGTCGCCGTTCGGCGCGCGCGGCGCCAACTCCGGCATCCAGGACACCGACAACCTGGTGTGGAAGCTGGCGCTGGTGATGTCCGGCAAGGCGCCGCCGCGGCTGCTCGACACGTACTCCGAAGAACGGGTGCATGCGGCCGACGAGAACATCCTGAACTCCACCCGCTCGACCGACTTCATCACGCCCAAGAGCGCGGCGAGCCGCACGTTCCGCAACGCCGTGCTGCAGCTCGCACGCCGGCACTCATTCGCGCGCAAGCTGGTCAATTCGGGCCGGCTGTCGGTGCCCGCGTTCTACGTCGACTCGTCGCTGAACACGCCGGACGAGGATGAATTCGCGTCGCACCTCGTGCCCGGCGCGCCGGTCGAGGACGCGCCGGTCAGCGTCAACGGCCGCGACGGCTGGCTGATCGACCAGGTCGGCAACGGCTTCCATCTGCTCGTGTACGCCGAAGACGCGGCGCGGGTCGACGCGGCGCCGCTGGCGGCGCTGCGCAATGCGCCGATTCCGGTCGAGGCGATCGTCGTGTCGCCGCGCGCGGCGGTGCGGTCGGGCGTGCGCGTGCTGCAGGATCGCAAGGGCCGCTTTGCGCAGCGGTATGACGCGCGCGATGGCAGCGCCTACCTGCTGCGGCCTGACCAGCACCTCGCCGCCCGCTGGCGCGCGTTCGATGCGCTCAAGGTGCGCGCCGCGGTCGCGCGTGCGACGTGCAATCCGTGATCCGTGGAGCGACCAACATGCCGCTGCAACTGAATCCAAATCTTGCCGAGCCGGGCCGCCGCTACGAGCGCGACTTCACGCCCGGCGACGATTTCTACCAGCTGCTGATCGATGCGCACCGCGATCTGACCGACGAGCAGAGCGCGTTGCTGAACGCCAAGCTGATCCTGCTTCTCGCGAACCATGTCGGCGACATCGCGCTGCTGCGCGAGGCGCTGATGCTGGCGCGCGAAGGCGTATAAACAGAGGCGAGTGCACCGAGAAAAGGAGGCTGCCATGCCGATCCGCAAGATCCACCACGTCGCCTACCGCTGCCGCGATGCCAAGGAGACCGTCGAGTGGTACGAGAAGCACCTCGGCATGAAGCTGGTGCTGGCGATTGCCGAGGACGAAGTCCCGTCGACCAGGGAGCCCGACCCCTACATGCACATCTTCCTGGACGCCGGCGGCGGCAACATCCTGGCGTTCTTCGAACTGCCCAGCAAGCCGCCGATGGACCGCGACCGCAACACGCCGAACTGGGTCCAGCACTTCGCGATGGAGGTCGATTCGGTCGATACCTTGCTCGCCGCCAAGGCGAAGCTCGAGGCGGCCGGCATCGAGGTCGTCGGCCCCACCGATCACACACTGTTCAAGTCGATCTATTTCTTCGACCCCAACGGGCTGCGGCTGGAACTGGCCGCCAACACCGCGACAGCGGAAATGACGGACAAACTCAACGCGGTGAAGTGGGACATGATCGAGGAGTGGTCGCGCACGAAGAAGGCGCCCAAGCACGCGGCGTGGCTGCACGACGGCAGCTTCGCCCGCTGATCCGCCGCTTTTCGCCCGCGCGTTCGAGCCTCCCCCTGAGCAGGCGCGGGAGCGGCGGCTGCTGCGCGGCAGGAGATCGCGAGCCGCGCCACCGATCCATTGTTTGCGGCCGCCCGTCTTTGTATGATGCGGGTAATTACCTACGGTGACCCGTGAAACTGCCGCTGCCGCGAATCGCCGCCGACCGGATTCGCACCTTGCTGCACATTCGCGTGCAGCGCAGGGTTCCGACGCCAGGACCGCGGCCGCACCCCGGAGCGCGCATCTTCTGCGGCGATTTGCGGATGTCGGTGCAGGCCGGCATGTCGCGCGACCTATGGGTCTGGTTGCAGCGTAACGGCTGGCGCGAGGTCCGGTTTCGGCCCGATCGGCGCCGCTATTTCGACATCCCGACCGAGTGCGTCGCGGATCTGATGGAGTGCGCGCCGGAGCACCGCGACGACTATCTGCGGGAAGGCGTGGCGCGCAGCCATCCGAGCTAAGAAGCGATAGGTTCTACGCACGGTCGCCGCACCGCGTGCGCCCGCGCAGCAAGACGTCGAACGGCGCACGCGAACTCACACGGCAATCGTCCGCGTGCAACTGCCTCGTCGCGGCGGCAACGGCACGCGCGCGACGCGACTCTCACAGCGCCATCTGCAGCACGCGCGCCACGTGCAGCGAATCGCGTTGCGCACCGTCACGGATCTGGTGGCGGCAACTGGTCCCGTCGGCGACGATCAGCGCATCGGCGTCCGCGCTGCGTATCGCGGGCAGCAGCGCGGCTTCGGCCATCGCCATCGAAAGGTCGTAGTGGCTCGCCTCAAAGCCGAAGCTGCCGGCCATGCCGCAGCAGCTCGTTTCGATGGTCTGCACGCGCAGTTGCGGCACCAGTTTCAGCGCATCGACCACGGCGCCCATCGCACCGAATGCCTTCTGGTGGCAGTGGCCGTGCAGCAGCACCTGCCTCGACAGCGGCTTGAACGCGGCATCGAAGCGGCCGGCCTGCTGCTCGCGCACCACGAATTCCTCGAGCAGCAGGCTCGCATGGGCGAGTTCCTGCGCTTCCGCGCCGAGTCCGAGCACCAGGTATTCATCGCGCAGCCCGAGCAGGCATGACGGCTCCAGGCCGACGACGCTCGCGCCGGCGCGCACGTACGGCAGCAGCGCGGCGAGCGTGCGGCGCGCCTCGTCGCGCGCGCGGTCGACCATGCCGGTGCCCAGATACGTTCGCCCGCAGCACAGTGGCCGGCCATCGGTTCCGCGCACGACCGCGACCTCGTAACCGCCGGTTGCGAGCACGGCCTGGGCTGCGCGCAGGTTGTCGGGCTCGTGGTAGTTGTTGAACGTGTCGGCGAACAGCACGACCTGTGTGCGACTCTCCGACGGTGCGGGGGCCGGCGGGGCGCTGCGCGTGAATACGTCGCGGCGGAACCGCGGCAGCGAGCGTCGGGCCGAAAGCCCCAGCCAGCGCTCGCCGAGTTGCGCCAGCAGAGGCAAGTGATTGCGCAGGTTGGCCAGCCCCGCGAAGCGTGCCGCCCACGGCGCGTAGCGCGGCAGATGCGCGATCAACCGGTCGCGCAGAGAGTAGCCATGGCGCTGCTTGTAGTGGTGCAGGAACTCGATCTTCATCCGCGCCATGTCCACGCCGGTCGGACATTCGCGCTTGCAGCCCTTGCAGCTCACGCACAGGTCGAGCGCTTCGTACACCGCGTCGGACGTGAACGCGTCGGCGCCGAGCTGGCCCGACAGCGCCAGCCGCAGCATGTTGGCGCGGCCGCGTGTCAAGTGCTGCTCGTCGCGCGTGACGCGATAGCTCGGGCACATCGTGCCGGCGTCGAACTTGCGGCAGTGGCCGTTGTTGTTGCACATCTCGATGGCCTTGCCGAAGCCGCGCGCCGGATCGCCGCCGGTACCGGGCGCGGTCAGTTCCTCGGTCGCGGGATCGTTGTGCACGTCCCAGGCCGACCAGTCGAGCGCGGTCTTCAGCGGGGCGATCGCATAGCCGGGCCGATAGCGGAACAGACTCGCGTCGTCCATCCTCGTCGGCCGCACGATCTTGCCGGGGTTCATCAGCCCGCGCGGATCGAAGAGCTGCTTGATCTCTCCGAACGCAGCGGTGAGCTGCGGGCCGAACTGCCACGCGACCCACTCGCTGCGCACGAGGCCATCGCCGTGCTCACCCGAGTACGCGCCCTTGTACCGGCGCACCATGGCGCTGGCTTCCTCGGCGATCGCGCGCATCTTCGCGGCACCGTCCTGGCGCATGTCGAGGATCGGCCGCACGTGCAGCGCGCCGACCGAGGCATGCGCGTACCACGTGCCGCGCGTGCCGTGCCGGCGGAACACCTCGGTGAGCTGCGCGGTGTACTCGGCCAGGTGCTCGAGCGGCACCGCGCAGTCTTCGATGAAGCTGACCGGCTTGCCGTCGCCGCGCAGCGACATCATGATGTTCAGGCCCGCCTTGCGCACTTCCCACAGGGATTTCTGCGCGCTGTCGCCGGTCATCTTCACCACGCTGTCGGGCAGGTTCAGCTCGCCCATCAGCTCGACCAGCCGCGCGAGCTGCGCGACCAGCGCGCCCTTGTCGGGACCGGCAAACTCGACCAGCAGGATCGCCTCGGGTTCGTCGATCAGGGCCGACTCGATCACCGGCCTGAAGGCGGGATTGGCGCGCGCCAGGTCGATCATCGTGCGATCGACAAGTTCCACCGCGGTCGGCCCGAGCTTGACGAGGTGCTGCGCGGCGTCCATCGCCGCGTAGAACGTCGGGAAGTTGACCACGCCGAGCACGCGCTGCGCCGGCAGCGGCGCGAGCTTCACGCGCAGCCGCTTGAAGTACGCGAGCGTGCCCTCGGAGCCGACCAGAAGCTGCGCGAGATTGACGGCGCCGTCGTTCGTGTACGGCCGCTCGCTCTGCGGGTGGAACACGTCGAGGTTGTAGCCACCCACGCGTCGCATGACTTTCGGCCACCGGCGCTCGATCTCGTCGCGCTCGCGCAGGGCGATCGCGCGCACCGCCGCGCCGAGTTCGCGCGCGCGGCCACTCGCCTGGTCGAAGCGGCCGAACTCGCACTCGGTGCCGTCCGCGAGCAGCGCGGTGATGCCGCTCACGTTGTGCACCATGTTGCCGTACGCGATCGAGCGGCTGCCGCACGAGTTGTTGCCCGCCATGCCGCCCAGCGTGGCCTGCGCCGCGGTCGACACGTCGACCGGGTGCCACACGCCGTGCTTTCTGAGCTGGGCGTTCAACGCGTCGAGCGCGATGCCCGGCTGCACCTCGACCTCGCCGCGTTCGAGGTCGAGCGCCGTGATCTGGCGCAGGTACTTCGAATGGTCGATCACCAGCGCCGCGCCGACGGTCTGCCCGCACTGCGACGTGCCGCCGCCGCGCGGCAGAATCGGCACGCTGCGCGAGACCGCGATCTGCATCGCCGCGCGCACGTCGTCCTCGGACCGCGGCACGAACACGCCGACCGGCTCGACCTGGTAGATCGACGCGTCGGTCGCGTAGCGGCCGCGCGACGCGGCCTCGAACAGCACCTCGCCCTGCGTGTGCGCCCGCAGCTCGCGCGCCAGATCGGCCGCCTCGAGGCGGGCGTCGAGGTTGGTCCTTCTCCCCTCGCCCGCATCAGCGGGAGAGGGGCAGGGGGTGAGGGCAGCGGCGTCAGGCATCGGTCTGTGCGTCAACTTGCGGCGGTGTTCTTGCCCTCACCCGGCGCTGCGCGCCACCGTCTCCCGGTGATCGGGGAGAGGGATTCTCGAGCTGCGCCAGCACGACGTCGCGCTTGTGGTTCAGGTGCTCGACCAGTATGGCGTGCAGCTTCGCGCCGTCACGCTTCGCCAGCGCCTGCAGCATCGCCTCGTGCTCGCGCACCGCGGCGTTCCACTTCGCAGAGTCGAAGTTGGAGCGAAAGCGGAACGCCTGCAGCCGCGCGTTGATGCGGTCGTAGGTCTCGGTCAGCACCGGATTGCGCGCGGCGCGGTTGATCGCGCGGTGGATCGCGGCGTTGACGCGGTAATAGGCCGACAGGTCGCCCCGCGCATGGTGCGCGCGCATCTCGAAATGCAGCGCGCGGATCTCGGCGACCTCCTCGGCGGTGATGCGAGCGCACGCCAGCTCGCCCGACAGCCCTTCGAGCGCGGCCATCACCTCGAAGGCGTGCACGAGGTCGTCGGCCGAAAGCTGCGCCACCTGCGCGCCGCGGTTGGGCAGGTGCTCGACCAGCCCCTCGGCGGTCAGCAGCTTCAGCGCCTCGCGCAGCGGCGTGCGCGACACGTGCAGGCGCTGCGCGAGTTCGCGCTCGGCGAGCTTCTCGCCCGGGGCGAGCGCGCCCTCGACGATCAGCGTGCGCAGACGCTGCGCCACAGCGGTGTGCAGCACCTCGCCGTCGAGCGCGATGACCTTGGCGGATCGGACCATTGGTATACCAGATCCAGGCGCAGTTCCGGCGATCGCCGCGAGGATGGCCCGCGCGCGGGCGCCGGGGCTTGCGTTTGGTATACCAAAACCTTACGCTGCCGTCGCACCGACCGCAAGCGCCGTGCAGCAAGGACCCCGATGCTCAAGCTCGATTCGCATCCGACCGGCCGCCACTTCCTGCAGATTCCCGGGCCGACCAACGTGCCCGACCGCTTGCTGCGCGCGATCGATCATCCGACCATCGACCATCGCGGCCCGGAGTTCCAGCAACTGGGGCTGAAGGTGCTGCGCGACATCAAGGTGATCTTCCAGACCGCGCAGCCGGTGATCATCTACCCGGCGTCGGGCACCGGCGCGTGGGAGGCCGCGCTGGTCAACACGCTGTCGCCCGGCGACCGCGTGCTGATGTACGAGACGGGCCATTTCGCCACGCTGTGGAAGAAGATGGCGGACAAGCTCGGCTTGGTACCTGAATTCCTCGGCGGCGACTGGCGGCGCGGCGTCGACGCCGGCGCGGTCCGCGCGCGCCTGCAGCAGGACAGCGCACACGAGATCAAGGCGGTGTGCGTGGTGCACAACGAGACCTCGACCGGCGTGACCTCGAACATGCCTGCGGTGCGCAAGGCGATCGACGACGCCAGGCATCCGGCGCTGCTGATGGTCGACACGATCTCGTCGCTGGCTTCGATCGACTACCGGCACGACGCCTGGGGCGTGGACGTGACCGTGGCGGGTTCGCAGAAGGGTCTGATGCTGCCGCCGGGACTGTCGTTCAACGCGGTGAGCGGCAAGGCGCTGGAGGCAGCGAAGCGCGCGCGGCTGCCGCGCTCGTATTGGGGGTGGGACGAAATCCTCGCCGCCAACGCCAACGGCTTCTGGCCGTACACGCCGTCGACCAACCTGCTTTACGGGCTGGCGGAAGCGATCGACATGCTGCTGGAAGAAGGCTTGGCCAACGTGTTCGCGCGCCACGATCGCCATGCGGAGGCCACGCGGCGCGCGGTGCGAACCTGGGGGCTGGAAGTACTGTGCGCGAACCCGGCCGAGTACAGCTCGTCGCTGACCGCGGTCGTGATGCCGAAGGACGCGAGCGGCAAGCATCACAACGCCGACGCGTTCCGCAAGGTCGTGCTGGAGAAGTTCGACATGTCGCTCGGCACCGGGCTGTCGAAGGTCGCGGGCTGGGTATTCCGCATCGGGCACCTCGGCGACTTCAATGACCTCGCGCTCGCGGGTACGCTCGCCGGCGTGGAGATGGGACTCGCCGTGGCCGGCGTTCCGCACCGCAAGGGCGGCGTGCAGGCGGCGCTGGATTACCTGGCCGAATGCGCCGCGGCCGCGGCAGACAAGCGCAAGGCGGCCTGAAAGGAATGCCGCAGAGAGACGACGCCGCACGAACGGCGCGAACCACTTCAAGGAGACGCTCGAATGAATCGTGAAACCCTCCGCCTCCGCCCGCGGCTGCTGGTCGCGGCGTTCGGCCTGCTGGCGTGCGCCGTGGCGCCGGCCTGGGCGCAGCTCGAGATCAAGATCGGCCACGTCGGCGAACCGGGTTCGCTGTTCCAGAAGAGCGCCGACGAATTCGCGCGCCGCGCCAACGCGAAGCTCGGCGGGAAGGCCAAGGTCATCGCCTACGGCTCCAGCCAGTTGGGCGGCGACAAGGAGATGATCCAGAAGCTGAAGCTCGGCACGCTCGACATGGCGGTGCCGTCGACGGTGATGAGCTCGGAGGTCGACCTGCTCGGCATCTTCGAGATGCCCTACATCGTCAAGGATCGCGCGCACATGCAGCGCATCGAGCGCGAGATCTTCTGGCCGAAGATCGAGCCCGAAATCGAGAAGAAGGGCCTGAAGGTCATCGCGATCTGGGAAAACGGGGTGCGCCACATCACCAACAACAAGCGGCCGATCCGCACGCCCGCGGACCTGAAGGGGATCAAGCTGCGCGTGCCGGAAGGCAAGTGGCGCGTGAAGATGTTCCAGGAGTACGGCGCCGCCCCGAGCCCGATGAAGTTCTCGGAACTGTTCACCGCGTTGCAGACCGGCGTGATGGACGGACAGGAGAACCCGTTCACGCAGATTTACTCGGCCAAGCTGCAGGAGGTGCAGAAGTACCTGTCGCTGTCGGGCCACGTGTACACACCCGCCTACGTCACGGTCGGCGCGAAGAAGTGGGCCACGCTGCCGCCCGACGTGCGCCAGATCCTGGAGCAGACGGCGAAGGAGACGCAGGCCTACGTGTACGAGACAGCGGAGAGGGACGAGACCGCACTGCTGGAGAAGCTGAAGGCGAGCGGCATCCAGGTCAACGAGGTCGACAAGGACGCGTTCGTCGCCGCCAGCAAGGGCATCTACGACGAGTTCGGCAAGGAGGTGCCGGGCGCGAAGGAACTGATCGACCGCGCGATCGCGCTGCGAAACTGAGTTCCCTCACCCCCTGCCCCTCTCCCGCTGATGCGGGCGAGGGGTGTGCTCCCTCTCCCACATCAGTGGGCGAGGGCTGGGGTGAGGTCAACAACCTCGGAAGGCGAGACATGGAACCGGCCGCTGCCTCTCGTAGTGCTCTTGTATCACTGCGCGCCGCCTACGGCACCGCGCTCGAATGGCTGGTGATGCTGCTGATGATCGTGCTCGCGGTCGAGGTCACGGCCGGGGTCGTGTTCCGCGCGATCGGCTACCCGCTGGTGTGGTACGACGAGATTGCCTCGGTGCTGCTGGCGTGGCTGACCTTCTACGGCTCGGCGCTGGCGTCGGTGAAGCGCGCGCACATCAGTTGCCCCGAGCTGGTCGAGCAGTTGCCGCCGGGCGCGAAGCGGGCGCTGAACATCGCTGCGCAGGTGCTGGTGGTCGCGTTCTTCGCGCTGCTGGCATGGGTCGGCGCCTCGATCCTGCCGGTGCTGGCGACCGATTACCTCGTCAGCCTGCCGAAGGTGCCGATGAGCATCGTGCAGTCGGTGATTCCGATCTCGGCGGCGCTGATACTGATCGCCGAGGTCATGCACCTGTGGGCGCTGCTGCGCGCGGCGCCGGCCGCCGCCTCCGGCGCGGCACTGGCCGACGGCCTGCACTGAGGGAGCGGCGGCGATGACGATGTTCTGGCTGTTCCTCGCGGTGCTTCTGCTCGTGCTGATCAACGTGCCGATCGCGGTGTCGCTCGGCATCGTCGCGCTCGTCGCGATGGTCGCCAGCCACGGGCTCGACTCGCTGCCCAACCTCGCGCTGGTGGTCTACAACGGCGCGACCAGCTTCCCGCTGCTGGCGATCCCGCTGTTCATCCTCGCCGGCGCGATCATGAACGCGTCGGGCATCTCGCAGCGTCTGATCGCGTTCGCGTCCGCGCTGTTCGGCTGGATCCGCGGCGGGTTGGCGCACGTGTCGATCGGCTCGTCGATGTTCTTCGCCGAGATCTCCGGCTCGGCGGTCGCCGACGTTGCGGCGCTGGGCTCGATCCTGATTCCCGGCATGCAGGCCAAGGGCTACCCGAAGGCGCTTGCCGCTGCGGTGATGTCGTCGGCTGCCACACTCGCGGTGATCATCCCGCCGTCGATCCCGATGATCCTGTACGCGGTGATGGCCGAGACTTCGGTGGTGCAACTCTTCGTCGCCGGCATCGTGCCGGGCGTGATCGGCGGCTTCGGCCTGATGGGCATGGCGTACTGGTTCGCCCGCCGCTACGACCTGCCGCGCGAAGCCGCTTTCTCCGGCGCGCGCGTGTGGCAGACGTTCAAGGACGCGCTGTGGGCGTTCCTGCTGCCGGTCATCATCCTCGGCGGCATCTTCGGCGGCGTGGTCACCGCGACCGAGGGTGCGGCGCTGGCGGTCGTGGCGGCACTGTTCGTCGGGCTGGTGATCTACCGCGAACTGAATCCGAAACACCTGCGGCGCGCGGTGCTCGAGGGCGGCGTACAGACGGCGATCGTGATGCTGCTGGTGGCCACCAGCGCGCTGCTCGGCACCTACCTGTCGGAGGTTCAGGCGCCGCAGGCGCTCGCCTCGGCGGTGGCCGAGTTCACGGGCAACAAGTGGATCGTGCTTGCGCTGCTGAACCTGCTGTTCCTGTTCCTCGGCATGTTCCTGCACTCGGCGGCGGCCATCATCCTCGTCGTGCCGGTGGTGATGCCGCTGGTCAAGGCGGTCGGCATCGACCCGGTGCATTTCGGCCTGATCGTGACGATCAACCTCGGCATCGGCCAGCAGACGCCGCCGGTGGCCAGCGTGCTGATGGTGGCCAGTTCGATCGCCAAGGCGAGCGTGTGGGAAGTCACGCGCGTGAACGTGTGGTTCATCGGCGTGCTGCTCGCGGTGCTGCTGATGGTGACCTATGTCCCGGTGACCGGGATGGGGCTGGTGGAGTTCTTCTATCGCTGAGGCGCGGATTGCGCTGGTCGCGGCCCGCCCTTCAAGCCGCAATCCGCGATCCGCAATCCCAAATGAACGAACTGATACTGCTGCAACGTGATGGCGCGATCGCGACGGTCGTGCTGAACCGTCCGGAGAAGCTGAATGCACTGACGCGGCCGATGTGGCAGTCGCTGGGCGAAACGATCGCACGGCTGTCGGCCGACGATTCGCTTCGCTGCATCGTGCTGCGCGGGGCGGGCGAGACGGCATTCTCTCCGGGCAACGACATCTCCGAGTTCGAGACGGTGCGGTCGAACAAGGCGCAGGCGCGCGAGTACGGAAGCGTGATGCACGCCACCGCGCAGGCGCTGACCGCATGCCGGCATCCGATCGTGGCGCAGATCCACGGCATCTGCGTCGGCGGCGGGCTGGAGATCGTCGCGCTCGCCGACCTGCGCATCTGCGGCGAAGCGAGCCGCTTCGGCGCGCCGATCAAGAACCTCGGCCTCGTGATGGCCTACGCGGAAATGGCGCCGCTGGTGCAACTCGTGGGCCGCGCCATCGCGCTCGAGATCCTGCTCGAAGGCCGCATCTTCGATGCGCGCGAAGCGAAGGAGAAGGGGCTGGTCACGCGCGTGGTGCCGGACGACCAGGTCGCCGCCGAAGCGCGCGCGACCGCAGAGCGCATCGCCGGCGGCGCGCCGCTCGCCGCGCGCTGGCACAAGAAGTTCGCGCGCCGGCTGCTCGACCAGCGGCCGCTGACGGACGCGGAGCGCGACGAGTGCTTCGACTGCTTCGACACCGAGGACTTCCGC
>JAKORH010000076.1 GCA_029777935.1 Pseudomonadota bacterium
CTTCGATGCGCGGCAGGACGGCGCGGCCTGCGTGATCGTCAAGCACGCGAACCCCTGCGGCGCGGCGCTCGGCCGCGACGCGCTGGAGGCGTACCGCAAGGCGTTCCAGACCGACCCGACCTCGGCGTTCGGCGGCATCATCGCGTTCAACGTTCCGGTGGACCGGGCCGCGGCCGAGGCGGTGCAAGGCCAGTTCGTCGAGGTGCTGATGGCGCCCGGCTACAGCGCGGACGCGCTCGCGCTGTTCCAGGCGAGCAAGGCGAAGCAGAACGTGCGCATCCTGGAGATCGCGCTGCCCCCGGGCGGAACCACGGACTGGGAGCGCGGCCGCAACGCGGTCGACGCGAAGCGCATCGGCTCGGGCCTGCTGCTGCAGACCGCCGACAACCACGAACTCTCGCTGGCTGACCTGAAGGTCGTGACGAAGAAGGCGCCGACGCCCGAGCAGCTGCAGGACCTGCTGTTCGCGTGGAAGGTCGCGAAGTACGTGAAGAGCAACGCGATCGTGTTCTGCAAGGATCGCATGACGCTCGGCATCGGCGCAGGGCAGACGAGCCGGGTCGATTCGTCGCGCATCGCCGGCATCAAGGCCGAGAACGCGGGCCTCGCGCTGGCCGGCAGCGCGGTCGCGAGCGACGCGTTCTTTCCGTTCCGCGACGGGCTGGACCTGGTCGCCGACGCCGGCGCGAGCTGCGTGATCCAGCCCGGCGGCTCGATGCGCGACGCCGAAGTGATCGCCGCGGCCGACGAGCGCGGCATCGCGATGGTGTTGACCGGCGTGCGGCATTTCCGGCACTGAGCGCCGGCCGCGCGCGTCGGCGGCCTATGGTCTGTTCACCCTAAAGCAGCGCGGCCATCCGGTTTGCCGCGGCCTGGAGCGCGGACAGCTGCGGCAGCGGGGTGTCCAGCGACAGGCGCGTACTCGGCGCGTGCACCGCGATCGCGGCACGGGTGCGGCCCTGCGCGTCGCGCACCGGCACCGCGGCAGCGTTCAGGCCGGCGATGAATTCTTCGCGATCGGTCGAATAGCCCCGTTCGGCGATGACCTGGCATTCGGCGCGCAGCGCCGCGGGCGAGGTAATCGTCGTCGGCGTCATCGCCTCGAGTTCGACTCCGTCGATCAGCGCGTTGCGCTGCGCCGCAGGGAGCATCGCCAGAAAAAGCTTGCCGCTGGCGGTGCAGTGCAATGGCACGTGCGCGCCGACATCCAGCGTCAATCGCCACGGCCAGGGTGCTTCGACCC
>JAKORH010000077.1 GCA_029777935.1 Pseudomonadota bacterium
GATGCGCAACATCGAGGCGATCGACGACGTGTGCCGCGCGCTCATCGAGACCACCGATCGCCTCACCGTCGCGGCGCTGCAGGGCAACGCCGGCGCCGGCGGCTGCTTCCTCGCGTTCGCGTGCGACGAGGTGTGGGCCAGGCGCGGCGTGCTGCTCAACCCGCACTACAAGAACATGGGCAACCTGTACGGCTCGGAGTACTGGACCTACACGCTGCCGCGCCGCGTGAAGCAGGGCGATGCGCGCGCGGTGATGGCGCAGCGGCTGCCGGTGGGAGTGGCGCAGGCGCAGTCGCTCGGGTTGGTCGATGCGGTGCTCGACGCCGATCGCTCTACGTTCATGGGTGCGGTGATCGCGCGCGCGCAGGCGCTGGCGGCGGGTGCGGCGTGGGCGGACCGCATTGCGGCCAAGCGCGCGCGCCGCGTGCGCGACGAAGCCGACAAGCCGCTGGGGCAGTACCGCGACGAGGAACTGGAGAATATGCGTCGCAACTTCTACGGCTTCGACCCGAGCTACCACTACGCGCGCGCGCACTTCGTGCACAAGGTGCCGCACGCCTGGACGCCGCGGCACCTCGCGCGCCACCGCTGACCGATCGCGCCGCCATGCCCGCGGAGCTACCGGCCGTCGTATGCTGCGCGTCGTTTCAGCGCATGCGGGCGGTTCGCCACCGCTGTGAGGCCTGCGCGCGCAATTCGACAGGCCGGGTTTCGATTCCGGGCAGGGGGAGCCACCGTGGTTGATGTTGGCGCCTACGCGAGGCGATGGCGCGCACCGGGTCTGTTCGCCGCCGCGCTGCTGCTCAGCGCCTGCGCCGCGCCGCCGACCACGGTCTCCGTCGATAAGCACGCCTCGCGCGCCAGCATCGTTCCCGGCTACCTGCCGCCGCGCGAAGTGCTCGACGGTCTGGCCATACTGCCGCCGCCGCCCGCGCCGGGCTCGGCGGCGCAGGCCGCCGACGACGCGGCGTACTTTGCCGCGATCGCGGCCCGAGGCTCGCCGCGGTGGCAACTGGCGATCCGCGACGCCGAAGAGCGCAATCCTGCCGACGCGATGGAGAATTTCTCGTGCGCACTCGGCGTGAACATCACGGCCCAAAGCACGCCGAACCTTCTGCTGCTGATGCGCCGCTCGATGACGGACATCGGCGCCGCCTACGACAAGGTCAAGGAGCACTACCGGCGCCCGCGCCCGTACGTTGCGCATCACGGCCCGAACTGCACGCCCGGCGACCCGAACGTGCGTCCGCAGCGGTCGTATCCGTCGGGCCATGCGGCGACGGGCTGGGGCCTGGCGCTGCTGCTGGTGGAGGTCGCGCCCGAGCGCGCCACGCAGATCGCGCGCCGCGGGCGCGAGTTCGCGCAGAGCCGCGTCGTCTGTGGCGTGCACTGGCAGAGCGACGTCGACGCGGGCCGCGACATCGGCGCTGCGGTGGTCGCGCAATTGCACGCCCACGCCGATTTCCGGGCGCAGCTCGACGCGGCGCGGCGCGAGGTCGCAGCCGCGCGCGCCGCGTACTCGAAGCCGGCGGCGGATTGCGCCGCCGAGGCCGCGGCCCTCGGGGAGCCACCGTCATGACCTCGATCCGCCTCAACCCGCTCGACGCGGCGTGGATCCTCACCGAGTCGCGCGCCACGCCCAATCACGTCGGCGGCCTGCTGCAGTTCCGCCTGCCCGACGGCGCGCCGCGCGACTTCCTGCACCAGTTGATGGCCGAGTTCCGCGGCCACCGCGAATTCAGGCCGCCGTGGAACCTGCGTCTGAAGCGCGCGCTGCCGTGGAATCCGCTGCCGGCGTGGATCGTGGACGACGCGATCGACCTCGAATACCACGTGCGGCACGCTGCGCTGCCGTGGCCCGGCGGCGAGCGCGAGCTGGGCGAGCTGGTCGGCCGGCTGCAGAGCACGCCGCTCGATCTGACGCGCCCGCCGTGGGAGTGCACGCTCATCGAAGGACTCGACGGCGGCCGCTTCGCGCTGTTCATCAAGATGCACCACGCTTTGATCGACGGTGTCAGCGGCATGAAGGTGCTGCAGCGGTCGATGTCGGCCGATCGCGCGGCGAGCCTCGCGCTGCCGCCGTTCTGGGCGGCGGGCAGCGCGGCGCCGCGCGCCGAGCGCGGCACGCCGAGCTTCGCCGCCGCCGCGGCCGCCGCGGTCGGCGCCGTGCGCGGGCAGATCCGCTCCGCGCCGCAGCTTGCCGCCGCATTCGGCAAGCTGCTGGCGCGCATCAACGATCCGGCCGACGGTGTCGCGTTGCCGTTCAGCGCGCCGCATTCGATCCTCAATGGCCGTGTGCGCGAGAAGCGGCGCTTCGCGACGCAGAGCTTCCCGCTGCAGCGGCTGCGCGAGGCCGCCGCCGCTGCGCACTGCACGTTGAACGACGTGGTGCTCGCGCTCGCCGCCGGCGCGCTGCGCCGCTTGCTGCTCGAACGCGGCAGCCTGCCCGACGCGGCGTTGACCGCGGGCGTTCCGGTGTCTGTGCGGCCGAAGGACGACGAAGGCAGCGGCAACGCGATCACCTTCATCGTTGCCACGCTCGCCACCGACGTCGACGATCCATTGCTGCGGCTGGAAGCGATCAAGCGCTCGGTGCAGCACGCGAAGGCCCATCTGCAGAGCCTGCCGCGCGAGGCGATCACGCAGTACACGGTGCTGCTGATGGCGCCGACGATCGTGACGTTGCTCGCCGGCATCGGCGGTCGCGTGCGACCGATGTTCAACGTCACGATCTCCAACGTGCCGGGACCTGACAAGCCGCTCTACTTCCGCGGCGCCGAACTGCTCGCGATCTATCCGGCGTCGATCGTCACGCACGGGCAGGCGCTGAACATCACGTGCCAGAGCTATGCGGGGTCGATGAACTTCGGCTTCACCGGCTGCCACGCGTCGGTGCCGAGCTTGCAGAAGCTCGCGGTGTACGCGGCCGACGCGCTGGACGAACTCGAAGCCGCGCTGGTGCCGCGCGCGAAGCGCACGCGCAAGCGCGCGGCGCGCCCTCGTGCGCCGCGGCGGAAAGCAGGCCGTGGGTGATGGGCGAGCGTCATCCGTTTGGCGCGCAAGGCGATGGTCGCGCTGATGCCGAAGAACAAACTGTCGAGGAGTCTCCGATGGAACAGAAGTATGCCGCCCCGGTCGACAAGGTCTTCGTACTGCTGACGGACCCGAAGTGGCTCGAAGCGCGCTGCCTCGCGCTGGGCGAACTCGCGGCGAAGGTGAAGGCGAAGAAGTCCGGCAAGGGCGTGACGCTGTCGATGACGCGGCGGGTGAAGCGCGACCTGCCCGCGCTGATCGCGAAGGTGCTGCCGAGCGAATCGGATCTGCAGTTCGAGGAAACCTGGACGCCCGCGACCGGCGGCTACACGGGCACGCTGGCGATGCAGATCGCCGGCCAGCCGGTGACGATGACGGCCGAGTTCAGCCTGCAACCGGACGGCAAGGGCTGCGTGTACCGGATCGTGCACCGCACGAAGTGCAGCATCCCGCTGGTCGGCGGCACGGTCGCGAAGTTCGCGCAGGGCCAGATCGAGCAGGGCTGCGCCGACGAATTCGGATACCTCGTCGACTACCTGAAGCAGCGCAAGTGACGGTCACTGCACTGCCCGCGGCGTGCGCGGGCGCGCGGCATCATTTCGCGACGATCCACGCCGCGATGCGCGCGACAACCTCGCGCTCGAGACCGTTGAAGCCGTGATACGCCATCGCTTCAAACGGGTTGCTGCGGCTGTCGCCGCCCTTGAATGTCAGCAGTTCCTTGCGCGGCAGATGGTCCAGTCTGGACATCAGCGCGGGGATGTCGCTGAAGCGGCAGTGGGCGCATCCGTCCTGCTCGTGGTGGACCACCAGCCCCGGAATTTGCAACCTCGCCAGCGGCATCGCGGTAACCGCAAATTCCGCTCTCGATCGCGTCGCCGGCGCACCGATTTGAGCGATGCGGTGCCGGCGTGCTACGTTTGTCGCCCCTTTTCGGGAATCGCCATGAACATGCTTGGCAAGAAGCGCCTGACCGAAATGGTCGCGTGCGCGGGTTGAGCGAGCAAGCTCGCCGCCGGCGAGCTCGCCCAGGTCCAGGGCGACAGTCCGCTCAACGCTGACCCTCGCGTCCTCGTCGATTTCCGCCACTCGGAC
>JAKORH010000078.1 GCA_029777935.1 Pseudomonadota bacterium
GGCTTCATCCTCGGCCCGATGATGGAGGAGAACCTGCGGCGCGCGATGTTGCTGTCGCGCGGCGATCCGAGCACGTTCGTCACGCGCCCGCTGTCGCTCGGGTTGCTGCTGGCGGCGCTGGCGCTGCTGGTGATCGTCATGCTGCCGGCGATCAAGTCCAAGCGCGAAGAGGCGTTCCAGGAGGCGGATTGACTCGTGATCGGCGATCCGAGATCCGCCGTATCGCCGTGCGCGGGGATCGGGTCACGGATCACGAACCGCGGATCAAGGACTTCGGTGCGCTGACGACGACGCGGTCGAGCGCGACGAGAGCCTCGGTGACAGCGGTGCCGGCCGTGATGCCGCGCGCGGTGCCGCCGAGCACGGCGCCGCTGGCGATCAACGCGAGCAAGGCGGCGGCGACCTTGGTGCGAAGCGGTGTCGGTTTCATGCTGTGCCCTTCGGGTTCGAGGCAGCCGCGTCGGCCGCGTTGAAGCAGACTGTAGGAAGCAGCCGCGCGCGTGGCGAGCGGATTGCGATGAAGCGCCGGATTCACGTCCTGAATCGCAAACGCGGATTCGCGCCGTCGCTGGCAGAATCGGCAACTCGTTCTCGGTTTTCGGCGCTTCATCGCGCGTATCCGCCGTTCACTCCCGTTTCGCCTCACCTCATGATCGCCCTGCTGTTCGAAGTCACGCCAAGATCCGGGGCACTGGACGAGTACCTCGAGATCGCCGCCCGGCTGCGGCCCGTGCTCGATGCGCTCGGCGGCTGCCTGTTCCTCGACCGCTTCCGCAGCCTGGCGCGGGCGGGCACGATCCTGTCGTTCCAGATCTGGCGCGACGAGGCGGCGCTGACCCGCTGGCGCGTCGATCCGCAGCATCACAAGGCGCAGACGCTCGGCCGCACGCGCGTCTTTGCCGACTACCGGATACGCATCGCGCAGGTCGTGCGCGAAGAAGCGCGCGATGCCCCGACCTGGCGGCCCGAGCGCCTCGGCGCGTACAACGATCCGGCCGCGCGCGCGCCGCGCTTCGTCGCGATCGCCGAGTCGCAGACGAACGCGCTGACCGGCGCGGCCGAATCGTTCGAGAGCATCTATCGCCCCGGCGAGTACGCGCACCTGTTCGACGTCGGGGTGTCCGATACGCTGACGCTGGCGCAACTGGCAGACGCGCGGCGCCTGCGCATGTGCGAAATCGAGCGCGACTACGGCATGTACGAGCGCGCCGAGGCCCCGCAGTTCTACACACCGATGGAGCGAGTGTCGTGAAGCAGTTCGACTGGACCAATCCATACCCCACCGTGCGCACGCCCGTGTTCGCGCGCAACATCGTGTCGACCTCGCAGCCGCTGGCGGCGCAGGCCGGCCTGCGCACGCTGCAGCATGGGGGCAACGCGGTCGACGCAGCGATCGCCGCCGCCGCGGTGATCACGATGACCGAGCCGTGCAGCAACGGCCTGGGCTCGGACAACTTCGCGATCGTGTGGGATCCGGCCTCGAAGGCGCTGCACGGCATGAACTCGAGCGGCATTGCGCCGGCCGCGTGGACGCTCGACTATTTCCGACGCAAGTACGGCGACGATCTGCCGCGGAGCCGCCCGCAGCGCGGCTGGGACACCGTGACGATTCCCGGCGCGGTGGCCGGCTGGCGGCTGCTGCACGACCGCTTCGGTAAGCTCGCGTTCGCCGACGTACTGGCGCCCGCGATCGACTACGCGGAACGCGGCTTCGCGATCAGCCCCATCGTGCAGGACAAGTGGCAACGCGCAGCATCGCTGCTCGAACCCTATCCCGGCTTCGCCGAGCACTTCCTGCCGCGCGGCCGCGCGCCGATGATCGGCGAGCACTTCGTGCTGAAAGGCGCGGCGCGCACGCTGAAGCTGGTGGCGCAGACGAAGGGCGAAGCGTTCTACCGCGGCGAGATCGCCGCCGCGATCGCCCGATACGCGCGCGAAACCGGCGGCGCGCACACCGAGGCGGACTTCGCCGCCTACTGGGACTTCGTGCAGAAGAACGGCTGGGTCGGCACGGTCAGCCAGTCGATCGCCGGCCATGAGGTGCATGAGATTCCGCCCAACGGCCAGGGCATCGCTGCGCTGATCTGCCTCGGGATACTGAAGCACACGCCGCTGGCGCAGCAGGCACTCGACCGCGGCCGCTTCGATTCGGCCGACGTGCAGCACGTGCTGATCGAGGCGATGAAGCTCGCCTTCGCCGACGTGTACACGTATGTGGCCGATCCGCGCGCGATGCGCGTGACGCCGGCGCAGATGCTCGACCCCGCGTATCTCGCCGAGCGCGCGCAGCTGATCGATCCGAAGCGCGCGCAGGCGTTCCGCGCCGGCAAGCCGCCGAGCGGCGGCACGATCTACCTCGCCGCCGCCGACGCGAGCGGCATGATGATCTCGTTCATCCAGTCCAACTACATGGGCTTCGGCTCCGGCGTGGTCGTGCCCGGCTACGGCATCTCGCTGCAGAACCGCGGTTACGGCTTTTCACTCGATCCCGCGCACGCCAACAGCGTGGCGCCGGGCAAGCGGCCGTTCCAAACGATCATTCCCGGCTTCCTGATGAAGGGCGGGCAACCGCAGATGAGCTTCGGCGTGATGGGCGGCAACATCCAGCCGCAGGGCCACGTGCAGACGCTGGCGCGAATTCTGCTCGCGAACCAGCAGCCGCAGGCCGCGTGCGACGCGCCGCGCTGGAAGTGGGAATCGGGCGTGAAGATCGACGTCGAGCCAACGACGAGCGCGGCGGTGTGCGACGAACTTGCGCGCCGCGGCCACGAGATCGCCGACCTCACCGACAGCTACATGGACTTCGGCAGCGGCCAGTTCATCTGGCGGCTCGGCGATCCTGCCGTCGACGGCTTCGTGGCGGCCAGCGACTCCCGCCGCGACGGCCAGGCCGTCGGCTACTGACGGATGGTTACGTACGCATGCTCTCGTCGCCCCGGCGCAGGCCGGGGCCCAATTTTCGGCGCTTCAACTTGGACCCCGGCCTGCGCCGGGGCGACAGCCCGATCGACACCCGGCGCGGTCGAGGTCGTCGACGCCGTGAAGCGTGACCTGACCTGCGCGCAGATCGTGCAGCGATGACGCCGGCTGCCGCGTGGACCGCGCTGGTGATGGCCGGGCTGTTCGAGGTCGGCTGGGCGATCGGGCTGAAGTTCACTGCGGGCTTCACGCGCCTGTGGCCGAGCGTCTTCACGGCCGCCGCGTTGATCGCCAGCATGTGGCTGCTGGCGCTGGCGATGAAGTCTCTGCCGGTCGGCACCGCGTACAGCGTGTGGGTCGGCGTCGGCGCGGTCGGCACGGTTCTGCTCGGCATCGTGCTGTTCGATGAACCCGCTTCGGCGCTGCGGCTGGCGAGCGTGGCGCTGATCGTCGCCGGCATCGTCGGGCTGAAGCTCGCCACGCCGGGCTGACAGCCAGCGGCCGGTCGTCTTCGTCCGGCGTAAGCGCGCGTGGTGCAACTTCGCCGCCGGTCGCGACTACTTGCCGCACCGGCCGAGCGGTAGCGCGACGGCCTGCAGCAGCTCGCCCCGCGCCGCGTCCTGCACCACGGCGACGACTTCCAGTCGGTCGAGCGGCACACCCTGCGCTGGCCACTGCTGCACGGCTGGCGCGCCTGGCGCGAGGGGACCGCTCCACTGCGTGACCACGTAGTCGTCCACGAGCGTCTCGCCGCGGTTCTCGCCGGCGCTGACCTTCGTGACGTTTCCGCTCTGCGCCAGCGCGACGATCACCTGCGGCTCGCGCGCGCCGGCCGCGCTGACGTGGGCGCGCGCCTCTATCCGGCCGCCATCCACCTTCGCCTCGAGCTCGATCTTCGCGCGCGACGGCTGCGAGTTGATCGCGGCGACGGCGGCCTCGAATGTCACCGCATCGTGCCAGCGCGGCGTCTCGTGCCCCTGCACGAACACGCCGGGCGTGTACACGGCGCGGTTGCCGTTCAGATCCGCCAGCCAGCGCTGGCGCTGGTTGAATTCGCGCCGCGCGAACGGGTCCTTCCAGCCGATGTAGTCCCAGTAGCCGACGTGCAGGGCCAGCGGGACGACCCGGTCGCCCGGGTGCAGCCCGGACAGCCAGCGATCGGCCGGCGGACAGCTTGAACACCCCTGCGACGTATACAGCTCGACCAGAGCGACGGTGTGCGACGGGCTCGTCACGGAACAGCCCGCGGCGGCGGCCGCCGCGACGAGGATCAGTGCGGGCGACATCGAAGACTCGCTTTCTCCCTTGAACCCGCGAGCTTGGTCGGCGCGGTGCCCGGCGTCTTACAGCCGGTGTATCGTCCGCGCGTTCTTCTGGCAGGCAAGACGATGTCGAACAAGACCTACGACCCGGTGCCGTCCCACCGCGTGGCCTTTCTCGGTCTCGGCGTGATGGGGTATCCGATGGCAGGCCATCTGGCGCGCGCCGGCCATCACGTGACCGTGTACAACCGCACCGCGAAGAAAGCCGAGCGCTGGGTCGAGGAGTACGGCGGCAAGGCCGCCTCGACACCGCGCCAGGCGGCTGCGGGCGCGCCGCTCGTGTTCGCGTGCGTCGGCAACGACGACGACCTCAGAAGCGTGGTGCTTGGTGACCACGGCGGCTTCGCGGGAATGGCGCGCGACGCGGTCTTCATCGACCACACGACCGCCTCGGCCGAAGTGGCGCGCGAACTGCACGCCGAAGCGCGCAAACGTGGGCTGCACTTCATCGACGCGCCTGTGTCCGGCGGGCAGGCCGGCGCCGTCAACGGCGTGCTGACGGTCATGTGCGGGGGTGACGCGGCGCCGTTCGCGCGCGCGCAGCCGGTGGCGATGGCGTTCGCGCGCGCGGTCACGCTGGTCGGTGACAGCGGCAGCGGGCAGCTGGCAAAGATGGTCAATCAGCTCGCGATTGCGGGCATGGTGCAGGCGCTCGCCGAGGCGATCGCGTTCGGCCAGAAGGCCGGGCTCGACATGAAGCTGGTGCTGCAGGTGATCGGCAAGGGCGCGGCGCAGAGCTGGCAGATGGACA
>JAKORH010000079.1 GCA_029777935.1 Pseudomonadota bacterium
CGATCACGCCGCAGACGCCGGTGCTGGAGCTGATCACCGAGTTCCAGGCCGATGGCGTCTTCGACGCCGAGATCATCACGCCCGAGTCCGAGCACTCGGTGATGGCCGCGTGCATCCCGGCGTCGCTTGCCGGCGTGCGCGTGTTCACCGCGACCGCGTCGCAGGGCCTGCTGCTGATGCACGAGCTGCTGCACTACGCCGCCGGCGCGCGCGCGCCGATCGTGATGGCGAACATCAACCGCACGGTCGCCTCGCCGTGGGCGTTCTGGCCGGACCAGACCGACAGCCTCGCGCAACGCGACACCGGCTGGATCCAGTTCTACTCCGAGAGCGCGCAGGAATCGCTCGACACCACGCTCGCCGCGTTCAGGATCGCCGAACGCGTGCTGGTCCCGGCGATGATCAACCACGACGCGTTCTACGTATCGCATGCGCTGGAGCCGGTGGCGATCCCGGCGCAGGCACTGGTCGATCGCTTCCTGCCGCCGTACGCGCCCGCGCACCGGCTCGACACCGCTCAGGTCGAGTCGTGGGGCAACGTGGTTTCGCAGGACATGTTCTATCGCCACCGGCAGGAGATCGAGTCCGCGCTGGCGCAGGTACCGCAACTCGCCGAGGAGATCGACCGCGAGTGGGCCGAGCTCACCGGCCGCAGCTACGGCGGCGCGCTCGAACGCTATCGCTGCGACGGCGCGCGCACGGTGATCGTCACGATGGGCTCGATGTGCGGCACCGCGCGCGAAGCGGTCGACGCGCTGCGCGATGCCGGCGAGGAGGTCGGGCTGCTCAAGGTACGGCTGTTCCGCCCGCTGCCGGTCGAACGGCTCCGCGCCGCGCTCGCCGGCGTGCCGGACGTGATCGTGCTCGACCGCAACCATTCGCCCGGCGCCGGCGGCGTACTGCATCAGGAACTGCGCGCTGCGCTGTACGGCATGGAGCGCGCGCCACGCGTGCACGGGTATCTCGCCGGCGTGGGCGGCGTCAACGTGGCGCCGGAGAGGATCGCGGAGTTCGTGCGGCGTGCGCACGGCGCGGAACCACGACCGGAATCGGAGTGGGTCAGATGAATTGCCGTCCGCCCTCACCCTCGGTCCCTCTCCCGGAGGGAGAGGGATGCAAACCCCTCTCCCCCCGGGAGAGGGGTTGGGGTGAGGGGCGCAATTGACGAAGGATCCGCTTTCCATGATCAAGCTCGACCTCCCGAACGAAGCCATGCTCTGCTCCGGCCACGCCGCCTGCCCCGGCTGCCTCGACGCACTGTCGGTACGGCACGTGCTGGCGACGATGGGACCGGACACGATGGCGGTGATTCCGCCGTCGTGCATGGCGATCATCGCCGGCCCGCAGC
>JAKORH010000080.1 GCA_029777935.1 Pseudomonadota bacterium
TGCCCGGCTTGGCCGTAGGCCGGGCTACTGTCCTGCGCCGGGCGCCTTGCATCCGGGCTTTCTGGCGACAACGCATCGCACGAATTACTCACGGATAGGTTCTAATCCCGTGCCATCAGCTTCAGCTCGTACAGCAGGTGCAGCGCGTCGCGCGGCGCGAGTTCGTCGGGCTCGATCTCGCGCAACCGCTCGCGCAGCGCGTCGTGCTCGATCTGCACCGGCTCCGGCGCTGCGACGCTGAAGAGATCCAGTTGCGGCCGCGTGCCCGCGGCCCTTTCCTCGAGCTGCGCCAGCATCGCGTGCGCGCGCCTGACCACGCCCGGCGCCACGCCCGCGAGCTGCGCGACCGCCAGGCCGTAGCTGCGGCTGGCCGGCCCTTCGTGCACCTCGTGCAGGAACACGACCTTGCCGCGCACTTCGGCGGCCGCGACGTGAACGTTGGCGACTTCCGGCAGCGAGTCGGCCAGTTGCGTCAGCTCGAAGTAGTGCGTGGCGAAGAGCGTGTAGCAGCGGTTCTTCTCCGCCAGCTCGCGCGCGATCGCGCCTGCCAAGGCGAGCCCGTCGAAGGTCGACGTGCCTCGGCCGATCTCGTCCATCAGCACCAGCGAGCGCTCGGTGGCATGGTTCAGGATCGCGGCCGCCTCCGTCATCTCGACCATGAAAGTCGAGGCGCCGCGTGCCAGGTCGTCGGCGGCGCCGATGCGCGTCAGGATGCGGTCGATCGGCCCGATGCGCGCGCTGGTTGCCGGCACGAAGCTGCCGCACCACGCGAGCAGCACCGTGAGCGCGACCGAGCGCATGTAGGTCGACTTGCCGCCCATGTTGGGGCCGGTGACGACCAGCAGCCGGCGCGACGGCGCCAGCCGGCAATCGTTCGGCACGTAGGTCTCGATCTCGCGCTCGACCACCGGGTGCCGCGCGCCGGCCAGCTCGATGCCGGGTTCCGCCGACAACGCCGGCCGCGTCCAGCGCGCGGCTTCGGCATGCGCGGCGAGCGCCGCCAGCGCGTCGGCGGCGGCGACCGCGTCGGCGGCGCGCAGCAGCGCCGGAACGTGCGCTGCGAGCTCGCCGATCAGCGCGTCGAACAATTCCTTCTCGCGGGCGCGCGCGCGTTCCTGGGCGGACAGAGCCTTGTCCTCGAAGCTCTTCAGTTCCGGCGTGATGTAACGCTCCGCGTTCTTCATCGTCTGGCGCCGCCGGTAGTCGTCCGGCACCTTGTCCGCCTGCCCGCGCGTCACTTCGATGTAGAAGCCGTGCACACGGTTGTATTCGACGCGCAGGTTGGCAATGCCGGTGCGGGCGCGCTCGCGCGCTTCCAGCTCCATCAGGAAGCTGCCGGCGTTGTCGCGCAGCGCGCGCAGCTCGTCGAGTTCGGCATCGAAGCCCGGCGCGATCACGTCGCCGTCGCGCGGCGAGAAGGCCGGCTCGGGCAGTAATGCGCGCGCCAGCGCCGCGCCGACCGCGCCGGGAAGCTCGAGCGCCTGCGCCAGGTCTGCCGACAGCGGATCGCCGAGGGCGGACAGCACCTCGCGCAGCCGATCGAGCCGCGGCAGCGCGTCGCGCAGGGCGGCCAGCTCGCGCGGGCGGATGCTCCTGAGCGCGATGCGCGAAGCCAGGCGGTCGAGGTCGTTCACGTTGCGCAGCGCCTCGTGCACCTGCGCGTGGCGCGCGCCGGTCAGCACGGCGTCGATCGCCGCGTGGCGCGCGCCCGCGACCGCCGCATCGCGCAGCGGATGATGCAGCCAGTGCCGCAGCCGCCGGCTGCCCATGCCGGTGGCGCAGCGGTCGAGCGTGGAGAACAGCGTCGGCCCGCCGTCGCCGCGCAGCGGCTCGGTCAGTTCGAGATTGCGGCGCGTCGCGGCGTCGAGCACGATGAACTCGGATTCCCGTTCGACGCGCAGCGTGGTCACGTGCGCCAGCCGCTCGCTCTGCGTCTGCTGCGCATACGTCAGCAGCGCGCCGCAGGCGGCGAGCAGCGACGGCTGATCGTCGACGCCGAACGCCTGCAGTGTCGCCACGCCGAGCAGTTCGCGCAGCAGCTCGCCGCCGCGCGCGGGGTCGAAGTGCCAATCCGGCACCGACTGCAGCGCGGCGCCGTTGGCGGGCACGGTCGCGCGCGCGCCGTCGGCGATCAGGATCTCCGAGGGTGCGATGCGCGCCAGCTCCGAGGCGAGCGATCCCGGCGCGGCGATGGTCGCACGCAGGTCGCCGCTGGCGAGCACCAGCCATGCGATGCCGATCTCCTTGCCGGCGAAGTGCAGGGCGGCCAGCGCAGCATCGGACTTGCTGGCGAGCAGGCCGGCGTCGGTGATCGTGCCCGGCGTGACCACGCGCATCACCTTGCGTTCGACCGGCCCCTTGCTGGTCGCCGGATCGCCGATCTGCTCGCAGATCGCCACCGACTCGCCGAGCTTGACCAGCCGCGCCAGGTACTGCTCGACTGACACGACCGGCACGCCCGCCATCGGGATCGGGCCCCCGGCCGAGACGCCGCGCTTCGTCAGCGTGATGTTCAGCAGCTTCGCGCCGCGCTCGGCGTCTTCGTAGAACAGCTCGTAGAAGTCGCCCATCCGGTAGAACAGCAGCGCGTGCGGGTGCTGCGCCTTGATGCGCAGGTACTGCTGCATCATCGGCGTGTGCCGGGACAGGTCCGCCGTCACGTCGGCGCTGCCGGGAACGGGTTCAGGCGCGCTTGCGCGCGGCCGCGGCCAGCGCGACGAACAGGATCGTGAACCACACCAGCGACCAGCCGGCGATCGACAGGCCGAGGAAGGTCCATTGCACTTCGGAGCAGTCGCCGGAGCCCTGGAAGATGCGCGGCAGCGCGCGCGCCAGCGGCAGTTCGCTCAGCATGTATTCGAGCCCGGGTCCGCACGACGCCACCTTGGGCGGATGCGCCTGCAGCCACACCTGCCACGCCGCCACGCCGCCGCCGGCCAGCGCGAACAGCATGGCCGCCGCCTGCGACGCCCTGGCGAGCGCGTTCGGCACCAGCGCGGCAATCAACGCGAGCAGCGCCACCAGCACGAACGCGTAGCGCTGCAGGATGCACAGGGGGCACGGCTCCAGGCCCTCGACGTGCTGCAGGTACAGCGACGTCGCGAGCAGGCACGCAATCACGACGAACACCGCCGCGCAGATGCGCCGGCGCGTGCCGAGAGCCTTCTCCATGAACTGCCTCATGCCTGCGGTCCCTTTGCCTGCGCGTCCTGCAGATGGACGTCTCGCACCATCTTCAGCAACTGTTCGTACACCTTCGGCGCGCCGCAGACGATGCGGCCTGTCTCCAGATAATGTTTCTCGCCGTCGAAATCGCCGATCATGCCGCCGGCCTCGAGGATCAGCAGGCTGCCGGCCGCCATGTCCCAGGGCGACAGCCCGAATTCCCAGAAGCCGTCGAGGCGCCCCGCGGCGACGTAGGCGAGATCGAGCGCGGCGGCACCGGGGCGACGGATGCCGGCAGTTTCCTCGGTGATGCGCTTGAACATGCGCACGTATTCGTCGAGGTGGTCGAGCTGGCGGAAGGGGAAGCCGGTACCGACCAGCGCCTCGCGCAACTTGTCGCGCCGTGACACGCGCAGCCGCCGGTCGTTCAGGAACGCGCCGCGGCCGCGCGTGGCGGTGAACAGCTCGTTGCGCGTCGGGTCGTAGACGACTCCCTGCGTGATCTGCCCGCCGTGCTGGAGCGCGATCGACACCGCGTACTGCGGAAAGCCGTGGATGAAGTTGGTGGTGCCGTCGAGCGGATCGATGATCCAGGTGTAGTCGGCGCCGGATTCCGACTTCGTCGCGCCGGATTCCTCGGCCAGGATCGAATGCTGCGGATAGGCGGTCTTCAGCGTCTCGATGATCGCCGCTTCGGCGGCGTGATCGACCTCGGTCACGAAATCGCTGCGACCCTTGGCCGACACGCGCACGAGGTCGAGATCCAGGCTGGCGCGGTTGATGATCGCGCCGGCCTTGCGGGCGGCCTTGACGGCCGTGTTCAGCATCGGGTGCATCGGGATCGGTTGGAGCGGGCGGCGCGCGCATACGGCGACGCTAGACTGGCCGGCATTCTAAAGGTTGGACCGCCTTTCTTCCGTGCCGCTGCCGATCGCCGATCGCGTCCGCTTCGTGCTGGTGGCGCCGAGCCATCCCGGCAATATCGGCGCCGCCGCGCGTGCGCTCAAGACGATGGGCTGGACGAAGCTCGCGGTCGTCGCGCCGAAAGTGGCGGACTTTCGCGAGCACGAGGCCGCGCTCGCGTTGGCGACCCATGCGCACGACGTGCTACGTGCGGCGACCGCGCATGCCGACCTCGCCGGAGCGCTCGCCGGCGTGCGCCGCGCGTACGCGCTGACCGGCTACGCGCGCGAATTCGGGCCGCGGCTGATCGACCTGCGTGCGGCGACGGCCGAGGCGCGCGAGCGGCTGGCCGACGGCGACCTCGCGTTCGTATTCGGCACCGAGCGCGACGGGCTGCGCAACGAGGACATCGAGCGCTGCCAGGCGTGCGTGGCGATTGGCGCCGACGCCGGCTACGGGTCGCTCAATCTCGCGCAGGCGGTGCAGGTGGTCGCCTACGAATGCCGGCTCGCGCTGGGCGGCGCGGCAGCGGTCGAATCGCCGTTCAAGCCGGACCCTCCGGCGGCTGTCGACGCGGTCGAAGCGATGCACGCGCACCTTGAACAGGCGCTGATCGCGCTCGGCTATCTCGATCCGGCGCAGCCGAAGCGGCTGATGGCGCGGCTGCGGCGGCTGCTGACGCGCGCGCAGCCGACCGCGAGCGAGGTCGACATCCTGCGCGGCATTGCTGCCGCCATCATCGCGCGCAAGAGCGAGCGGGTGGGAAGCAAGCGCGCTCGATAGAATCGATGCTGACTTACTCGACCCGCCACGCCGCATGTTCAGCCGCCTGCGAGAAGACATCGCGTGCATCCGCGAGCGCGATCCCGCGGCGCGCTCGACGTGGGACGTGTTGACCTGCTACCCCGGCTTCCACGCCTTGCTGCTGCACCGCCTGGCGCACGCGTGCTGGATCCACGGACTGCGCTGGCTCGGTCGCTTTCTGTCGAACTTGTCGCGCTGGCTGACCGGGATCGAAATCCATCCAGGCGCGCAGGTCGGCCGGCGTGTCTTCATCGACCACGGCATGGGCATCGTGATCGGCGAGACCGCCGAGGTCGGCGACGACAGCACGCTGTACCAGGGAGTCACGCTCGGCGGTACGTCGCTCGCGCGCGGCGCCAAGCGGCACCCCACGCTGGGGCGCGGGGTGATCGTCGGCGCGGGCGCGAAGATCCTCGGCGGCTTCACCGTCGGCGACGGCGCTCGCATCGGTTCCAACGCGGTCGTGGTCAAGGAAGTGCCGCCGGGCGCCACCGCGGTGGGCAATCCGGCGCGCATCCTGCAAAAGGAGGCCGACGCCGCGCGCGAACAGGCCGCCAACCGCATGGGCTTTTCGGCCTACGGACTGTCGCAGGACGGCGACGATCCGCTGACCAAGGCGCTGCACGGCTTGATCGATCACCTGGCCGCGCAGCAGCGCGAGATCGAGCGGCTCGCGGCCGCGCTGGAGCGGCACGGCATCCCGGTCGCCGACGTCGCCGCCGAGGCGCCGAAGGTCGATCCGAAACAGCTCGACAAGCTGGTCGACTGAGAAGGTGTGAAGATTTCGTCGCGAGCGGCCCGAGGTCGCGCCGAGCAGCGGACCTGTACAGAGTCGTACAGCGAGCAGCGCAGGCAGAGCCCTGCGGCTCCAAGTCCGCCTGCACGGACTTGGACAGGGCGAAGGGGCGTCGCATCCCGCGACGCCGCGGCCTGCAAGGCCGAGATCGGGACGCGCAGTAGAAAGATTCACACCTTCTGAAGCTCGACCCTCAGGGCCGGATATACGCGTACCCCTGCTGCTGCTTCAGCATCAGCTCGACCACGCCCGCCTTCACGTAGCCGATGCCGTCGAGCATGTCGGCGCGGGCGAGCTTCTGGTTGTGCATCGTGTTCTCGCAGGCGACGACCTTCACCCCCGAGCGCAGCGCCTCCGCGATGCGCGGGCCGGCGACCGAGTCCAGCTTCAGCATGCCGATGCCGGGACCGTAGGCGACGATCTCGATGTCGACGTTGCCCGCGCCGAGATCGGTCTGCACGTTCTTCGCGTTGTTCATCGCGAGGTTCCACTTGGCCGGTTCGGCGTCGCTGACCTGCATCACCACCTTGTGCTGCCTGGGCGGCGCGGATTGACCGAACGCCGCCGCGAGCGGCAGCGCCGCGAGCAGGGTGGCGCAGAGCGTGAAGTGGCGTCGACGCATGGCAGCTCCTCGTAGCGTCATCCCCGCGAAAGCGGGGATGCGTTGTCGTTTGAAGTAAGAGCGCCTGGGTTCCCGCTTGCGCGGGAACGACACAGGGGACCAAATCTAGTCATTGCGTCGCCCGAATTGCGCAGTGGGCGCGACCTGCACGGCCAGCTACCGCAGGGTCAGGGGCGCGGAAGTATCGCCGAAGGCAGTGCTCGTGGCGAGTACGTATCGTCCACAGCGTCAGACGCCGAAGTCCTCCGCGACCGGCTCGCCGCCGGCGAAGCGCAGGTAGCCGCCGCGCACCGGCGACGCATCGAAGTCCCAGTCGGGCAGTACCAGGCGCTGCGCCGGCGCGTCGTCGAGCACGAACTCGTGCCGCGCCGGCCGGTGCGTATGGCCGTGGATCAGCAGCGTCACGTCCGCCGCGCGCAACGCCTCGACGATCGCCGCCGGCGTGACGTCCATGATGTCGGCGGCGTTCATCCGCTTGCTGGCTTCGCTTTGCGCGCGCGCCTGGCCGATGAACGCCTTGCGCTCCGCCAGCGTGCGGCCCAGAAACTGCCGCTGGAACGCCGGATCGCGCGCCTGGGCACGGAAACGCTGATACGGCTCGTCGAGCGTGCAATAGGCGTCGCCGTGCGCCAGCAGCGCGCGCGTGGTTCCGATCGCGGCCAGCGCCGGATCGGCGATCAGCGTGGCTCCCGCTCGCTGCGCGAAGCCGCGCCCGAGCAGCAGATCGCGGTTGCCGTGCATCACGAAAACGCGCCAGCCGAGCCGCGCGTGGTGACCCAGCGCCTCGCACACCGCGTGTGCGACCGGATCGGAAAGATCGTCGTCGCCGGCCCAGAATTCGAACAGGTCGCCGAGGATCACCAGTTCGCGATGGCGCGGCGCGATCTCGCGCATGAAGCGCAGGAACGCGTCGAGCGTGCGCGGATGGTCGGCGCCGAGGTGCAGGTCGGAGATGAAGACCGGATCGGCGAGCTCGACGCGACCGGTCAGCGGCGCCAGCGCCGGCGGCGGATCGACCAGGTTCACCGCGCCGGTCACGCTCATCGGGCCACCCTGCGCGCTTCGCGCTCCGGGCTGAGCGCTTCGGAGCGGCCGTGCGCGCTCAGACGACCTCGGCGCGCTCGATCACAACGTCCTGCTCCGGCACGTCCTGGTGCATGCCGAAACGCGTGGTGCGGACTGCCTTGATCTTGTCGACGGTGTCGATGCCGTCGACCACTTTCCCGAACACGCAGTAGCCCCAGCCTTGCCCGTTCGGCGCGGTGTGGTTCAGGAAGTGGTTGTCGGTGACGTTGATGAAGAACTGCGCGGTGGCCGAATGCGGGTCGGAGGTACGCGCCATCGCGATCGTGTACTTGTCGTTGCGCAGGCCGTTGGCCGCCTCGTTCTGGATCGGCGCCTGTGTCGGCTTCTGCTTCATGCCCGGCTCGAAGCCGCCGCCCTGGATCATGAAGCCGTTGATCACGCGGTGGAACAGCGTGTTGTTGAAGTGGCCGGACTTCACGTACGCGAGGAAATTGGCGACGGTCTGCGGCGCTTTCGCCTCGTCGAGTTCGAGCGAGATGACGCCGTGGTTGGTGTGCAGGCGGACCATGGATGCTCCCTTGATTGGTCGAGTTGATGATCTGTCGGACGATGTTGCGCGGCGCCTTTGGTGTCATTCCCGCGCAAGCGGGAATCCAGCAGTGGTGGCCCGGGCTGGATGCCCGCTTGCGCGGGCATGACACCTTGCCCGTGCTACTTGCTCGTGATCTTCGCGGACTTGATCACGATCGGCTTGACGGGAAGATTCTGGAACGGGCCGGAGGCCGTGGTGGCGGCGGCCCTGATCTTGTCCACCACGTCCATGCCTTCGACCACGCGGCCGAATACCGCGTAGCCGTGGCCGTCAAAGCTGGGGTAATTCAGGCGCTCGTTGTTGGCGACGTTGATGAAGAACTGCGAGGTCGCCGAGTCCGGCACGCTGGTGCGCGCCATCGCGATCGTGCCGCGGTCGTTCTTCAGGCCGTTCTGGCTTTCGAGCGGAATCGGCGCGCTGGTCGGCTTCTGGTTCAGATCCGGCGTGTAGCCGCCGCCCTGGATCATGAAGCCGTCGATCACGCGGTGGAAGATCGTGCCGTCATAGAAGCCGCTCTTCACGTAGGCGAGGAAGTTCGCGACCGTCTTCGGCGCCTTGTCGGCGCTCAGCTCGAGCACGATGTTGCCGTCGGTGGTCTCGAGCGTCACTCGTGGCGTGGCGGGCGACTGCGCGAACGCGGGCAGAGCGGCCATCAGCAATGCGGCAAGCAAGCCGCGGCGGGTAAGAATCATCTCCTTCAACTCCTGTCGATCAATGGTCCACCGTCGCCCCGGCGCAGGCCGGGGCCCAATCTTGCCGACTCGCAATTGGGCCCCGGCCTGCGCCGTGGCGACGGGTTCTCACGGTAGCGCACTCTTCGCGCCGTTGCCGTGCAAGGTCAATGCACCGCGCGCACGCGCGTGCCCAGTTCGCGCGCCAGCGCCAGCTTGGCCGGCGCGGTGCGGCTTTTCGGATCGAGGTTCGCGGCTTCCTGGTAACTCGCCGCTGCCATCGCCACGTACAGATCGCCGAGGTTCTCATAGGCCGTGACGTAGCCGGGATTGGCGATGATCGCCTTGCGCAACTGCTCGCGTGCCGCCTCGTATTTTCCCTGCCCCGCGTACAGCACGCCAAGGTTGTTGTACGGCTCCGGCAGCTCCGGGAAATCCTGCGTCAGCGCCTCGAAGGCCGTGGCGGCGTCGTCCTTGCGCCCCAGCTCGCTCAGGATCACGCCGCGCTGGAAGCGCACTTGCGCATCGTGCGGGCTGCGGGCGAGGGAGGCGTCGGCGCGCGCCAGCGCGTCGTTCCACTGCTGCTTGGCCATCAGCGCCGCGATCTGCGACGCGTCGCTCTGTGGCTGCGGCACCGCCGCCGGCGGCTCGGCGGCGACCTGCCCGTGCGCGCCCGGCGCCAGCGCGAGCATCGCGGCGGCCAGCAGCGCCGAGGCGGCCGGCAGGCAACGGGAGCGGAAGAAGCGCAAGGGAGAGGGCGCAGTCGCGTTGATATACTGCGCGGCGATTCTATCAACGCAGTCCTACGCAGTCCGATCCGACTCAGATGCATTCGCGGCGCTGTTGACGTTCCGTCGTTTCCCTCGCGCCGCTGCATCGCGCCGTCGTTCCGACGCGCGCCTACATCACCCGCGGATTGCCGACCAATGACACTGACCATCTACAACACGTTGGCGCGCCGGCCAGGGCCGTTCACGCCGCTCGAGCCGGGCAAGGTGCGCATGTACGTGTGCGGCGTGACGGTGTACGACTATTGCCACATCGGCCACGGCCGCACGTTCGTCGCGTTCGACGTGATCCAGCGCTGGCTGCGCGCGTCGGGCTATGCGGTCACGTACGTGCGCAACGTGACCGACATCGACGACAAGATCATCAAGCGCGCCGCCGAGCGCGGCGTGACCACGACCGCGCTGACCGAGGAATACACGCGCTACATGCAGGAAGACCTGGCGGCACTCGGCTGCATGACGCCGGATCACGAGCCGCGCGCGACGCAGTTCATCCCGCAGATGCTCGGCCTGATCGAGCTGCTGGAGAAGAACGACCTCGCATACCGGGCCGGGGACGGCGACGTGAACTTCGCGGTGCGCCGCTTCGCCGGCTACGGCAAGCTGTCCGGCAAGTCGCTCGACGACCTGCGCGCGGGCGAGCGGGTGGCCGTCGACAGCGCCAAGCGCGATCCGCTCGACTTCGTGCTGTGGAAGCACGCCAAGCCCGGCGAGCCGCAGTGGCCGTCGCGCTGGGGCGCCGGGCGGCCGGGCTGGCACATCGAGTGCTCGGCGATGGCTGGCGAACTGCTCGGCCGCACCTTCGACATCCACGGCGGCGGCCCGGACCTGATCTTCCCGCACCACGAGAACGAGATCGCGCAGAGCGAAGGCGCGTTCCACCAGCAGTTCGCGCGCGTGTGGATGCACACGGGCGCGCTGCGCGTGGGCGAGGACAAGATGTCCAAGTCGCTCGGCAACTTCATCACGATCCGCGACGCGCTCGCGAAGTACGACGCCGAGGCGCTGCGCTTCTTCCTGATCCGCTCGCACTACCGCAGCCAGTTCAGCTTCAGCGAGGACATGATCGCCGAGGCGCGCGCGGCACTGAACCGGCTGTACATCGCGCTGCGCGACACGCCGCCCGCCGCGGGCGGCATCGACTGGAACGAGCCGCACGCGCAGCGCTTCAAGGCGGCGATGGACGACGACTTCAACA
>JAKORH010000081.1 GCA_029777935.1 Pseudomonadota bacterium
CCGAAGGCAATCTCGGCGACGGCCTCGCCGACCTGCCGGGCTGGCTGGAGGCCCGCGTGCCGATCGCGATCGGCAGCGACAGCCATGTCGGCCGCGACTGGCGCGAGGAGCTGCGCTGGCTCGACTACGGCCAACGCCTCGTGCTGCGCCAGCGCAACGTCGCCGCGGCGCCATCGGCGGGCGAGCCGTCGACCGCCGCGCGGTTGTTTGACCATGCGGTGCGCGCCGGCGGGCCGGCCGCGGGCGAGGCGCTGTGGGGGCTGCGCGAAGGGGCGCGTGCCGATGCGCTGGTGGCCGACCCGCACGACCCGGCGCTCGCCGGCATCCCGACACAGCGGCTGCTCGACGCAATCGTGTTCTCCGGCCCGGCACGGCCATGGCGCGACGTGATGGTCGCCGGTCGCTGGGTCGTCCGCGATCGCGTGCATCCGCAGGGCGGCGCGATCGCGGCGCGCTTCGCCGACGCGATGGGCGCGCTCTGGCACGACGGCTGATGCGCGCAGCGGCCGCCGGCCGCCGCTCTTCAGTCTGCCAGCACCGCGCGCGCGATGACCGTGCGCTGGATCTCGGAGGCGCCTTCGTAGATGCGGAGGATGCGCGCATCGCGCACGTGGCGCTCCAGCGGCAGCTCGCGCGTGAAGCCGTAGCCGCCATGCAGTTGCAGCGCACGGTCGGTGACGAAGGCGACGGTCTCTGACGCGTGCAGCTTCGCCATCGCGCTGTGCGCCGAATACGGCAGCCCGGCGGCGCGCAGCGCAACGGCCTGCATCGCGAGCGCCCACGCGGCCTCGAGCTGCGTGCGCATGTCGGCCAGCATGAACTGCACCGCCTGCTTCGCCGCGAGCGGCTCGCCCGCCACCTTTCGCCCGCGCACCCAATCGGTCGCGGCCGCGAGCGCCGCTTCGGCGATGCCGATCGCACTGGCGGCGACGTCGAGCCGGCTGCCGTCGAGCACCTTCATCGCGGTGCGAAAGCCGCTGCCTTCAGGGCCGAGGCGGTTTTCCGCCGGGACGCGCACTTCATCTAACGACACCTCGAACGCATGCGCGGCGCGGATGCCCATCAGCTTCTCGGGCTTGCCGACCGTGACGCCGGGCCGGTCGCGCTCGACGACGAAGGCGCTGACGCCGCGCGCGCCGGCTTCCGGGTCGGTCTTCGCGAAGACGACGATGAATGCCGCCTCGCCGGCATTCGAGATGAACTGTTTGGTGCCGCTGATGCGATAGCCGCCCGAGTCGTCGCGCAGTGCGCGCGTGCGCAGATCGGCCGGATGCGATCCGCCCGTGGGCTCGGTGAGCGCGAAGGCGGCGAGCGCCTCGCCGGCCGCCGCGCGCGGCAGCCAGCGTGTGCGCTGCGCGTCGTCGCCGCCGATCAGCACCGCCTCGGTGCCGAGGATGTGCGCGCCGATCATCGACGAGGTGGCCGCACAGGCCCGGGCCACCTCGACCAGCGCAAGGAACATCGCCGCCGGCGAGACGCCGGGCCCGCCGAAGCGCTCGGGAATGTTGAGCCCCATCAGGCCGAGGCCGGCGAGCGCAGGCACGTGGCAGGTGCACGAGGCTTCGCTCGCGTCGAGTTCGGCCGCGCGCGGCGCCAGCACCTCGGCGGCGAAACGCGCCACCGCGTCGGCGAGCGCACGATCCTCGTCGGTGGTGCCGAGGCGGGGGAAGGTCTTCATCGGGTCGTCCTTCGTTCGATTGATCAGAGTCGCGCCGTCAGGCGGCGGCGCGGGAGTCGCCGAACGCGCCCGCAGCCTGCCACGCTGCGATCGCCGCCGCGTCGGCGCCGAGCCACTCGGCGAGCACCGCCGCGGTGTGTTCACCGAGCGCGGGTGCGCGTCGCGGCACGGCCGCGTCGGCGGAGCCGAACTTCACCGGCTGCACCGGCACGCGCAGCCCCTCGATGCGCGGATGGTCGACCGCACGCAGCAGCGCGCGCGCCTCGGCGTGCGGCGACGCGTAGGCCTCGGCGACGTTGCGGATCGGCGCCGCCGGCACGCCCGCCGCCTCCATCGCCTGCACCGCGTCGTCGGCACTGTGGCGCGCGGCCCACGTTTCGATCGCATCGCGCAGTACCGGCTCGTGGCGCAAGCGCTGGTCGTCCGACGCGAAGCGCGGATCCGCGGTGAACTCGGGCCGGCCGATCACTGCGGCGAACGCGGCGAACAGTTTTTCGTTCAGCACCGCGACCGCGAAGTGGCCATCGCGCGCACGGTAGACGCCGAACGGCGCCGACAGCGGATGGCGGTTGCCGACGCGTCGCGCCGGCTCACCGGTGAAGAGGTAGCGCGCGGTCGCGGTCGCGAGGAAGGCGAGCGTGGTGTCGAGCATCGCGACGTCCACGTGCCGGCCACGGCCTGTCGCGCGTGCGTCATGCAGCGCGGCGAGCGCAGCCCACGATGCCCACAGCCCGGCGCCCACGTCGGACACTGCCTCGCCGACCAGCGTCGGCGGACCGGCCGGATCGCCGGTGGCTTCCATCAGCCCGCTCATCGCCTGCACGACGATGTCGTAGGCCGGCCGCTGCGCGAGCGGCCCGGTCTGGCCGAAGCCCGAGATGCTGACGAAAACGAGCTTCGGGTTGACCTCCCGTAGTGCTGCGGCGCCGATGCCGAGCCGATCGGCGACGCCGGGGCGGAAGTTCTCGAACACGAGGTCCGCGCCGGCGGCGAGGCGCCGCACGACTTCGCGCGCCGCGGGACTCTTCAGATCGAGCACGATGCCGCGCTTGTTGCGGTTCATGGCCGAGAAGAGCGCGCTCTCGCCGGCGCGCATCGGACCGATCGAGCGGTAGTCGTCACCCTGCGGCGGCTCGACTTTGACGACGTCGGCGCCGAGGTCGGCGAGCAGCGCGCTCGCCAGCGGGCCGGCGAGCACGCGTGTGAAGTCGAGCACGCGCACGTCGGCGAGCGGACGGTCGCCGCTGCGCGTGTTGGGCAGAGTGTCCGGCCGATCGGTGGTCGCGGTCATCGGGGTCTCCTCGTTCGGTGCGGCCGATTCTGGACACCGTATGCATAAACTGAAAGAATCTTCCTGGAATACGTTGCATTCGATTTTGTGATCCACTGCAGCATCCGCCAGCTCGAGTACTTCGCCGCGGCCGCGACGCACGGCGGCGCGGCGCGCGCGGCGGCGGCGTTGCACGTGTCGCAGCCGTCGATCAGCAAGGCGATCGCCGAGCTCGAGGCATTGTGGGACGAGCGCCTGTTCGTGCGCCAGCCGGCGCGCGGCCTCGAGCTGACGCCGGCCGGAGCGGCACGCGCGCGTGCGGTGCGCGCGCTGCTCGCGCAGGCGGCGCCGCTTTGCGCGCCGCGCGGGCGCGGCGTGGCCGGCGCGGCACCGGAGGCGCTGGCCGGCACGCTGCGCATCGGCTGCCTCGCGAGCCTGGGCCCGCGCTACCTGCCGGCCATCCTCGCGCGTCTCGCGCGCGACTGGCCCGGCATCGACCTGATGCTCGATGAGAGCGACACCGAGGCACTGCTCGCCCGGCTCGAGCGCGGCGCGCTCGACGCCGCGTTGCTGTACGACCTTGGCCTTGCGCGAAGGGTCAGCCTCGAGCCGCTCGCACTGCTGTGGCCGCATGCGGTGCTGCCGCGCGGTCATGCGCTGGCGCGGCGCGGCAGCGTCGCGCTGGCCGACCTCGCGCGCGAGCCGCTGGTGCTGATCAATCTGCCGGGAAGCCGCGAGTACTTCCTCTCGCTGTTTCGAGGCGCGGGCGTGCAGCCGCGCGTGGCGCGCGAGACGCCTTCGTACGACATGGTGCGCGGCCTCGTCGCCAACGGCCTCGGCGTGTCGGTGCTCACGACGCCCGCCGGGCACGACCGCGCCGAGGACGGCCGGCGCGTGGTCACGCGCCGGCTGCGCGCGCCGGTGCGGCCGCAGGCGGTGGTGCTGGCCACACCGGCGGCGGGTGTCGCGCAGGCGGATCTGCTGGCGGCGTTTGCGCGAGTCGCGCGCGCGGTGATCGCATCGCCGGCGAGCCACCCGAGCGATCGGGGCTGACGACGTTTGCGTGCGTGTTCGCAGCCACGCACGCGGATGCGCTGCGTCACGATCGCGGCTCCGTCGCCCCGGCGGAGGCCGTGGCCAAATTTGCCGCGTTCGAAATTGGGCCCCGGCCTCCGCCGGGGCGACGAGGCTCGCTGGTTGGTCAAGTCTTCGCAATCCCAACCCGTCAGGGGACACCAACCCTGCGCGCGCCCTGGCACGGCGCGTCGGCCGAGAAGTGCAACGTCGGTGCAGCGAGCGCATACACGGCGCACGAGATCGTGCGGGCGTCGCCGTCCTGACCATGGCGGCACAGCCCGACCGCCTCGGGCGCGTCGTGCCGTCGCATCAGATCGAACGCATCCTCGATCTCGACCGAATCCGTCCACGCGCGCGCTGCCGCGTGCACGGCGGCCAGCCGCTGCGCTGAACTCGCGGCCATCGCGTCGTTCGCCGGGGGCTGCCAGCAGGCCGCCGTCTCTGCGCCGACAAAGTGGTTCGTCCTTGCGACGACGCCGCGCGCGACGCGCTCGACCGACAATCGGTGATGCGTGAGCTCCACCGCGGCGACCACGCCTGATCTGTCCGCCATGATCAGCGAGCCGCCGCCGGCATGCGCGCTGGCGCGGATCACGTCGAGCGCTTGGTCGACCTCCGCGGCGCGCGCCAGGATGCGCGTCATCAGGAAATAGCGCAGCAGGCCCACGCCGTGATCCGATGTGCCGACTTGCGTGTCCGCCAGCGCCAGTCCCGAGCTGTTGATGCCGCTGGAGTAGACGCCCGGGCTGCCCAGGCTGCCGACGGCGAGAACGCGCCGCCCGTTCCACGCCGCGTCCAAATGGCGGAACACGCGCTGCAGCCCGATATGCTCGCCGCGGAAATCGCGATTCTTCACCAGCAGCGCACCATGCGCGCGGTCGGTGCGCGCCCACGCGGTGCAGCCGTCGGCCAGATCGCCGACCACGCCCAGATGCAGGTAGGCGAACATTTCGCGCTCGTCGATGCCGTAGCCCTGCGCGATGCCGCGCATCTCGTCCAGCTCGGCGGCCGCGTTCTGTTCGTGATAGCGCCATTGCGCGTCGAGATACGAACGCACCGGCCCCGCATCGAGTCGCTCGCGCGCCTCGCCCAGGCGCAGCGCCACGGCCGCGCGGACCGGCGCAATCGATTCCGGAACGGCGCGCGCCTGCGCCAGACCGCGTTCGAAGGCGCCGCCGGCCAGAACAACGACGCCGCTGTCGTAGTCCTGCGTCATTCGGCCAGCAGATGGCAAGCGGCGACGCGCCCGTCAGCGAGCCGGATCGCGCGCGGCGCCACATCGCGGCACCGCTGCGTGGCGAGCGGACAGCGGGTGTGGAACTTGCAGCCGGGCGGCGGATTCAGCGGCGACGGCAGATCGCCCTGCAGCCGCACTCGCGCGCGCCGGCCCACGCGATCCAGCCGCGGCACAGCCGACAGCAGCGCCTGCGTGTACGGATGGCGCGGCGCTTCGAGGATCAGCCGGGTCGGGCCGGACTCGACGATCTCGCCCAGGTACATGACGGCGATGCGATCGCTGACATAGCCGATCACCGCGATGTCGTGCGACACGAACAGGTAGGTCAGCCCCAGTTCGCGCCGCAGATCCTCAAGCAGGTGCAGGATCTGCGCCTGGATCGAAACGTCGAGCGCCGATACCGGCTCGTCGCAAACGAGGAACTGCGGATGGAGGATCAGTGCCCGCGCGATCCCGATGCGCTGCCGCTGCCCGCCGGAGAACTCGTGCGGATAGCGGCCCAGGTGTTCGGTGCGCAGCCCGACGTTCTCGATCATCGCGGCCACCCGGTCGCGCGCCTGCCGCCCGCGCGCGATGCCGTGCAGTCGCAGCGGCAGGCCGACGATCTCGGCCACCGTCTTGCGCGGGTTCAGCGACGCATACGGATCCTGGAAGATGATCTGCATCCGGCGGCGCATTTCCTTCAACTGCACCGCGTCGAGCGCGGTCACGTTGACGCCGTCGAATTCCACGCGCCCCGCGGTCGGCTCGTGCAGCCGCAGGATCGCGCGCCCCAGCGTGCTCTTGCCGCAGCCGCTCTCGCCGATCAGGCCGACCGTCTCGCCGCGGCCGATCTCCAGCGTCACGCCGTTGACGGCGCGCACCAGCGACCCCGGGCGCCCGGTGATGCGGCCCCACAGGCCGCGGCGCGAGTCGTAGTGCTTGACCAGATCGGTGACGCGGATCAGCGGCACGCGGTCCTCGACGCCGGCAGCACTCACGACACCGCCTCCTGCAGCACGCAGCGGACTGCGCGCCGGTCCGACACGCGCCGCATGTCGATCCGCACGCGGCAGGCATCGCTGCGCCGCTCGCAGCGCGAGTAGAAACGGCATTGCGACGGCAGATCGATCAGGCTCGGCACCTGCCCCTCGATCGGACGGATGCGCCGCTGCCGCTGCGACAGCATCGGAATCGAATCCAGCAGCCCGCGCGTGTACGGATGGCGGGGATCGTCGATCACCTCCCGCGTCGGGCCGACCTCGACCACCTGGCCCGCATACATCACCGCCACGCGCTCGCAGTACTCGGCCACGACGCCCAGATCGTGCGTGATCAGCACGACGCTCATGCCGAGCCGCGCGCGCATGTCGGCGATCAGCTCCAGCACCTGCGCCTGGATCGTCACGTCCAGCGCGGTGGTGGGCTCGTCCGCGATCAGCAGGCGCGGGCGGCAGGCCAGCGCAATCGCAATCATGATCCGCTGCCGCATGCCCCCCGAGAACTGGTGCGGATAGTCGTCCAGCCGTCCCTCCGCGGCCGGAATGCCGACCAGCCGCATCATCTCGACCACTTGGTTGCGCACGGTTGCAGCGCGGGCGCGACGGCCTTTCGGCAGCGCGCGGTCGTGCTCGAGCAGGACTTCGGCGATCTGCTCGCCCACGGTCAGCGCGGGATTCAGCGCGGTCAGCGCGTCCTGCATCGTCATCGCGATGGCGCCGCCGCGCAGGTTGCGATAGTGCTGCTCGTCCAGCCCGACCAGTTCGCGGCCATCGAAGCAGATCGATCCGCGGTCGATCCAGCCCGGCGGCCGCACCAGGCCCATCACGCTGGCGAACGTGACGCTCTTGCCCGACCCGGATTCGCCGACCACGCCGAGGCATTCGCCCGCCGCCACGTCGAGGTCGATGCCGTCGACCGCGGCCACGATGCCGGAGCGCGTCTTGAAGCACGTGCGCAGGTCGTGCACCGAGAGCAGCGGTCCGCGCGCGGCGCCCGCTCCTCGTTCAGCGCTGGAAGCGGGGATCGAATGCATCCCTGAGTCCCTGGCTCATCACGTTGATCGCCAGCACCAGCAGCAGGATCGCGAGCCCCGGAAACGTGCTGGCCCACCACGCCTCGAGCATGAACGCGCGGCCGTCGGCGACCATCGATCCCCACGACGCGGTCGGCGGCTGCACCCCGAGCCCCAGGAACGACAGGCTGGCTTCGAGAATGATCACGTGCGCCATGCGCACGGTGGACACGACGATCACCGGCGACAGGATGTTCGGCAGCACTTCGCGCAGCATGATGTAGGCGCCGGAAGCGCCGAGCGCGCGCGCCGCTTCCACGTACTCGACCTCGCGCGCGGCCAGCGTCTCTCCTCGCACCACGCGGCACGGGATCACCCATTCCTTGTAGGCGAGCGCGAGGATGATGTTCTGCAGCCCCGGCCCGGTCATCGCGATCAGAGCGATCGCGAAGATCAGGTACGGGAACCCGAGCAGGATGTCGACCACGCGGGACACCGCGACATCGACCCACCCGCGCATGTAGCCGGCCGCCAGCCCCGCGACGATGCCGATGCCGGTGGCGACCACGATCACGGTCACGCCGATCAGGATCGAGACGCGCGAACCGAAGATGATGCGCGACAGGATGTCGCGGCCCAGCGCATCGCAGCCGAGCAGGTACGAGACCTCGCCGCCCTCCATCCAGAACGGCGGCTGCAGCCGGCGCAGCAGGTCGGCTTCGTCGGGATCGTGGGGCGCGACGAGCGGCGCGAAGATGGCGACCAGGACGAACGCCAGCGTCACCAGCGTGGCCGCCACCGCCAGCTTGCTCGCCAGGAACACGCGCAGGTTGCGCACCAGCGGCGATTGGTGCGCGCCGCCCGCCGCGATCGTCGCCACTGTGGCGCTGCTCACAGGCGCACCCGCGGATTGAGCACCGTGTACAGGATGTCGGCGATGAAGTTCAGCGCCACGTACGTGACCGCGTAGAACAGCACGGCCGCCTGCACCAGCGGATAGTTGCGAACGAAGATGCTTTCGACGACCAGGCGCCCGAGGCCGGGCCAGCCGAAGACCGTTTCGACCACCATGTTGCCGCCCAGCAGCGAGCCGGTTTCGATCGCTGCCACGGTCACGGTCGGGATCAGCGCGTTCTTCAGCGCATGGCGCAGCAGCACGCGCGCGCGGCTCAGCCCCTTGGCCTGCGCAAAGGTCACGTAGTCCTGCGACAGCACCTCCAGCATCGAGGTGCGCGTGACGCGCGTCAGGATCGCCGCCATCGGCAGCCCGAGCGTGATCGCCGGCAGCAGCAGGTGGCGCAACGCATCGGCGAATGCGTCGAGCCGGCCGGCCAGCAGCGTGTCGATCAGCAGCAGATGCGTGACGGCCGGAATCTGCACGTCGTAGCCGATGCGGCCGGACACCGGCAGCCAGCGCAGGTTCACCGCGAACAGCAGCAGCAGCAGGATTCCGAACCAGAAGCCGGGCAGCGACACGCCGAACAGCGAACCGACAGTGGCCAGCCGGTCGAGGATCGTGTTCTTCTTCACCGCGGCGAGCACGCCGAGCGGGATCGCGAGCGCGAGCGCGAGGATCAGGGCAACGAGGCTCAGCTCGATCGTCGCCGGCAGGCGCTCGGCGATGACATCCAGCACCGGACGCCGGTGAAAGAAGCTCAGCCCGAAATTGCCGGTGGCCGCGTTGCCGAGGAAGGCCACGAAGCGCCGCACCGGCGGCAGGTCGAGCCCCATGTCGTGGCGCAGCGCTGTCACCTGCTCCGGCGTCACGTGCTGGTCGCCCAGCATGATCTGCACCGGATCGCCCGGTGTCAGCGCCATCATGAAGAACACGACGGCGCCGACGCCGAGCAGCACCAGCGCCAGTTGCGCCAGCCGCTCGACCAGCCTGCCCAGCGACATGTCGCCGCCCGCGTCCGGCCTACTTCACGCAGGCGTCGTGCAGGTTGATGCGGCTGTCGGCGCTCGGCTGCCAGCCGGTCAGTCGCTTCGAAACCCCATACAGGTCGGCCGGCACCCACAGGTACACATAGGGCAGGTCCTTCGCCAGGATCGCCTGCGCCTGTTTGTACAGCGCGGCCCGTTTGCCGCTGTCGAGTTCCACCGCTGCATCGGTCAGCAGTTTGTCCAGCGCCGGATTGGAATAGAAGGACGCGTTGCCGCGGCCGCCGGTCATGTGGGTCGGGTCGAAGATGTCGTACGGATCGAGCGAGCCGTTGCCCCACGAAGTGAAGAACATCTCGCCCGCCTTCGGCTCGTCCTTCTTGCGCCATTTGGCCTGCAACTGCGAACCTTCGCCGACGACGACGCGGATCCGGAATCCACCCTTGCGCGCCACCGCGGCGATGGCTTCCGCGGTCTCCTTGTGCGCACCCTCGGTCTCCAGCGTTAGGTCGAGGCCGTCCTTGTAGCCGGCCTCCGCCAGCAGCTTCTTCGCCTGCTCGGGGTCGTACTTGATCGCGGGCAGCGCCGGGTCGAACGCGAACGCGTCCGGACTCAGGATGCCGTTGATCGCCGTGGCGTGCCCGCCGAGGATGCGGTCGATCAGCAGCTTCCTGTCGATCGCAAGCGCGAGCGCGCGGCGCACGCGGATGTCGGCGAGCGGCGCCACCTGCATGTTCATCGCAATGAACACGCTGCGCGTGCCGCGCACGCTCATCACCCGCGTATTCGGATTGGCTTCGACCTGCTTGACCGCGTGCGCCGGCAGCTCGTTGATGATGTCCACGTCGCCGGCCAGCAGCGCGGCCACGCGCGAGGCGTTCTCCGGGATCACCTTGAAGATCACGCGGTCGACACAGGCCTTGCCGACCGGCGGGATCGCCGTGGCGCCGCCGTAATAGTCGTTGAAGCGCTCCATGATCACCGCATCGCCCTTGCGCCACTCGACCAGCCGGAACGGGCCGGTGCCGTCCTCCCGCGTCGCCAGCGCGTCGCTGCCGCTGGTTTCCACGAACTTGCGGCTCACCAACTCCTGGAACGGCAGCATCGCCGGCAGGATCGGCCAGGGTTCGCTCAATACGAACCGCACCGTCAGCGGATCGACCACGATGACTTCCTTCAGCGGACCCAGCAGGCTCTTGCGCGGGCTCGTCTGCCCGCCCATCGCGCCGTCCTTCGCCAGCCGGTCGAACGTGAATTTCACGTCGTCGGCGGTCATCACTTCGCCGTGGTGGAACTTGACGCCCTTGCGCAGCCTGAACTCGTAGGTCGTCGCGTTGATCTGCTTCCACGACTCGGCCAGTTCGGGCACGACTTCCATCTTCGCGTTGCGCGTCAGGACGCCGTCGTACATGTTGCGAATGATCGTCTCCGTCTCCCGCTTGCGATGATTGGCCGGGTCCAGCGTGACGGCATCGAGCGTGAAGCCGACCCGGATCTCCGAGGCGATCGAGGGTGTAAAGCCCGCCAGCGCCATCGCGGCCATCACCAACGCACCCGCTGCGTGTCTCATCTACGTCCTCCTGAAAGCCCCGAGTAAGCGGTAAACCGATGCCGAGCATCAATCATCGCAGACGATCAGCGTGAAATGCGCGCCGCATGCGTCGGTTGCGCGCCGGGCGGCCAATTCCATTGCCCGCAACCTGCACCGGAACTCGCCACGCGTAAACTTTCGCCTTCCGGGAGGATCCACGCATGAACGCGCCCAACACGAAAACGCACCTGAAGGCCCAGTTCAAATGGGATGATCCGTTGCTGCTCGATGCGCAGCTCACCGACGAGGAGCGCATGGTGCGCGACGCTGCGGCGCGCTACGCGCAGGACAAGCTCGCGCCGCGCGTGCTGGAGGCGTTCCGCAGGGAACAGACCGATCCGGCGATCTTCCGCGAGATGGGGGAACTCGGCCTCCTCGGCCCGACCATCCCCGCCGCCTACGGCGGTCCCGAGCTTAACTACGTGAGCTACGGCCTGATTGCGCGCGAGATCGAGCGCGTCGACTCCGGCTACCGCTCGATGATGAGCGTGCAAAGCTCGCTGGTGATGCTGCCGATATTCGAATTCGGCACCGAAGCGCAGAAGAAGAAGTACCTGCCGAAGCTCGCCACCGGCGAGTGGATCGGCTGCTTCGGCCTGACGGAACCCAACCACGGCTCCGACCCCGGCAGCATGGCCACGCGCGCGAAGAAGGTCGACGGCGGGTTCCGCGTGGCCGGATCGAAGATGTGGATCAGCAACTCGCCGATCGCCGACGTGTTCGTCGTGTGGGCCAAGAACGATGCCGGCGTGATCTGCGGCTTCATCCTCGACAAGGGCATGAAGGGACTGAAGGCGCCGGCGATCCACGGCAAGGTCGGGCTGCGCGCCTCGATCACCGGCGAGATCGTGATGGACGACGTGTTCGTGCCGGCCGAAAACGAACTGCCCAACGTCGAAGGGCTGAAGGGCCCGTTTACGTGCCTCAATTCCGCGCGTTACGGCATCGCCTGGGGCGCACTCGGCGCGGCCGAAGACTGCTGGTTCCGCGCGCGGCAGTACGTGCTCGACCGCAAGCAGTTCGGCCGCCCGCTGGCGGCCAATCAACTGATCCAGAAGAAGCTCGCCGACATGCAGACCGAGATCG
>JAKORH010000082.1 GCA_029777935.1 Pseudomonadota bacterium
CGACGCTGGCCTGCGGATACAGGGCGGTTTCCATCGGATCCTTCTCCTTCGTCTTCAAATGGTCTGCGGCGACTGTCGTCGCGTCATCGCGCCGGTCGTGCCAGTCGTGCGTTACTCGGCGCGACGCTGCGCCGGCTGGTAGGTGCCGGCTTCGGCGCGGAACGGGATCGCCAGCCGGTTCCAGCCGTTGATCGCAATCACCGCGAGCGTGAGATCGACCAGCGCCTTTTCGTCGAAGTGGCGCCGCGCCTCGTCGTACACCGCGTCCGTCACCTCCTGGTCGGTGAGCCGGGTCACCGCCTCGGCCCAGGCCAGCGCGGCGCGCTCGCGCGGCGTGTAGAAATCGGTCTCGCGCCAGGCGGAGAGCAGGTACAGCCGCTGCTCGGTCTCGCCGGCCGCGCGCGCGTCCTTGGTGTGCATGTCCACGCAGTACGCGCAGCCGTTGATCTGCGAGACGCGCGTCTTCACCAGTTCGAGCAGCTGATGCTCGAGGCCGCAGCCGCGCGCGTATTTCTCGAGCCCCAGCATCGCGGCGAAGGCGCCGGGCGAGGCGTTCTTGTAATCGATTCGTTGGGTCATCGGTTGGCTCCAGGTCATTAATGTGAGTAGACGCCGCGCTCCGTATCATCTGCGGTGCATAAAACACAAAGGTGCAAAAGGCCGCGGAGCAGGCCATGCGCGGGCACCCGCGGATCCGGCTCTGCCGGGCCGCTGGGTGCGCCCCCTGCAAGGGGGTTGGCGAAGCGACACGAAGTGCGCGAAGACTGGGGGTGGTTCATGCGTCAATGCCATGCGGGCTGAGCAGGAATTCGCGCATCGCCACCGCATTGTTCAGGTGTTCCTCGTGCGACGAATAGACCAGCGTGATCACGCCTTCGCTCGCACGCGCGCGCAGCGCGTCGAAGCGGTCGGCATGCGCGCGCAGCTCGGCCGCGTAGCGGCGCCGGAACTCGTCCCAGCGCGAGGGCTCGTGGCCGTACCACTGGCGCAGCTCGGTGCTCGGCGACAGATCCTTGTCCCACTCGGCGAGCGCGAGTGTCTCCTTCTTCACGCCGCGCGGCCACAGGCGGTCGATCAGGATGCGCGTGCCGTCCTCGGGCGCGGCCGGTTCGTAAGCGCGCTTGACGCGGATGTGGTTGGCCGGAATCTTCTTGTTCATCGTTCCCCTCGCGGCAAGGCAAGACTGAATGCCAGCATACGCGCG
>JAKORH010000083.1 GCA_029777935.1 Pseudomonadota bacterium
CCGGCACGCGCTGCACGCGGTGGCCGCCCGACTCGAACTTGAGCTTCGAATACGCGCCGGCGCCGAGGAAGCGCACGATCACCTCCTTGTAGCCGCCGAGATCCGACGGGCTCTCGGAGATCAGTTCCGTCTGCCAGCGGTTGCGCTCGGCGTAGCGCGTGTACATCCGCAGCAGGTCGCCGGCGAACAGCGCCGATTCGTCTCCGCCGGTGCCGGCGCGAATCTCCAGGAACACGTTGCGCTCGTCGTTCGGGTCCTGCGGCAGCAGCAGCCGCTGCAACTCGTCCCCGAGCGCGTCGATCCGCGCCTTCGCGCCATGAATCTCCTCCTCGGCGAGCGCCTTCATGTCGGGCTCGGCCAGCATCTGCTGCGCGTCGGCGAGGTCGGTCTGTGCGCGGTTGTAGTCGTGGAAGCGCGCCACCACCGGCTCGATTTCGGCGCGCTCGCGCCCGAGCGCGCGGAAGCGGTTCAGGTCGCGCGTCGCGTCCTCGGCCGCCAGCAGCGCGTCGATTTCGTTCAGTCGCCGCGCGAGCTGCGCGAGCTTGGTTTGCATCGAAGGTTTCATGGACAGGAAAATGTGTGCGAGGCGGCGCAAGCCGCCCCGTTCTCCGAGTTCCGCTAGGAATAGAAGCGGGAGAGCAGCGCCACCAGGCGCACGCGCTCGTCGTCGTTGTCGTTGCCGGAGGCCTGGTGCAGTGCGGCCACCGGCGCGTGCAGGAACTTGTTGGTCAGCGCCACCGAAAGCTGCTCGAGGACCGCCTCGGGTGATTCGCCGCGCGCCAGCAGCTTGCGCGCGCGCTCCAGCTCGTACATCCGCAGCTCGTCGGCGCGGCTGCGCAATCCCTGGATGATCGGCACCGCGGCGCGCGTGCGCAGCCAGGCGTCGAAATCGCGCACGCGCGACTCGATGATGGATTCGGCCTGCGCGACCGCCGACTGCCGGCTCTCGGCGCCGGTCTGCACGATCTTGCCCAGGTCGTCGACCGTGTAGACGTACACGTCGTCCAGCCGCGCGACCTCGGGCTCCACGTCGCGCGGCACCGCCAGGTCGACGATGTACATCGGCCGGTGGCGGCGCTGCTTGATCGCGCGCTCGACCATGCCGAGCCCGATGATCGGCAGCGAGCTGGCGGTGCACGACACCACGATGTCGAAGCGCGACATCGCTTCCGGCAGCTCCGCCAGCCGCATCGCGCGCCCGTGCAGCTTGGCGGCCAGCGTATCGCCGCGCTCGATCGTGCGGTTGGCGATCGTGATCGACTTCGGACGGCGCGCGGCAAAATGCGTGGCTACCAGCTCGACCATCTCGCCCGCGCCGACGAACAGGACGTCGCTGCCGGCCAGCGAACCGAAGATGCGCTCGGCCACGCGTACCGCGGCGGCCGCCATCGACACCGTGTGCGCGCCGATCTCGGTCGTCGTGCGCACTTCCTTGGCGACCGCGAACGTGTGCTGGAACAGATGGTTCAGCATCAGTCCCATGCCGCCGGCGTCGCGCGCCAGCCGTTCGGCCTGCTTCATCTGGCCGAGAATCTGCGGCTCGCCGAGCACCATCGAATCCAGCCCGCTCGCCACACGAAACGCGTGCCGCACCGCGTTGGTCTGCGGCAGTGCATAGGCGGCGCGCTTCAGCTCGTCCGGATCGAGCTGCTTTTCCGCGGCGATGAACTCGGCCAGCGCCGTGCTCGCCGCCTGCGGCTCGGCCACCGCGCAGTACAGCTCGGTGCGGTTGCAGGTCGACACGATCGCCGCCTCGCTGAGCTCGCCGGCCGATCTGAGCGCGAGCCGGTCGCGCAGCCGTGCGATCGCCGGGCCGATCTCCTCGGGCACGAACGCGACCCGCTCGCGCAGCGCGAGCGGCGCGGTCTGGTGGTTGATCCCGAGCGTCAGCAGTTGCATGGTCAATGCCGGCAAGCGCTTGAATTCTAGGCGGTTCGCCGCGAGCTACGAAGCGGACGATCAGACGCCCGCTGTTACGGTAGCGGTGGCGCGCCCCGCGTGCATTCTGTCGCAGCCATGCTGGCAGGCAGGTTGTCTCAGATCAAGGTACAAAGCGGCTGAAACGCCGCCGCAACGAGGAGAAACGACGATGACCCGCCGCCGACCGCAGGCGCTCGCGCTGGTCCCGGACAGCCCGCGCGACATCGAAGCGGCGGCGCACCGCTGCCGCCGGACAGTCACGAGGCGCGCCCTGATCTGTGCCACCGCCGCGGTGGTGCCGATCCCCGGCGTCGATCTGGCGGTCGACGTCGGCATGCTGATGAAGATGCTGCAGGAGATCAACGCCGGTTTCGGACTGACGCCCGAACAGATCGAACTGCTGGCGCCGAAGCGGCGCCTGTCCGCGTACAAGGCGATAGCGGCGGTCGGCTCGAGCGTCGTCGGGCGCGCGATCACGCGCGAGGTGATGTCGCTGGCGGTCCGCACCGTGGCGCGGCGGCTGGCGACGAGCGCCGCGGCGAAGTATGTGCCGCTCGCAGGCTCGGCCGTGGCGGCCACGCTGTCGTTCGCCGCGATCAAGTACATCGGCGACGTGCACGTCGACGACTGCGTTGCGGTGGCCGAAGCGCTGGCAGGCGAATCGGGCACGCGCGATGACGGCGCGCCGCCTGTTCGCGCGACGCGCGCCCGCTCGCGCCCCCGCCGCCGTCGTTCAAGTTCGACTTGACACGCCTTTGCCGCAGAACGTCAGCCATTGCAGGCTCTGCGCCGGGGCGACGTCAATGCCGAAGTACGTCGAGCATTTTCGAAACGCTCAACAGGCCGGCGGTCGCGGGGCGAACCTCTATCATCGGCGCATGACACCGACGCTGTCGCGCAACGGAGCGCTGGGTGAACTGGCGCGCATGCTCGCGCGCTGGCTCGCGGGCTGGTGGCGGCTGATCCATCTCGGCGCGCTGATGCTGGTGCTGGCGCTGTCGCCCTCGACCTACGGCCGCGCCAATCGCGCGGCGTTGGCGCGCAATGTCTACCTCGACACCGCGCCGAGCCTGCTGTGGTTCGCGGTGCTGTCGGCGCTGATCAGCGTGGTGCTGATCCGCATCGTGGTCGTGACCGCCGCCAGCTATGGGCTGACGCAGTACGCGCTCGAGATGGTGGTGCGCGTGCTGGTGCTCGAGCTGATCCCGCTGACGGCGGCGGTGTTCGCCGCCGTGCGCGTGACGCTGCCCAACGGCATCGAGATCGCTGAACTGCGCGCCCGCGGCGAGTTCGAGCAGCTCGCGATCCGCGGCCTCGATCCGCTGTCGCACGAAGTGCTGCCGCGCGTGGTGTCGGGCACGTTCTGCGTTCTGATGCTGGCCGCGGTGGCCGGCGTGCTGACGCTGGTGCTTGCCTACCTGCACGTATACGGTTTCACCGCCGAAGGCTTCGCCGCCTATACGCGCCAGGTCGGCCGCGTGTTCAGCGCGCCGGTGACGTTGATCTTCGCGCTGAAGACGTTCTTCTTCGCGCTCGCGGTGGCGCTGATCCCGGTGGCCACGGCGCTCGACGAAGCGCCGCGCCGCGCGCGCCGCAGCCGCGAGCTGCAGGCGCTGATCCGGTTGTTCCTGGTGCTGCTGCTGATCGAAGCGGTGTCGCTGGTCGGCAACTACTACTGATGAGCACGCCGCCCGCCTCATCGCAGCCGCCGGTTCCGCACCTGCAGTTCAAGGCGGCACTGCTGCTCGCGCTGCTGCTCGTGCTGCTCGCCGGCTCGACGCTGTACGTGCTGTACGCGCGCGGCGCGTTCGAGGCCACGCAGACGCTGGTGCTGGTAGTCGACGATTCCGAGGGCGTGCGCCCGGGCATGGACTTGACGTTCAGCGGCTTTCCGATCGGGCGCGTGCGCACGATCGAACTGGGCCGCGACGGTGCGGCGCGCATCGTGATCGACATCCCGCGCAAGGACGCGCACTGGCTGCGCGTCTCGAGCGTGTTCACGCTGACGCGCGGACTGGTCGGCGGCGCCAGTATCAAGGCGTATTCCGGCGTGCCCGACGATGCGCCGCTGCCCGACGGCGCCGAACGCAAGGTGCTGATCGGCGACGCGAGCGCGGAGATCCCGCGCCTGGTCGCCACCGCGAAGGAACTGGTGGACAACCTCAAGGCGATGAGTGCGCCCGATTCGCCGCTGAACACGACGCTCGCCAACGCGCAGGCCGTCAGCGCACGGCTGAAGGAGCGCGGCGCGCTCGCCGTGCTGTTCGGCAACGACGCCGACGCGAAGAAGGTCCTCGCCGCGCTCGACCGCACCAATGCGCTGCTGGCGCGGCTCGACAGCCTGACGGCCAAGGCCGACGCGCAGGTGTTCGGCACTGAGGGCGTGATGAGCGAGACCCGCGCGACCATCGTCGAAATGCGTGCTGCGCTCGGCGACACGCGCGCCACGCTCAAGCGCGTCGACACGCTGCTGGAGCAGGTGCAGGCGATCGCCGGCGAGGCGCGCGCGGCGACCACCGACCTGCCCGCGCTGCGCGGCGAAGTCGAAGCCAACCTGCGCAAGATCGAGGGCCTGGTTGACCAGATCAACCGTCGCTGGCCGTTCGCTCGCGACACGGAGTTGAAGCTGCCATGAGCCATCGCCGGGCCGCCCCAAGATGGCTCGAAGAGCCCGTCGCGAGACGCGACGGGCGTTCGAGTCGTCCAAGCCCGCGCAGGCGGGCTTGGAGCCGCGGCGCTCACCCCCCTCGGGGGGACAGCGCGAAGCGCGAAGCAACCGTGTTGCAGGTCAAGTGGTGAAGCCGTGAAGTTGTGGGGTCCAGGATTGACCGTTGCGTGCCATGGCGTTGAGGATGCGCAGCAGCTTGTGCGCGCAGGCGGTCAGAGCGGACTTTTTGCATTTGCCTGCGGCCAGCAGACGTTGGTAGAAGGCGCGGATCACGGGGTTGAAGCGCACGGCGCTGAGCGTGGCCATGTACAGCGCCCGGCGGACCAGCTTTCGGCCGCCCCAGATGCGGCGCTTGCCGTGGCAGTTGCCCGAGTCCTGGTTCAGGGGTGCCAAGCCG
>JAKORH010000009.1 GCA_029777935.1 Pseudomonadota bacterium
ACCGACGCTGGCCGAGGAGATGGGCAAGCTGCAGGAGCGCATCACGTCGACCAAGACCGGTACGATCACCTCGATCCAGGCCGAGTACGTGCCGGCCGACGACCTGACCGACACGTCGCCGGCGACGACGTTCGGCCACCTCGACGCAACGGTCGTGCTGAGACGCGACATTGCGGCGCTCGGCATCTATCCGGCGGTCGATCCGCTCGACTCGACTTCGCGCCAGGTCGATCCGAACGTCATCGGCGAGGAGCACTACGAGACCACGCGGCGTGTGCAGGCCACGCTGCAGCGCTACAAGGAGCTGCGCGACATCATTGCGATCCTCGGCATGGACGAGTTGTCCCCCGAGGACAAGCTGGCCGTGGCGCGCGCGCGCAAGATCCAGCGTTTCCTGTCGCAGCCGTTCCATGTCGCCGAGGTCTTCACCGGCTCGCCCGGCAAGTACGTGCCGCTCAAGGAAACGATCCGCGGCTTCAAGATGATCGTCGAAGGCGAATGCGACGCGCTGCCCGAGCAGGCGTTCTACATGGTCGGGCCGATCGACGAAGCGTTCGAGAAGGCCAAGAAGCTGCAGTGACCATGGCGACCACCATCCACGTCGACGTCGTCAGCGCCGAGGAAAGCCTGTTCTCGGGCGATGCGGAGTTCGTCGTCCTCCCCGGCGAAGCGGGCGAGCTGGGCATCTATCCCCGTCATGCGCCGCTGATCACCCGCATCAAACCCGGGATCGTGCGCATCCGCGTGCCGGAGCGGGAGGACGAGGAGCAGATGTTCGTCGCCGGCGGCATCCTCGAAGTGCAACCGACCGTGATCACGGTGCTGGCTGATACGGCGATCCGCGGCAAGGACCTCGACGAAGCCAAGGCGAACGAGGCGCTGAAAGCGGCGGAGGAGGCGCGCACCAGGGCGACCAGCGGTCTCGAGATCGCGAAGGTGGAAGCCGAAATGTCCGCGCTCGCTGCGCAACTTGCTGCGATCAAGAAGCTGCGGCGCAAGTAATCGTCGGCGCGCAGATGACGTCGAGGTTGCTGATCGCCACCGACGGCTCGCCACGGTCGAAACGTGCGATCGCGGTTGCTGTCGGGCTCGCCAAGCGACTCGGCGTGGCGCTGGTCGGATGTACCGCGGTCCCGCCGTATCCCTACTACGGCCTGGGTGAAGTGCTTCCGGACAGCGAAGGACAGTATCGCGCCGCCGCCAGCGCGGCGGCGACCGAGCGCCTAACCGAGATCGAGCGCGCCGCAAGCGACGCCGGCGTGCCCTGCACGACGATCATCCAGGAACAGCAGCACCCGCATCTGGCGCTGCTGCAGGCGGCGCGGGAATACGACTGCGAGCTGATCGTGATGGCGTCGCGCGGTCGCAGCGAGGTCTCGGCGCTTGTGATCGGCAGTGAGACGCAGAAGCTGCTGGCGCTCGCGGATCGGCCGGTCCTGATCGTCCGCTGACTGCGGGTTCGGTATGCAGCCGGGGCTCGCCGGCCTGCGCAAGCCTGGAACGTGCGTCCTCGTGTGCGCGCAGCCACCCGGACCGTATAGTCGTCCGGCCGCCTGCATACGCGTGCACCCGGTTCGCCTGCGCAATGCGGCACTCATCAATGCACGCTTCGATGCCGCGTTCCTGACCTGCGGTCCGCCGCCCTGCCCAGCACCATCGATTACCGTTCCTGCGGGCAACAAGCTGCCGTCGGTGCCAGCGCGCACAGGCTTCATGGAAGCGAAGTATCACGGCGAGTCGGTAGAGGTCGGCGTGCAGGTGCGGATCCAATCGGCGCTATTCGTCGACGATCGCAATACCGATCACGCGCCCGGCTATGTGGTCATCAATCTGGCCGCAGGCCGCGAATTCATGCTGCGCGGACGGCGCGCGAGGGCGTTCGTCAGGCTCGACAACATGCTCGATCGACGCTTTGCGGGCTCGGTGATCGTCAACGAAGCCAACAGCCGGTTCTTCGAGCCGGCGCCCGGAAGGACGTGGCTGGTTGGGATGGACGCGCGCCTCTAGTCGGTTTTGCGCGGTCCGGATCGGCCGTTTGCCTCATTCACGGCGCGGCACTGCCCTCGTCAGACTCGAGTCTGCTATCTATCGATACCTGTCTGGAGCTGCAGGATGAACGCGCATTTGGCGCACTCTGTCTCCGCCATTGCACAAGGAGTGCTGATGCTTGCGGCTGCCGCGGTGCTGCTTGGCGGCTGTGCGAATCCGCCAGCCGAGCCCACTGCAAGTCGGAAACCGCTTCCGGCATCGGTGCCGAGCGCGGCGCCTGCGCCGCGCGTGGACGCCGCTCCGGCGTCGCGCTCGCTGTCGGATTGGAAGCGCAGTGCCGCCGAACGCATTCAGGCCGCGAATCGCTCGCTAGTCTTCGTCGGATCTCCGCCGAATCCGCTGCGCGCGGTGGTCGTGGTGGAAATGACCATCGCCGCCGACGGGCAGATACGTCGGGCCGATGTGCTGCGGGTGCCCAACCATTCAAAGGAACTCGGTGGCGTGGCACTGAGGTCGCTGCACGCCGCGGCGCCGCTGCCCCCACCGCCGAAGGCGCTGGTCGTGCATGGACCAGTCCGAGTGACGGAAACCTGGCTGTTCCGCGATGACGGCCAGTTCCAGATCCGAACCCTCGCGTCCGCACAAACCGCGGTCAATTAGCGAGAACTCACTGCTGCGAAAGGGTTCGTCGGGATTCGGCAACCCCGCGGCAATCGCCTGGCGCGTCAACCTCGCGCGGCGCGATCCGTTACCGGTGACAGTCTGCGTTCGCAATCGGACAAGATTGACTGCTGGCGGAGACTACTTTCGTTCACACAACCAACCGTATCGGGAACTCCCATGAAGAAACTGCTTGCCGCCCTGATCGCCGGCTTGTTCGCATTCGCCGGTGTCGCCGTCGCCCAGGAGAAGAAGGCCGAAGCCAAGAAGCCGACGGCTGAGGAGTGCAAGAAAGCCGCCGACGCCAAGAAGGAGCTGGCCGGCTGCGAGAAGCCTGCTGCCAAGAAGTAACCGGCGTCAGCCTTTTCGGCATGAGGGCAGGCCGCGTGCCTGCCCTCTGCTTTTCCAGCGCCACGCCATGCGAAAATCGCAGTGTGGCTGAAGACGCGTCACCGCTCGCATGAGACCAGACAACGACACGCTTTTGCGGGCGCTGCTGCGCGAACCGACTTCATACACGCCGGTCTGGCTGATGCGGCAAGCCGGCCGGTATCTCCCCGAGTACAACGCGACTCGCCGGCGCGCGGGGAGTTTCCTGGCGCTTGCCAAGTCGCCGGCGCTCGCCACCGAGGTCACGCTTCAACCTCTGGAGCGCTACCCGCTGGACGCCGCCATTCTGTTTTCAGACATCCTCACTGTGCCTGACGCGATGGGCCTCGGGCTCTACTTCGCCGATGGCGAGGGCCCGCGCTTTGAGCGCCCGGTGCGTACTGACGAGGATGTCATGCGTCTGGCCGCGCCGGATCCCGAGTCCTCGTTGCGATACGTGCTCGATGCCGTGCGCCAGATCAAGCGCAGCCTTGCCAACCGGATTCCGCTGATCGGGTTTTCGGGGAGCCCCTTCACGCTTGCCTGCTATATGGTTGAAGGCGGCGGATCGGAAGACTTCCGTGTCATCAAGACGATGCTGTATCGGCGCCCGGACCTGCTGCATCGAATTCTGTCGATCAACGCCCAGGCCGTTGCCGCATATCTGAACGCGCAGATCGACGCAGGCGCGCAGGCCGTGATGATCTTCGACACGTGGGGGGGCGTACTCGCCCACGACGCCTATCGATCCTTCTCGCTGAGATACATGGCTGACGTGCTGGCCAAGCTGAAGCGCGAAAGCGAAGGTGAGCGCATACCTTCGATCTGCTTCACCAAAGGTGGGGGTGTTTGGCTCGAAGATCTTGCCATGATCGGTTGCGACGCGATTGGTCTGGACTGGACAGTTGATCTCGCGCGAGCCCGACGCCTGATTGACGACCGTTGCGCCCTGCAAGGCAATCTCGATCCCGTCGTGCTCTTTGCGAACGATGATGCGATCCGGGCCGAAGTCCGCCGGGTGCTAGACAGCTTCGGGCCGCCTCAGCGCGCGGATGGTGGATGGGGTGGACATGTCTTTAACCTGGGGCACGGTATCTCGCAGTTCACGCCGCCAGACGCCGTTCAAACCCTGGTCCAGACCGTGCATGCCGAGAGCCGCAAGGATCGGTCAGCGGCTTGAACGTCGGGGCGTGCGCAAAGTTTTTTCGCACTCCTCTTGACTTATTCACAAAAACTTCGCTCGATTCTTCCCGCCTATGCGGGACTGTTCCAGCGCGGTGGCGCAACGCGCCCGCGGAGATAAGTCATTGAAGAAAAAGAAATTTATGTGATTCGACTGTCGATGGGGCGGCCTTCGACAGGGCCGAAGGAGGCCCGGCAGAGGTGAGCCCGGCGGCTTGTCCACAAAATTATCCACAGGCCGGTGAGCGATCAATTCAAGCAAGCGAATCATGGGTTTGCACGAAATATTTGAAGCAGATTCCGAGCTCTATAGCAGTGCCGAACCGCGATGTACCTGAGGATCATCGTCGACCTCGCGATCGAGCAGCCCCTCGACTACGCGGCCACTGGCGTCGATGTCCCGCCCGAGCCCGGCCGGATTTGCGTCGTTCCGGTCGCTCGCAGCCAGCACATCGGAGTCTGCATTGCGCAGGCTGCGATTCCGAGGATCGCGGTTGACCGCGTTCGCAGCATCGTGCGGGTGCTCCAGGATCTGAGCCCACTGTCGCCAGCTTGGCTCGAGCTGACTCGTTTTGCCGCCGAGTATTACCAGCATCGCTGGGGAGAAGTCGCCATTCCCGCGCTACCCCCGCTGCTGCGCCGGCCGCCGGGACCGCGATTCGCATCAGTCCTGGCGCAGATGCGAAAGCGGCTGCCCGATCCCGAGGCGAGTCGTCGGTCGGACTCGATCGACCTCAATGCGGAACAGCGCGCGGCCGCGACGGCGATCCTGGAGCCCGCGGGTTTCTCTCCCGTCGTCCTGTTCGGCGTCACCGGCAGCGGCAAGACAGCGGTCTACCTCGAAGCGATCGCGCGCGTGCTCGAGAGCGCGCCTGATGCGCAGTGCCTGCTTCTCGTGCCGGAAATCAATCTGACGCCGCAGTTGCTGTCCCACGTTCGCGTGCGTTGCGCCGGGATTCCGGTCGTGAGCATGCACAGCGCGATGGGCGATCGCGATCGGTCGTCCGCATGGCTGGCGGCACACGAAGGCCGGGCGCGAATCGTCGTGGGAACCCGACTCGCCGTCTTCGCCTCGTTGCCGAGACTTCGGTTGATCGTCGTCGACGAGGAGCACGACGTGTCGTACAAGGCGGGCGAAGGCGTGCGCTTCTCGGCGCGCGATCTGGCGATCAAGCGGGCGCAGATCGATTCCATCCCCGTGGTGCTCGCGTCGGCGACGCCGTCGCTGGAAACGTGGGCGCGCGCGCAGGCGGGCCGCTATCGGCTGCTGCGCCTGACCGAGCGCGTCGAGGCGCGCGCGCCGCCGGCGATCGAATTGATCGACGTTGCCCGCGGCGAATTGCGCGACGGCCTTTCCCCGGCGCTCGAGGAGGGGCTCAGGCAGACAGTCGAAAGCGGTGAGCAGGCCCTGGTGTTCATCAACCGCCGCGGTTTTGCGCCGGTGCTCACGTGCGCAGCGTGCGGCTGGCTGTCGCGCTGCCGGCACTGCTCCGTGTACGCGGCCTTCCACAAGATCGATGGAACGCTGCGATGTCATCACTGCGGCTGGCAGACGAGCGTTCCACGCATCTGCCCGACGTGCGGCAATCAAGACCTCGGCGCGGTAGGTCACGGAACTCAGCGCGTCGAGGAAAGGTTGCGGCGCCTGCTCTCGCACGCGCGAATTGCGCGCATTGATCGAGACTCGACGCGACGACGCGGAGCCGCAAACCTCGCGTTTGCCGCCGTCCATGCCGGGGAGACCGATGTTCTCGTCGGCACGCAGATGATCGCGAAGGGTCATGACTTTCAGCGGGTCGCCCTGGTCGGCGCGTTGAACGTGGACGCCCAGTTGATGTCGCACGACTTCCGCGCTCCGGAACGACTGTTCGCCACGCTGATGCAGGTCGCGGGCCGGGCCGGCCGAGCCGGCCGCGCGAGCCGCGTGCTCGTGCAGACGCGCTATTCACAGCACCCGCTGCTGCGTGCTTTCGTGCGTCAGGACTACGAAGGTTTCGCCCGCGTGCAACTCGACGAGCGGCGCGCCGCGGGCATGCCGCCGTTCGTCTCACAGGCGCTACTGACGGCGGAAGCCCGGCAGATCGACTCCGCGCTCGCGTTCCTGTCGGATGCTCGCCATCGAGGGCTTGCGCTCGCAGAAGGCATTCGGCTTTTCGATCCCGTGCCGATGCCGGTCGAGAAGCTGGGCGGTCAGTATCGCGCGCAACTGCTGGTCGAGGCGGATCAGCGCGGCAACCTGCAGTCGTTCCTGAAGACGTGGCTGGCGGATGTGCGCGCGATTGCAGCCCAGCGCCGCCCGAGCATCCGATGCCGCATCGAGGTGGATCCGCTGGAAATCTGAGCACGTACCGGCCGGTGGGAACCGGAATAAAGTTCAGAACCTGACCGTTTTGCTGACTGGATCGCAAGGAGCCGCTGAGGTTCAGGGATGCCGGCCGCGACCGGCGGGCTGAGGCGATGGCGAAGGGTGCATGAGACGACGGCCGGATCGATGACAGCTTCGTTCAGTTCGGCGGATCTCGAGGCGCAGATTCCAAGGTTGCGCCGGTATGCGCGCGCGCTGGCCGGCAATCGGGAGGCCGCCGACGATCTGACGCAGGACACGCTGGAACGCGCGTGGAACAAGCGCGCGCTGTGGCGCGCGGGCGTCGGTGACCGGTCGGGCAGCTTGCGCGCGTGGCTGTTTGCAGTGATGCATAACGTGTTCGTGAATTCCGTGCGGCGTATGAAGACGGTCGAATCGCTGGATGCCGCGGGCGATTCTCTGCCGGAGACGGCCGCGACCGATGCCAGCGCCGAAACGGCTGCTGCGGTGCGCGACATCCGACACGCGCTGATGCGGCTGCCCGACGAGCAGCGCGAGGTCATCCTGCTGGTGGGACTGGAGCAATTGTCTTATGCCGAGGCGGCCTTTGCGCTCGACGTTCCGATCGGCACAGTGATGTCACGGCTGTCGCGCGGGCGCGAGCGACTGCGCCAGCTTCTCGAAGGACATGGCGAGCAGGAAGCGCGTGCCGGTGCGCCGTCGACCTTGAGGCGGGTTAAGTGAACAATTCGACGATTCCCGAAGACGATCTGCACGCCTACGTCGACGACGCGATGTCCGCGCCGGAGCGCGGGCGATTCGAGGAGCGACTGCGTGCGGATCCCGAAGCGGCGCGGCGCGCCGACGCCTATCAGCGGCAAAATGAGGCGCTGCGCGCGGCCTTTGACAATGTACGCACGGAACCGCACACATTGAAGGTCCCGGAGTCGCGCAGCGGCCGCTGGATCCGCAGTCCCTGGGCGCTGGCAGCGTCGCTTGCCATCGGGATCGGCATTGGCGTGCTGGGAGCGGATCTGGTATCGGGAAAGCGCGCGTCGCGCGAATCGCTTGCGCAACAGGCAGCGCTCGCCTACGTGGCTTATGTGCCTGAGGTTCGGCATCCCGTCGAGGTTGGCGCCAACGAGGAAGAGCACCTGATCGCGTGGCTGTCGAAGCGATTGGCTTTGCCGCTGCGCGCGCCGCGACTCGACGCCGCTGGCTACCGGCTGCTCGGCGGGCGGCTGCTCCCTGCGACCGGCGGCATCGGGAATGCGCCGGTGGCGTTGCTGATGTACGAGAACACCAGGGGCAAGCGCGTGTCGCTGTTGTTCCGGCGCGAGCCGGCGAACAAGGACACGGCGTTTCGCTTCGCGCAGGAAGGCGACACGCGCGTGTTCTACTGGATCGATGGGCCTTACGGCTGCGCGCTGGCCGGCGACATGGATCGCGAGGAACTGTTGCGCCTGTCCCGGCTGGTCTACCAGCAGCTCAATCCGTGAGCGGCATCGCGCCGCGCAGTCTTGACTGAACCAGCGCAGGCTATTTCGACTGCGCGACCATGTATTCGACCGCCGCGCGAATCTCGGCATCGCTCGCGCTCGCAGCGGTCCCGCGCGGCGGCATCGCGTTCTTGCCCTTGATCGCGGTTGCCACCAGTGCATCGATGCCCTGCTGGATGCGCGGTGCCCATGCAGCCTTGTCGCCGACCTTGGGCGCGCCCGCGACTCCTGTCGCATGGCAGACCGAGCAGGTCTGCTTGAAGAGCTTTTCTCCCGCGCCAGCTTCTGCTTTCGCCGACGCGGTCGCCGCGGCCGCCTGCGGGGCCGTTGCGGCCGCCGCGCTCGCAGCCGCCGGTTTGCTTTGCGTCTCGAACATGTACTCGACGGCGCGCTTCATTTCAGTGTCGGTGAGGTCAGCCATGCCGCCGCGCGCCGGCATGCCCTTGTGGCCATGAATCGCCGAGGCAGTCAGTGCCGCCAATCCCTTGGCGACACGTGGCTTCCACTCTTCCCAAGCGCCGATCTTCGGTGCACCGTTCTTGCCTTCGGCGTGGCAATTGCTGCACACGGTCTGCACGATCTGCTCGCCAGAGCGCTCGGTTGGCTTGCCGGCCGCTGCTGCCGGCGCTTCCGGCTCCTTGAATTTCGCGCCAGCCTGGTTGGCAAGATAGGCCACCGCCCGCGCAACTTCGATCGGTTCCAGGTTGGCGTTGCCGCCCTTGGCGGGCATGCCCTTGAAGCCTTCGGTCGCGTGCTTCACGAGCGCCTCGAACCCCTGCTTGATCCGCGGTGCCCACTGCCCGCTGTCGCCCGTCTTCGGCGCGCCGGCCGCGCCGGTCGCATGGCACGCAGCGCAGGTCGTCTTGTAAACGTCTTCTCCGCTCTGCAGCGTGCGGGCGCCGCCGGCCTGGGCCAGCACGACCGTACCGACGGGCTTCAGCCGGTCGGCAATTGCCTCGGGCGTCATCGAACCTGATCCGACGCCGCTCGTCTGCTCGCCGGTGACGAACTTCACCAGCAGAACGATCAGGAGCACCGGAACCAGAAACGCCAGCACGATGACCGTGACCAGCTGCTGCGGCGTCTTTATGGGAGAGCTGTGCTGATCCGACATGGACTCGACTCCGGGAGCGTGCGGCGCCCGGCCATCGCACGGGGCGACGCCCGCCGCGCGTCTGACGGTGAAAGCGGAGCGCGATTATATCCACGCATGCGCGAGCACCGTCCCGCGCGGCGCCGGCGTTGGACGCTGAGTTCCAAAGCGCGTAATCTTCGCCGCCCTGCGCGCCTGTAGCTCAGTGGATAGAGTACTGGCCTCCGAAGCCAGGGGTCGTGGGTTCGAGTCCCGCCAGGCGCGCCAGCGCAATCAGCTGCACGTTTCAGACCTGACGACCCGCAGGCGCATGGACGCAAAGCACAGCGTTCGCAGGTCGCCGCCCTGCGCCAGCGTTAGCCGGCCGAGGACCAGGCCGTGGCTGCCGGGCCGCGCCAGTCGGCCCGTACCCGTGTAGGACAGCACCGTTCCCGGATATGTGATGCCGAAATTCGGCGTGATTGCCATGCCAGGTGCGGCCACGGCGGACTGGCGAACGATGTGTTCGCCCGAATCGAGCACGCCGTTGTCGTTGGCGTCGACGAAGACGTGCCAGCCCTCGGCCCAGTTGCCGTTGCGCGCAGCGACCGCGACGCGCGTTCCGCGCGCCAGCGCTTCGCTGCGTGCGAGATTCAGTGTGGCGATCAGCTCGTTTGTCGTCGGCACCAGGTGCCGGCTTCGCAGCGCCTTGTCGAACGCTGGCACGGCTGCCGTCGTGAGTACGCCGGCAACAGCCAGTCCGAGCGTGACTTCCAGCATCGTCACGCCGGCCTGGTTGTGAAGGCTTCTGATCGGAGCTGTCATCGGTCCTCCATGAAGTCGGGGCGCCACTGAACTTCGATGGAGTGCATGCTGGGCTCGGCAGCGACACTTGTCTGTCGAATATTCGGCAACCGCCGTCGTGAATATCTGACGTGACAGCGGTCGACCGGGGAAGAGCGCCCCTCGCAACCCGGCGCGACGGGCCCCTAGCCGATTCCGCCTGTCGGCGCCAGTCGGCCAATCGGCTTAGGTTGCTTCGACTACCATGTCGCGGCCAACAGAATGGCCGGCGGGGGCGGTAAAGGGCGGGCAACACGGGGAATGGTCGTGCGACTCGGGAGAAGTCCGCGGCAAACGCGGCGGGGCGGCGCTCGCGTCGCGCGGGGGATCACGCTGACCGAGTTGATGATCGTGCTGGCGATCGTCGCGGTTCTGCTCGCGCTGGCTGTTCCGAACCTGAGCGATTTCTTCATGAACAATCGTCTGGAGAGCGCGCGGAACGAACTGATGGCAGGACTGAGCCTCGCGCGCGAGGAAGCGATTCGTCGTGGGGTACGGGTCGGCATTCAGCATGGAGCGCCAAACGTCCAGCCGCCCGCAGGTGTGTGGGAACAGGGGTGGTTCATCTTCCTGGACGCGAACAACAATCTCGCGTGGGATGCGGGCGAGACGGTCGTCCGCAATTTCAATTCGGTGCCGGCGTCCGTCAGCATCCGCGCCACGACGCCAGGAGGCGGTGCGAGCCTTATCTGGGGGGGTGGCCGGCCCAACGGCCTGGTCTTTTCGCCATCCGGTGAGTCGCTGTCATCGGTCGTCAACTTCATCATCTGTTACGCGAGTTCCGCGACGACCTACGCGCTGAGTCGAGGCGGACGCACTTCTTCGCGCGGCGTCGCCGTCAATCGGGTCGGGCGGATTCGTCCGGCACAGAACCCGACGAGCGGAATCGCGCAGGGTGACACGACCACGGGCGTCAGCGCGGACGCTCCGAACTGCTATCCACAATGATGCTCACGGTCGACGCGAGCGGCCCGCTTGTGCCGCCGCCCCGAACTGCACGTGGCTGCAGCCGTCGCCTTGGCGCTGCACGCTGGCAGCACGGCGTCAGCCTGATGGAGGTGCTGGTCACCGTCGTCGTGCTGTCGATCGGACTGCTCGGCGTCGCCGGCATGCAGTCGAGCGGCATGCGGGTGGGGCAGAGTTCGCTGTACCGCGGACAGGCGTCGCTGCTCGCGTATGACATGGCGGATCGACTGCGCGCCAACACGGCCGATGCGCGCGCCGGCAAGTATGACCGCGCGCTGAGCGCAGCGGACGAAACCGATCCCAATCGCGCCATGGCCGATATCAACGACTGGATGGCGCGCGTGCGCGCACTTCCGGGCGGCCAGGGGGGCATCAGCCTTAACGGCCCGGTCGCGACGATCACGATCGCGTGGAACGATCAGCGCGGTGCGACGCGGGGCGCGACGGACTACGCCAGTGCGCAGAGCCGGCAGTTCGAACTGCAGGCGCAGGTATGGAACAACAACTGAGGCGCGAAGCTGCACTTGCATCGGCGCTGCCGCGGCAAGCGGGCCTGACGCTGGTCGAGGTCATGGTCAGCCTCGCGATCAGCCTCGTCATTCTCAGCGCGCTCGTTTACATCTACGTGGCGTCGCGCGGCGCGTACCGCACCAACGAGGCGGTCGCGCGGGTGCAGGAAAACGGCCGCTTCGCGATCGAGTTGCTGGTGCGCGAGATTCGGGAGGCCGGGTATCTCGGCTGCTTGTCGCGCGGCATTCCTGTCACCGACATCCGCAAGGCCAATCCGACTCCGGTCGACTGGGCGAGCACGGCGATTCGCGGCTTCGAGAACGGCAACGCATGGATTTCTCCGACCGGAATCACCCGAAGGAGCGGCACCGACGTGCTGCGCTATTCCGGTCTGGTCGGAAATCCTTCGCGCGTGCTCGACCGCGACGGCGATCCTGTCAACGCGAACATCAAGGTCGACCAGGCGCCGCCAGACCTGCGCAAGGGCGAGTCCTTCATCGTGACGAATTGCGAGCGGGCAACGATCGCGAATGCAGTCGACAGCGACAATTCCAAAAAGGTTGTTGTCCATTCCGGTGGCGCCAACGAGATTGGTGAATTCAAGATCAATCCGATCTACACGCTCGACAGCCGCGCGTTGCTTTTCTCGTTCGACCAGGTCGATTTCTTCATTGGCCGGGCAAGCGCAAGCCTGCCGTGGTCGCTGTACCGCTACTCGTTGGCCAAGGACACATCCGAGGCGCTGGTCGAGAACGTCGAAGACATGGACGTGACCTTCGGCGTCGACACCAACGGCGACGGTTCGGCCGATGCCTACCAGAATTCCGACACCGTGACGGCCGGCAACAACTGGCCCAACGTCGTCAGCGTGCGGGTAGCGTTGCTCGTGCGCAGCCCCGACAACGGCTCCGTCGTGCAGCCGCAGTCGGTGTACTTCCGCGCCACTTCCGGCGCGCCGGACATCGTGCCCGCCGCCTCGGATCGTTACCTGCGCCAGACCTTCAACACCACGATCGCTTTGCGGAACCGGCTGCCATGAGACCAAGATTCTCGGGATCAGCGTTGCCCGCCCGGCAACGGGGCGCCGTGCTGGTGGTCGGTCTGATCTTCCTCGTGCTGCTGATGCTGCTGGGAGTGACGGTGCTCAACGTCGCCACGCAGGAAGAGCGGATGGCAGGAAGCGCGCGTGATCGTGCGCGCGCATTCGAGGCTGCGGAGCGCGCCCTGCGAGACTGCGAGCAGTACCTGGGCAGTCCGTTGCCGCCCCGGTTCTCCAACGACGGGAGCCTCGATCCCGGCATGTACTTCGTCCCGCTGCCGCTTGGCAACGTGGTCACCGCGCCGCCAGACGTGTGGCAGACGATCAACTGGGATGCGGCGCAGAACACCAACAGCAGCGGCAGTGCGCGCTGGACGACAGTGTCGGGGACGGTGGGTCCGGCCAAGTGCATCGTCGAGCGCATCAACGACGTGGGGCGCCAGAACTACAGCCTGCGCGCCGAGCTGCCGCAGCAGAAGGACACCGCGTACCTCGTGTCGGCACGCGGAGTCGGTGCCAACGCCGGCACGCAGGTGTTTCTGCAGTCGCATTACATCCGCAACTGACCCGGCCGTCGCCCCAGGCTTGTGATCGCAGCAGAGGCCGCCATGCAAAGCAAGAAAGGGATTCCCGCCCATCTGCGGCTCGCGCTGGGAGCGGCGCTGTGCGCATCTTCGCTGGCGAACGCGCAGGTGCCCTCGCAGTTGCCGTTGGTGACACCGTCGGCATTGCCGCCGAACATCGTCCTGACGATCGATGACTCGGCCAATATGCAGCGCGCTTATGCGCCCGAATACGCGCCGGCCGATCTCGCCGCGCTCGCGGCCACGCGGCGTTTCAAGTCCGCGAAGTTCAACCCGCTCTATTACAACCCCAACGTACGCTACGAGATTCCGCCCGGCGCGGTGAACAATCCGCAGACCGCGTTCGGCGCCGCACTGGCTAACGGCTATCGTGCCGCTCTCGGCAGCATCGATCTGGGGAGCCAATACCGGCCGACGCTGACTTACGACCCGGCATCGACTTTCAACGGCGTGGGGCATGTCTTGGCGCCGCATGTGTCCGCGGACCATGCGGCCGACCTGGCGGTCATCGGCGCCAGTGATGCCAACGCCCCCGGACCCGCTTACTACTACGTGTACGACGCTTCGCTTGCGGCCTGTATCGCGTCGGGCATCGGCATTGCGAACGACGACTGCTACCGACCCGTGCGCGTCAGCATCAGCTCGGGTCCGGCAACCACCGACATCAATGGCGACGGTGCAGTCAACGCCTCCGACGCCGACGAGCGCCAGAACTTCGCGAACTGGTATTCGTACTTCCGCACGCGCAACCTTGCGATGGTCACCGCCGCGTGGCGCGCGGTTTCCGATGCGGCATTGGCCGGGTCGGGCGTGCGCGTGGCATGGCAGGGCACGAACAACTCGTGCACGAGCCTTTCCGCGGTCAATGCGGCGGCATGCGCGGGCCTCGACGCCGGCGGCAATCCCGTGCCATCGAACTTGACATGGAATTTCCTGCGTACTTTCGATGCGGGACAGGAGACCAGCTTCCGCGCCTGGCTGCGCAAGCTGCCTGCCGGCGGGAACGGCGCTGCGCTCCGAACCGCGGTGTCGCGCGCAGGCGAGTACTACCGAGGTTCATCGTCCGCGGGCAACAACCCGTATCTGAAGGATCCGCAATCGGCGCTGAACGCGCGGCTTGGCGATGGCAGCGCCAACGTGGAGTACGCGTGCCGCCCCAATTTCCACCTGCTGATGACGGGGTCGACGACCGGCGACGCATCGCCCGGCGCGTATTGCCAGGGAAGCGCGTGCGGCAATCAGGACGGGGCTGCGCGGGCGCTGCCGGCGCCGACGGACGCGCAATCCATCTTCGCGGGCATTACCAGTTACGCGCCGGCCGGACCCTATCGCGACAACAACAGCGACAGCTTGGCGGACACGGCCTTCTATTACTGGCGCACCGATCTGCGTCCGGATCTGAACAACATCCTGTTGCCTTTTGTGCCGGATCGCAGCGCGGTCGATGCCACCGGTCAGTTCTTCGCTCCGCGCAACGATCCGGCTTCATGGCAGCACATGGTGAATTTCGTCGTCGGCATCGGCCTGTCGCGTACGCTGACCGGTGCGCCGGCGTGGGACCCGAACAATCCGTTCGCCAGCCTGTCCAGCACGACTGCGTGGCCCGCAACCGGAAGCGCGCAGGGCGATGCCTACGATCTTTGGCACGCCGCGATCGACAGCCGCGGCGAGTTGTTCGATGCAACCGACAGCGCAGACATCGCAGGGGCGCTGCGCTCGACGCTCGGCCGCGCGATCGACCGCGCCAACGTCGGTGCAGCGATAGCGACCAATTCCTCGCGCCTGACGACCGAGTCGGTGCTGTACCAGGCGAGCTTCAGCAGCGCCGACTGGAGCGGCAGCGTACGCGCGATCGATGTGAACCGTGACGGCAGCCTCGGCGTCGATCTTTGGGGGGCGGCTTTGGCGAGCGCAGGCTCACGCAACATCTGGACCTCGACCGGAAACACCGCGCCGGTCGCGTTCAACGCGGCGGCCCTGCTCGGCGCGGGGCTGCAGGCGCCTTTCGGCGCGACGGCGGCAGCGGCGACCAACATGATCAATTATCTGCGCGGCGACGGCGCCAACGAAGGCGGCGGCGCCGGGCAGTTGCGGCCGCGCGCGATCAAGCTGGGCGACATCGTGAATTCCGACCTGATCTACGCGGCCGACGAGACATTCAACTACTCGGGCCTGCCGGAGGCGATCGACAGTTCGACGATCCCGGCGACGAATGTCTACGACAGCTTCACGCTCGGCAAGAAGTGCAACACCGCCAACGGGCCGTGCGCCGGCAAGGCGAGCCGAATGATCTATGTCGGCGCCAACGACGGCATGCTGCATGGCTTCAACGCCGATACAGGCGCCGAAGTGTTTGCCTATGTGCCGCGCGCGGTGCTGTTGAACAACGGTTCGACCTCGTCCTCTTCGCCGCTGGTTCAGTTGAGCAACAACGGCAACAGTAATCCGAGCTATCTGGCCAACCACCGCTACTTCGTCGACGGTTCGCCATGGGTCGGCGACGCCTATCTGGATTCGACGCGCAAGTGGCGGACGGTTCTGGTCGGCGTGACCGGCGCCGGGGGACGTGGCGCATTTGCCCTCGATGTCACCGTCAATCCGGCCGCGGCGCGCGACTGGAGCAGCACGCTGGCCGACTTCGACTCGCGCAACGTCTTGTGGGACTTCGATGGCGTCGGCGATAACGACCTCGGTTACACGCTCGGGCAGCCCGTGGTCGGACGACTCGCCGACGGCGACTTCTACGCGTTCTATGGCAACGGTTCGGCGAGTGCCAACGGCTGCCCGACGCTGTACATGGTCCGCCTGCGCGATGGATTCGTTCGCAAGATCAAGGTCAATCCTGCCGGAGGCGCAGTCGATTCGAGCACTACCTGCGCCGCGAACGGGCTCGGCCGACCTTCGCTGTTCGACACGGCAGTGCTGGACGGCACCGCCGGCGACCGTATCACCGAGTACGTGTATGCGGGCGACCTGAAGGGCAACGTGTGGCGCTTCGATCTGCGCAACCTGCTCGGCCCGTCGGGAAGTTCGCCGCAGTTGCTCGCGAGCGCGCTCGGCGTCCGAATCTTCAACAAGGCCGTCGACGGCAACGGCCAGCCGATCACGGGCGGCATCGAGATCGGCAAGGGGCCGAATCTGTACGGCAACTGCAACAACACCAACAACCCGGTGGCCACGGCGATGCTGTACTTCGGAACCGGGTCCTTCTTTCTGGACGCCGACAAGACGTCGACCGCCACGCAATCGTTCTTCGGCCTGATCGATGATTTCCTCCCGCAAAACGGCCCGTACACGGTCAGCGACCTGCGGCAGCGATTCATCAACGCGACCACGCGTGTGTTCGTGACCAGCGCCAACGGCAACACGGCTGACAACACGGCACTGACCGTCTGCGGCAAGAATCCCGACCGCGGTTTCTACATGGATCTGCCGGGGGGAGCATCGGGTCCACGCGAGCGGGTCGTCAGCATGCCACTGATCCTGCCGAAGCGGATGCTGTTCGCGTCCCTGATCCCGAACTCCGATCCGTGCACCGGCGGAGGCACGAGCGTGATCCAGGCGCTGGATCCGATCAACGGTTTCAGCGTCCGCGACAATGCCGGAAACATCAGCAGCATCTTCCTGCAGGGAGGGGGGGACGCGGTAACCGCGATCTCGGGCTTCATCAAGAATCTGATTGCGCTGGACTCCGGCGGCAAGGTCTACCTCTATTACGGAACCTCGACCGGACAGGTGCAGAAGGTCGAGACCAGGCCGCTGACCGAATCCGGAGTTTCCGGCCGCGGGCGGACGAGTTGGCGCGAGATCACGACGCAGCGCTGACAGAATCGGTATTTGCATGACAGGGCGCTTTCCCAGCCTTTCGCCGTCGCGGGGATTCACGCTGATCGAACTGATGATCGTGGTCGCGATCGCCGCGATCATCGCGGCGATCGCGATTCCACAGTATCGCAACTACGTGATCCGCGCCAAGCGCGCCGACGCCAAGCGCGCATTGGGCGAGGGCGCGCAGTACATGGAGCGCATCTACACCAGCAGCGGCTGTTACATATACGGCTCGGCCGCGGAATGCCTGTCGGGATCGGGCGTGCAGGTGACGCTGCCGCCGGCGCTGCAGCGCGCGCCGGCCGAGGGTCGCCGCAGCTATCAGGTCACGCTGACGTTGAGCGGCGCCCAGGCCTATTCGCTGGTCGCCACCCCCTGCGCCACGGCGGCAAACTGCCCCGCCGGAGACGACACGAGTTTCGCCGATCCCGACTGCGGCAACCTGTCGCTGGACAACACCGGCTTGCGCGATGCCAGCGGACCGAAGGGTACCGCGCTCTGCTGGCAGCGCTGACCGCACGCCGATCGGAGTCAGGCTATGCTTTGCGCATGGCTGCCTCGACCCGACATCACCCCACCGAGATCACCCTGCACACCGCCTCGCACGCGCTCGAAATCGCGTTCGACGACGGGCGTGTGTTCAAGCTGCCGTTCGAGTTCCTGCGCGTGTATTCGCCGTCCGCCGAAGTGCGCGGCCATGGCCCCGGGCAGGAGACGCTGCAGTTCGGCCAGCGCGACGTGACGATCACGCAGCTCGATCCCGTCGGCCACTATGCGGTGCAGCCGACGTTCTCCGACGGGCACGCGAGCGGCATCTACAGTTGGGACTACCTGTACGAACTGGGCGAGAACCAGGAGCGCTACTGGGCCGACTATCTCGCGCGGCTGGAGGCCGCGGGCGCGAGCCGTGATCCGGACGATCCGCGCAATGCGGCGTTCGTGATGAGCGGTGGCGCGAGCTGCAGCCGGCACTAATGCGATGGGCGAAGACGCCCGCGATTCGACCACGCACTTCGGCTACCGGCAGGTGCCCGAGGACGAGAAGGCGCAGCACGTCGCGCAGGTGTTCGACTCGGTCGCGTCGAAGTACGACCTGATGAACGACCTGATGTCGGGCGGGCTGCACCGGTTGTGGAAGGCGTTCACGGTGCGGCAGGCCGACGTGCGGCCCGGCATGAAGGTGCTCGACGTGGCCGGCGGCACCGGCGATCTGGCGCGTGCGTTCGCCAAGCGCGCCGGCGCGCAGGGGCTGGTCGTGCTCACCGACATCAACGGCGCGATGCTGCGCGAGGGGCGCGATCGCCTGCTCGACCGCGGGATGATGCTGCCGCTCGTGCAATGCGACGCCGAGCGTTTGCCGTTCGCGAGCGGCACGTTCGACGTGGTCAGCGTGGCCTTCGGCCTGCGCAACATGACGCACAAGGACGCGGCGCTGGCCGAGATGCGGCGCGTGACCCGACCCGGCGGCAAGGTGATGGTGCTGGAGTTTTCCCGCATATGGCGCCCGCTTGCGCCCGTCTACGATGCGTACTCGTTCAACGTTCTGCCCTGGCTCGGCAGGAAGATCGCGCGCGACGCCGACAGTTATCAGTATCTGGCCGAATCGATCCGCATGCACCCGTCGCAGGAAGAACTGGCGCGGATGATGGAACAAGCGGGACTCGAGAGCGTCCAATGGTTCAACCTGACCGCAGGCGTGTGCGCGCTGCACGTGGGCCGCAGGATTTGAATCGGAGAATGAGGCGGAGAAGCGAATGAAGAAGTGGATGCTCGGTGCGCTGATCGGCATCGTCGCCGTATCGCTGACGTTCGATGCCGAAGCGCAGCGTCGGCTGGGCGGCGGCAGGACCCTCGGCCGGCCGTCACAGACGCTGCAGCAGCGGCAGGCGACGCCGCCGCAACCGCAGACGCCGCCCTCGCAGCAGGCGGCGCCCGCGCAGCAGCCCGCTCCGGCATCCGCGCCCGGAGCGGCGACCGCATCGCGGCCGGTGAGCCCGCTGAAGGGCGCGCTGATGGGGCTCGCCGCCGGCCTCGGCCTCGCGGCGCTCGCATCGTGGCTCGGTTTCGGCGAAACGCTGGCAACGGTCCTGTTGATTGTGCTGGCCGGCCTGCTCCTCATGATGGTGGCCGGCTACCTGATGCGTCGCTCGGCCGCGGCGCAGCCCGCCTTTCAGGGCGCAGGCAACGGGCGTTACCCGCCGCAGCCGCCGGAGGCCATGCTGCGGCCCATCGAGCTGCCGCCGACGGTCGAGCGCGCCGGGTTCGATCAACCGGCGGCGCGCCCCGGTTCGGCGATGGACGAGTTCATGCGCGGCACGACGCCGCGCCTCGATCAACCCTGGGGCATACCGGCCGGGTTCGACACGGAGGCGTTCCTCGCCAGCGCCAAGAACTACTTCACGCGGTTGCAGTCCGCGTGGGACGGGTCGGATCTGGATGAGCTTGGCGAATTCACGACCCAGGAGATGTTCACCGCGCTGACCCACGAACTGCGCGCACGCGTGGGCGGCAGCAAGTCCGAAATCGTCTCGCTGGACGCGAAGCTGCTTGGCATCGAAAGCGGCGCGGCCGAGCACCTGGCGAGCGTGCGCTTCACCGGCACGCTGCGCGCCGACGGCGAGATCGAGCAGTTCGACGAAGTCTGGAACCTGGCCAAGCCGGCGGACGGCAAGACCGGCTGGCTGCTGGCGGGGATCCAGCAACTTGCGTAAGCGCGGACCGCATCTGCGACAATCGAGGGCGCCTGCGGGCGCCCTCTTGTTTCGCCGCCGTGCTCGACCAATTCGCTTCCGACGCCGCGATCGCCCTGCTCAATCGCCTGCTCGCACGGGAGCGCTGGGCGCGCGAGCGGCTCGTGCCCTTCGCGGGCCGAGCGGCCCGCATCGAATGCGGCCCGTTCGCCGTTCAGCTGGGCGTGCGTGCCGGCGGAACGTTCGAGCCGGGCGCGAATGCGCCCGACGTGACCGTGTCGATGGACCCGTCAACGCTGCCGCAGGCGCTGCGAGAGCCGCGCGCGCTCATGCGTAACGTCCGCCTCGACGGCGACGCCGAATTCGCGCAGGCCCTGTCGTACGTGTTGCAGAACCTGCGGCCGGAGCCGGAAGAGGAACTGTCGCGCTTCGTGGGCGACGCGGCCGCGCAGCGGATTGTCGGTTTCCTGCGCGCCGCGTTCGCGCAGGCGCAGGAAGCGGGCGCGCGGCTGGCGTCCACGGCGGCCGATTATTTCGTTGCCGAGAATCCTCTGCTGGTCGCGCGCGCCGAGGCCGAGGCATTCGCGCGCGACGTGGGCGCGCTGCGCGACGACGTCGAGCGGCTCACCAAGCGCATCGAAGGCCTCGCGTCGCGCTGATGCGCATCTTCCGGCTGCTGCGCATCTGGTTGACTGTCTTCCGCTTCGGGCTGGACGAGATCGTCCTGTCGAGCCTGAAGAGTCCGTTCCTCCAGGGGACGGTGCGCGTCGTCACGTTCGGCCGGCGGCTCGCTGAGCCGCGCGGCGTGCGGCTGCGGCGCGCGCTCGAGGACCTGGGCCCGATCTTCGTCAAGTTCGGCCAGGTGCTGTCTACGCGGCGCGACCTGCTGCCGGTGGACATCGCCGACGAACTGGCCAGGCTGCAGGATCGAGTGGCGCCGTTCGACTCCGGCCTCGCGGTGCGCGAGATCGAGCGCGGTCTGAATCGCACACTGGACGACATGTTCTCCGAGTTCGACCGCACGCCGGTGGCGAGCGCGTCGATCGCGCAGGTGCACTTCGCGCGGCTCAAGGGCGGTGCGCACGACGGCCGTCCGGTCGCGGTCAAGGTGCTGCGGCCCGGCATGCACGCGGCGATCGACAAGGACCTGGCGCTGCTCGAGGTCGGCGCCGCGCTGGTCGAGAAGCTGTGGCGCGACGGCAAGAGGCTGCGGCCGCGGGCGGTCGTCGCCGAGTTCGACAAGTACCTGCACGACGAGCTCGACCTGATGCGCGAGGCGGCCAACGCCTCGCAGTTGCGCCGCAACTTCGCCGACTCGCGCCAACTGTGCGTGCCGGAGATGTTCTGGGACCACTGCTGCGAGAACGTGCTCGTGATGGAGCGCATGGGTGGCATCCCCGTGAGCCAGGTCGACCGGCTGCGCGCCGCCGGCATCGACATCAAGAAGCTGTCGGCCGATGCGGTCGAGGTGTTCTTCACGCAGGCGCTGCGCGACGGCTTCTTCCATGCCGACATGCACCCCGGCAACATCTACGTCGGCGATTCGGGCGAGGATTTCGGCCGCTGGATCGCGCTCGACTTCGGCATCGTCGGCACGCTGTCCGACAACGACAAGAACTACCTGGCGCAGAACTTCCTCGCCTTCTTCCGCCGCGACTACAAGCGCGTGGCGGAACTGCACGTCGAAAGCGGCTGGGTGCCGGCGGCCACGCGGGTCGACGAACTGGAAAGCGCGATCCGCGCGGTGTGCGAACCGATTTTCGACCGGCCGTTGAAGGACATCTCCTTCGCGCAGGTGCTGCTGCGGCTGTTCGAGGCCAGCCGCCGCTTCAACGTCGAGGTGCAGCCGCAGCTCGTGCTGCTGCAGAAGACGCTGCTGAACATCGAGGGCCTGGGCCGCCAGCTCGATCCCGAGCTCGATCTGTGGAAGACCGCGAAGCCGTTCCTCGAGCGCTGGATGCAGGCGCAGGTCGGCTTCAAGGGACTGGAGGACCGGCTGCGGCACGAGGCGACGCAGTGGAGCCATCTGCTGCCGCAGTTGCCACGGCTGGTGCACCAGGCGCTGACCGACCGCTCGAACGATGACCGCGTGCTTGCCGAACTGCGTGCCCTGCGGCTCGAGACCCAGCGCCGCAACCGGCTGCTGCTGATCGGTGTGACCTGCCTGGCCGCGTTCGCGCTGATGATCGCGTGGGGCTTCTTCGGCTTTCCCCTGCCCGGACGACCAACGTGATACGACACCTCGTCGCGGTGCTCTCGCTGGTCCTGCTCGCCGGTTGCGGCGGAGGCGGCGGCGCAACGGCGCCCGCCGCGGCCGGGCCGCTGGTGTGCGCCGACCGCGCGGCCATCTACTCGACGTATGCCGACGCGACGGTCGCGGTTGGCAAGGCAGCGGGCGCCGTGATCGCCGGCTGCCGCGCTCCTTTATCGGACGTGCGCTGGACCCAGACCAGCGGCCCGCCGGTGTTGTTGCTGTCCGACCGGACGCCGGCGATCAGCTTCGAGCCACCCGCGGCCGGAACGTACGTGTTCCGGGTCGACTTCGTCGATGCCGGCGGCACGCTGCGCTCCGACAGCGTCAGCGTGGCCGCCACGCAGCCCGCCGGGGCGGTCCAGGTGCTCGCACGCGTCGATCAGGCGGTGCGCAAGGGCGGCAAGGCGTCGGTTCGTGCCTGGCCAGCGGCTGGTGCCGGCGAGCAGACGACCTGGGCGCAGATCGACGGGCCGCCCACGACGCTCGACACGTCCGATCCGGACCGCATCATCTTCACCGCGCCGGACGTGGACGTCGACACCGTGCTGCGCTTCCGCGTCACGCGACGGAGCGCGAACGGCAGCAGCGACAGCGATGACGTGCTGGTGCTGGTCGAGAACTACGCGCAGGCACCGGCTGCCAACCCGGCCTACGTGTTCGGCGGCGCGCACGTGTCGCGCGTCCATCCGTACCGCGACGCCAGTCCCTACGCCGGCGTGCTGGTGCGCTGCGTGTACGACGCGGCCCTGCAGAGCGGCGGCGCGGGCAAGAACCTGTGCCCGTTGTCGCAGTTGCCGCTGCTGCACCAGGAAGACGGCGGCGCGGTCCCGACGATCGAGCAGGTCATGGATCGCGTGCTGGTGTCGCACGACTGGATGGGCGACGTGTTCGCGCGCTTTCTCGCCAGCGACGACGTCAACGGCGACATCCGGCGGCTGCTCAACGGGGTGACGGCGATCGTGCTCGGCGCGCACATCCGGCCTTCCGTCTACAGCCCCGGCACCGGCGCGATCTACCTCGACGCCGACCGGTTCTGGCTGACGCCGGCGCAGCGCGACGTGATCGACGAGGCGCCCGACGTCCGCATCGACTTCGCGAGGGACCTGAACTACGGCACGTTGTGGCGCTATGCGGTGAACGATGCCTCGATCTTCCTGCCCTTCCCCGCCGGCAGCCGAGTGTCGCGCGACTTGTCGTACCTGCAGTACGAGGCGAACTGGCTCCTCTATCACGAGCTCGCGCACGGTGCCGATTTCATCGCCCCCGCCGTGCGCGGCGCGCTCGACAGCGCGCTCAGCGCCTGGGACAACGCCGCGCCGCGCTATGCGTCCGGCCAGCTGCCGTCCGATCGATTGCAGGCAAGCATGCCGCTGACGTCGCAGCCGATGTTCGAGCTCGCGCGCGTAAAGTTCTGGGGCGTCACTGCCGACGCCAACCAGCGCGCCTTTACGCCGGCCGACGTGACGGGATTCTTCCTGACCGACGGCGCGACCGACGACTACGCGTACTCGGTCAGCGCGCTCGGCGCGACCCCGCGCGAAGACGCGGCGCTGCTGTTCGAGGAGTTCATGATGGTGCGCGATCTCGGCGCGCGGCGCGACTTCGCGATCTCGACCAGGATCCTGCCCGACTCGACGTCGAAGACGGTCATCGTGAACTGGGGCCAGCGCGGACGCATCGGCGATCCGGCGGTCAAACCACGCGCGCAGCAGATCGTCGCCGCGCTCGCGCCGTGGATCGCGGCGGACGAAGTGGCTGCGCTGGCGGCGCCGATTCCGATGCGCGCCGGGGCAAGCTGGGCCGACAATCTGGTGCTTGGCGGCGCGGCGCAAGGCATGCGCGCCAGCGCCGCAGGCGCGAATCGGCGCGACGACACCTATTTGCTGCAGCGGGCGCTGCAGCGGCCCGGCGCGGCGATTGCGCCGGCGCGCTGACCGCGCCTTGGTTTTGGTGGGTTGAGCGCGGTTTCGGCGGGCACCGACGGTTGCGGCAGATCAAGCCGCGCGGCGTTCGGCCTGCACCAACGGCGAACGAATGGGCGCGGGGCGATTCGCGCTGCCGCATAATCGCGCCCGCGAACCGCCATGTCCCTGCTCGAGATCCAGAACGTCACCCGCCGCTTCGGCACGATGACCGCGGTCGACGGCGTGTCGCTGTCGATCGAGGCCGGGGAGTTCTTCACGCTGCTCGGACCCTCGGGCTGCGGCAAGACGACGCTGCTGCGGATGATCGCGGGCTTCGACGATCCGGACGGCGGCCGCATCGTGCTCGACGGCAAGGACCTGACGGGCGTTCCGCCCGAGCGCCGCAACGTGCGCACGGTTTTCCAGAGCTACGCGCTCTTCCCGCACATGACGGTGGCGGGCAACGTCGCGTTCCCGCTGAAGATGGCGAAGAAGCCGACGGCCGAGCTCGACGCCAGGGTGCGCGAGGCGCTGAAGGACGTCCAACTCGACGCGCTCGCCATGCGGTTCCCGCACGAACTGTCGGGCGGGCAGAAGCAGCGCGTGGCGATCGCGCGCGCGCTCGTCACCCATCCGGTGCTGATGCTGCTCGACGAGCCCCTCGCCGCGCTCGACGCCAAGCTGCGCGGGCAGATGCAGATCGAGCTGATCAACCTGCAGAAGGAAGTCGGCATTGCGTTCGTGTACGTCACCCACGACCAGGGCGAGGCGCTCGCGCTGTCGCACCGGATCGCGGTGATGAACCACGGCCGCATCGAGCAGCTCGACGAGCCCTCGAAGATCTACTCGTTCCCGAAGAACCGCTTCGTGGCCGACTTCATCGGCCAGTGCAACGTCCTCGACGCCAACGTGCGCCGGCGCGACGGCGGAGTCGCCGAACTCGACCTGGCCGGCGTGGGACGGGTGCGCGCCCTGCTCGATGCCGCTGTCGGCGACGGCGCGCGCGGTGCGCTGGCGCTGCGGCCGGAGAAGGTCGCCATCAATCCGTCAGGGCAAGCCAAGACCGACGGCGACAATCACCTGTCGGGCACGGTGACCGATTTCCTGTATCTCGGCGACGTGACGATCTACCGCGTGGTACTCGCCTCCGGGCAGAAGATCGAGGCGATGCGCGCCAACTCGGACGAAGGCCGCGCCCGCTTCTTCGAGGTCGGCGACGCGGTCGACGTCGCGTGGCCGGTCGGTGCCGGCCACTTTCTGCGCGACTGACGTGGCAACCTCGGCGCGCGGCAAATGGCTGGTGGGCGGGCCGCCGTTCGTCTACCTCGTCGTCTTCTTCGCCATCCCGAGCCTGCTGATGGTGCTGGCGAGCTTCCGTGCCGCGGGCGAGTTCGGGGGTCTCGCGCCGCTGGTCGGCAGCGGCGGCAAGCTCGATCTGACGGTCGGCAGCTACGCGCGGTTCTTCGCCAGCCCGATCTACATCGAACTGTTCGGCAAATCGCTCGTGTATGCACTCGTCACGACCGCGCTGTGCCTGGCGATCGCGTATCCGCTGTCGATGCTGATCGCCGCCAGCCCGAAGAAGTACCGCGACCTGCTGCTGCTGCTGGTGATCCTGCCGTTCTGGAGCAACTTCCTGATCCGCGTGTACGCGTGGATGATCATCCTCGGCCCGGAATGGGCGCCCGCCAGGATCGTCAACGGCGTGCTGGGCCTGTTCGGCGCCGGTCCGGTCACGCTGATGTTCTCGCCGTTCGCGGTCATTGTCGTGCTGGTGTACGTGCACCTGCCGTTCATGGTGCTGCCGCTGTACGCGAACCTGGAAAAGCACGACCCCGCGCTGCTCGACGCCGCGCGCGATCTCGGCGCGCGCCCGTGGCAGTGCTTCCGTCACGTGACGTGGCCGCTGTCGCTGCCCGGCGTGTTCGCCGGCGGCGCGCTGGTCTTCATCCCGGCATTCGGCATCTTCGCGGTGCCGGATCTTGTCGGCGGCACCGACGGCATCATGATCGGCAACGTGATCAAGCAGCAGTTCCTGGAGACGCGCGACTGGCCGTTCGGTTCGGTGCTGTCGATCGTGCTGACGGTGGCGGCGCTCGCGACCACGGGGCTGGCGGCGCTCGCCGCACGGCCGCGCAGGTCGGCCGTATGAACGCGCGCGGGCGGCTATCGTTGTGGGCGTGCGCGATCGCCGCCTACGTCTTCCTGTACGCACCGCTCGCGGTGGTCGTCGTGTTCTCGTTCAACGACAGCAAGCTGAACGCGCAGTGGGTCGGTTTCACGACCGCGTGGTATGCAAAGCTCTTCCACGACGAGGAAATGATGCGCGCGGCGCGCAATTCGCTCGTGATTGCGCTGGTCACGGCGGCGGTGTCGACGGTGCTCGGTACGATGGCCGGATTCGTGCTGCACCGTTACAGGACGCGCGTGCTGCCGGTGCTGGTGCTGGCGCCCATCGCCATCCCCGAGATCCTGATGGGCGTGGCGCTGCTGATGTTCTTCGTGCTGATCAACCTTACGCTCGGGCTGGTGTCGATCACGTTGGCGCACATCGCGTTCTGCATCGGCTACGTGGCGATCGTCGTGCGCGCGCGCCTGGCGGGCATGGACGAAAGCCTGGTCGAGGCGGCGCGCGATTGCGGCGCCTCGGCGCCGGCGGCGTTCCGCCACGTGACGCTGCCGCTGATCATGCCGGGCGTGATCGCCGGCAGCCTGATGGCGTTCACGCTGTCGATCGACGACTTCGTGGTCACGTTCTTCACCGCCGGTGCATCGGCCTCCACGCTGCCGCTGCAGATCTACTCGATGGTGAAGATCGCCGTGACGCCCGAGGTCAACGCGATCTCGACGCTGCTGCTGGCGCTGACGCTGGCGCTTATCACGCTGGCGACCCGGTTCGTCCCCGGGTTGCTGCGGCTCAATCGGTAGTTTCCCATTGGCAAGGAGAAGAGGATGAAGCTGCGTGACCTGCTGCGTTTCGCGCTCGTGTTGTCGGCGGTGGCATTGGCCGGTGCGTGCGGCAAGAAGGAGGAGGCGCCGCCGAAGGCGCGGGCCCAGTCCGAGGCAAAGGCCGCGCCGGCGAAACCGACCGGCACGCTGCACCTGTACAACTGGAACGACTACATCGCGCCCGAGACGATCGAACGCTTCGAGAAGGAATTCAACGCCAAGGTCGTGCAGACCTACTTCTCGGACAACGAGGAGATGCTGGCGAAGCTCGCCGCCGGCGCCACCGGCTACGACATCATCGTGCCGACCAGCAACGCGATGGAGCTGATGATCAAGAAGGGCGATCTGCAGCCGCTCGACCCTGCGCTGCTGCCCGATCTGAAGAACATGCGCCCCGAGTTCCTGAACACCGCGTTCGATCCCGGCAACAAGTACTCGGTGCCGTACGCGTACTCGACCACGATCATCGGCTACAACGACAAGCACATGAAGGCGCTTGGGCTTGACCCGAAGGGCTGGGAGTCGATCTTCGATCCCAAGCTTGCCTGCCGCGTCAAGGGCAAGCTCACGGTGCTCGACTCCCCGGACGAGGTGTTCTCCGCCGCGTTCATCTACCTCGGCATCGATCCGAACACCACCAATCCGGACGACTACAAGAAGGCCGCCGAGGCGATCCGCAAGGCCAAGCCGTGCTGGGCCGCGTTCAACTCGTCCTCGTACATCAAGGAGCTGACCGCGGGCAATATCTGGCTCGCGCTCGGCTATTCGACCGATGTGTTCCAGGCCAACCGCAACGCACAGGAAGCCAAGCAGGATTTCCATCTCGTGTCGGTGATGCCGACGCAAGGCGCGGTGATGTCGGTCGACAACATGGTGATCCACAAGTCGGCGCCGAACGTGCCGCTCGCTCACGCGTTCATCGACTTCATGCTCGAGGGCAAGAACAGCTCCGAGCTGTCGAACCTGATCGGTTCGGGCAACCCGAATCAGGCGGCGATGCAGTACATCAAGCCGGAGGTGAAGTCCAACGTCGCCGTGTTCCCGGATGCGGAAGCGCTGAAGAAGCTGCACCAGCTGCGTCTGCTGCCGACCGAGCTGCGCCAGCTGCGCGGCCAGCTGTGGACCGAAATCAAGATTCGCTGAAGCTTGCGCGCGGCCGCGGTTTGTCTGAATCGCGGCCGTTGCCGGCGTGGGCGAGCGCGGTGAAATCCTCCGCATAATCGCGCAGCCTGCGGGCCAGCGCTGCGCGCTGCGCCGGCGTAGCGGCGCCGATCAGGCGCGCGATCAGCTCGGCGTTGGCGCGCCGGTGATCGGCGAGCGCCGCGCGTCGCGCTTCGTCATCCGGTTGGTCGAGCCGCGCGAAGAATTCGCGCACGCGGCGCGCGGCTTCAGCCACGCCCGGCTGCTCGTCGCGAATCCGCCGCAGCAACTGTACGATTTCGCACTGGCGCCGCTCGCGCTCGTCCAGCCACCACGCCTCGGTCCTCGACGCTGCCGCCTCGCTCAGGATCTGCGTCTGCAGGTCGTTGACCGCGCCGAACCAGGATTCGGCGCGCTCGGCCATCCGCCGGCCGCGGGCGTCGACCGACTCGCGTCCGCCGGAAGAGCCGATCAGCCCGCGCCGTACGCCGGACGATTCCTGCGCCAGCTTTTCGGCAAAGCGGTCGATCTGCGCCGGCGTCAGTGTCAGCGCGAGCGCAGCCACGTCCGGGGCCGCGTGCGCGCCGAAGGCGGCGAGCCGGGCGTTCATCTGCTGCTGCAGCATCGCGACCGCGTCGGCGTCGACGCGGCCGTCGAGCGTGTGCTGCGCGTCGGCCAGCAACTGCGCGTAACCGGCGAGTTGCGTGCGGCGGTGCCAGTCGAGCAGGCGGCGCAGGCGTTCGCCGGCCAGAGCCTGCTGCTGCTCGTCTAGATCGAAATAGCGGTCGAGCGAGTGCAGCAGCAGCGTGTCGGCGTGGTTGTAGCCGAGCTTCAGCGACGAGCACGCCGCGATCAGCAGCGCGGCGCCCGCCAGCAGCAGGCACCGGGCAACGTTGCTGGAACCGCTGCGCCGACCGCGGGTGCTACGATGGATTTCGTCCGTCACGGCTTCCGTCACTGCCGTCTCATCCTGTCGCGAACGATGAATATCGTCATTCTCGCCGCCGGCCTGGGCAAGCGGATGCGCTCTTCTTTGCCCAAGGTGCTGCACCCGGTGGCCGGTCGGCCGATGCTAGCGCACGTGATCGCTGCCGCGCGCGAACTGGCACGGGCGCGCGGCGTAGCGGCGCACGTCGTCGTGGTGGTCGGCCATGGCGCCGAGCAGGTGCAGACCGCCTTCGCCGATCAGGGCGATCTGCGCTTCGTGCTGCAGCAGCCTCAGCTCGGCACCGGGCATGCGGTGAAGCAGGCGGCGCAGTGGCTGCGCGACGGCGAGCCGACGCTGGTGCTGTACGGCGACGTGCCGCTGGTGCGGGTCGAGACCCTGGACCGCCTGCTCGACGGGGCCGCGGACGCGGTCGGGCTGCTGACGGTCGAGTTGACGGATCCGACCGGCTACGGCCGCATCGTGCGCGACGAACGCGGCAGCGTGCAGCGGATCGTCGAACAAAAGGACGCGGGCGTGGCCGAGCGTGCGATCCGCGAGGTCAACACCGGCATCCTGGTCGCGCCCACCGCGCGGCTCAAGGAGTGGCTGGGCAAGCTGTCGAACGACAACGTGCAGTGCGAGTACTACCTGACGGATGTGATCGCGAACGCGGTGCGCGAGGGCGTGCGCGTGGCCGCAGTGGCCACGCCGGACACCGACGAGACGCTGGGCGTGAACAGCAAAGTGCAGCTTGCGGTGATCGAGCGCATCGCGCAGCGCCGCGCGGCCGCGGCGCTGATGGACGCGGGCGTCACGCTGGCCGACCCCGAGCGCATCGACGTGCGCGGCACGGTCAGCGCCGGCGCCGACGTATCGATCGACGTCGGCTGCGTGTTCGAGGGCCGCATCGAGCTGGGCGACGGCGTGCGCATCGGTCCGTACTGCGTGCTGCGCGACGTGGCGATCGGCGCGCGTACGCAACTGCTCGCATTCACGTACCTGGAGGCCACGGCGGTCGGCGCGGACGCGCGCGTCGGCCCGTATTCGCGCACGCGGCCGGGCGCGGTGCTGGACGACGAGGTGCACGTCGGCAACTTCGTCGAGATCAAGGCGAGCCGGCTGCGACGCGGCGCCAAGGCCAATCACCTCGCGTACATCGGCGACGCCGACGTGGGCGCGCGCGCCAACATCGGCGCCGGCACGATTACCGCCAACTACGACGGCGCCAACAAGCACAGGACCGAGATCGGACAGGACGTTCACATCGGCAGCAACGCGGTGCTGGTCGCACCGGTGAAGATCGGCGACGGCGCCACGATCGGCGCGGGGTCCGTGGTCGCCAAGGAGGCGCCCGCCGGCAGGCTGACCGTGGCGCGCGCCAAGCAGGTTACGGTCGAGGGCTGGAAGCGGCCGGTCAAGAAAGCGCCAAGTCAGACCTGAACGCGCGGCGCGAACTTGCTGCGCTTGACGCTGAAGAAACTGCGCACGTTGCGCACGTTCGCCTCGGCCGTCAGCACGCGGTGCACGAATGCGTGGTACGCGGGCATGTCGCGCACGTGCACGACCAGCACGAAGTCCGGCCCCGACGACACGCGATAGCACTGCTGCACCTCGGTTTCGCCCGCGATGCGGGATTCGAATTCCGCCAACGCCTCGGCCGACTGCTGCGCGAGGCTGACCTCGAGGATCGCGGTCAGGCCATGGCCGAGAGCCTCGTGCGACACGATCGCGATCCGCCGCTCGATCACTCCCGAGTCGACCAGCCGGCGGACACGGCGCAGGCACGTAGCGGGCGAGATGTGGGCGCGCCGGGCGAGCGCGTCGTTGGTCAGCGCGCAGTCGCCCTGCAGGATGTCGATCAACCGCCGGTCAGTTGCGTCAAGGACGGGCGGCAGGTTCGGCGAGAGGTTCTTGCGAGAGTCCATGCTGTTCGGCTGAAGTTTGCGTCGGATATCGCTTGTGCAATAATATTCCATGTGTGGCCAGATCATAAGAGCATCTTGCCCACATTTGCCGCTACCATGCGCGCCGGTCCATTCGATGGAGCGGGCGATGTGCGGAATCGTCGGCGCGGTGGCGCAGCGGAACATCGTTCCGGTCCTGATCGAAGGGCTGCGCCGTCTCGAATATCGCGGCTATGACTCGTGTGGCGTGGCGATCCACGCCGGCGGCGAACTCGCGCGCGCGCGCAGCGTGGCACGCGTGGCCGAGCTCGACGCGCAGGCCGCGACGTTGCAGGGGTTCACGGGCATCGCGCACACGCGCTGGGCCACGCACGGCGCGCCCACCACGCTGAACGCGCATCCGCACTTCTCGCACGGCGCCGGCAGGTCGGCCCGCAGCGCGCGCATCGCACTCGTGCACAACGGCATCATCGAGAACTTCGAGGAGCTGCGGACACAGTTGCAGGCCGCCGGCTACGTGTTCGAGAGCCAGACCGACACCGAAGTCATCGCGCACCTGATCGACCGGCTGTACGAAGGCGACCTGTTCGACGCCGTGCAGCGCGCGGTGCGCGAGCTGCACGGCGCCTACGCGATCGCGGTGTTCTGCCGCGACGAGCCGCATCGCGTGGTGGGCGCGCGTGCCGGCTCGCCGCTGGTGGTCGGGCTCGGCAAGCAGGAGAACTTCCTTGCCTCCGATGCGCTCGCGCTCGCCGGCACGACCGACCGGATCATCTTTCTCGAAGAGGGCGACGTGGTCGACCTGCAACTGGCGCGGGTCTGGATCGTCGACGCCGACGGACGTCCGGCACAGAGGCCGGTGCGCACGGTGGCGGCGCACTCGACCGCGGTCGAGCTCGGGCCGTACCGCCACTTCATGCAGAAGGAGATCTTCGAGCAGCCGCGCGCGATCGCCGACACGCTCGGGGACGTCGAGGCGATCGGCGCGGAACTGTTCGGCGATGGCGCGGCGGAAATCCTTTCGCGCGTCGACGGCGTGCTGATCCTTGCCTGCGGCACCAGCTACTACGCCGGCTGCGTGGCGCGCTACTGGCTCGAGGCGGTCGCGCAGGTGCCGGCGACGGTCGAGATCGCCAGCGAATACCGCTACCGCGCGTCGGTGCCCGATCCGGACACGCTGGTGGTCGTGATCTCGCAGTCGGGCGAAACCGCCGATACGCTGGCCGCGCTGAAGCACGCGAAGTCGCTCGGCATGCACCGCACGCTCGCGGTGTGCAACGTCGCCACCAGCGCGATGGTGCGCGAGACGGCATTGCAGTTCCTGACCCGCGCCGGCGTGGAGATCGGGGTGGCGTCAACCAAGGCGTTCACGACCCAGCTCGTGGCGCTGTACCTGCTCGCCAACGCGATCGCCAAGGCGCAGGGGCGGCTCGCGCCCGAACGCGAGCATGCGGCACTGAAGCGGCTGCGCCACCTGCCGGCGGCGGTGCAGAGCGTGCTGGCGCAGGAGCCGCACATCATCGCGGTCGCCGAGACCTTCGCGCGCAAGGAGAATGCCCTCTTCCTCGGCCGCGGCCTGCACTACCCGATCGCGCTCGAAGGCGCGCTGAAGCTGAAGGAGATCAGCTACATCCACGCCGAGGCGTATCCGGCCGGCGAGTTGAAGCACGGGCCGCTCGCGCTCGTGACCGACGCGATGCCGGTGGTGACGGTGGCCCCGAACGACGCGCTGCTGGAGAAACTGAAGAGCAACATGCAGGAAGTGCGCGCGCGCGGCGGGCAGCTCTTCGTGTTCGCCGACGCCGATACGCACATCGATTCGAGCGACGGCCTGCAGGTGATCCGGCTGCCCGAGCACTACGGCGACCTGTCGCCGATCCTGCACGTGGTGCCGCTGCAGCTGCTCGCATATCACACCGCAGTGGCGCGCGGGACCGACGTCGACAAGCCGCGCAATCTTGCGAAGTCGGTCACGGTCGAGTGACCGATTTCGCGCGCGGCTTGCGTTACAGGCTAACATGCCGCAGGCAGGTTAAGGCGGCGTAGCCGCCGGCCGGAGACACAAGCCGCGCAATCTTGCGAAGTCGGTCACGGTCGAGTAACCGCGCTACGCCGCCTCGAACTGCTGCGACTTCTTCTGCGCGGCGCGCGCGGCGATGCGATCCATCCGCGCGCGCGTCGTCTCGATCACGGCCTCGAAGCCGTCGCGCTCCGCGATGCGTGCCAGTTCGCTGAGCTTGGCGGCAGGCAGCGGCGGGCTCAGATGGTGCCCCTGCACCTTCTCGCAGCCGGCCTGGCGCAGGAACGCCAGCTGCTCGACGGTTTCCACGCCCTCGGCGACGACTTCCTTGCGCAGCGTGTGCGCCAGGTTGATGATCGCCGCGGCGATGGTCGCTGCGTCGGTATCGGTCGTCACGTTGTGCATGAACGACTTGTCGAGCTTCAGGATCGACGCCGGCAGCGTCTTCAGGTACGTGAACGACGAGTAGCCGGTACCGAAGTCGTCGATCGCCACCCGCGCCGCGGCGTTTTCCAGCGCGCGCAGCGAAGCGATCGCGGCTTCGCCGCCGTCGAGAATCAGCGACTCGGTGACCTCGATCTCCAGGCTGTCCGGCGCCATGTGCGTGGCCGCCATCGCATAGTAGACGCTCGGCACGAAATCGGCCTGCCGCAGCTGCCGGTTCGACACGTTGACTGCCACGCGCGGGATGTTCACGCCCTCGGCGCGCCAGCGGCCGTGCTGCAGACATGCCTCGCGCAGCACCCAGATGCCGAGCTTCTCGATCAACCCGGTTTCTTCGGCCAGTTCGATGAACGCGCTCGGCGACAGCAGCCCGCGTGTCGGATGGCGCCAGCGCAGCAGCGCTTCGGCGCCGCAGATGCGGCCGGTGGCCAGTTCGAACTGCGGCTGGTAATGCAGTTCGAACTGGTCGGCCTCGATCCCCTGGCGCAGCTCGCGGTCGAGCGTCACGCGGCGGTTCATCTCCACGTTCATCGTCTTCTCGAAGAACGCGAAACGCCCGCGACCCGTCTCCTTCGCGCGGTACATCGCGGTGTCGGCCTTCTTGACCAGCTCGGCGCCGGATTCGCCGTCGTCAGGATAGATCGCAATGCCTACGCTGGCGCCGACATACACGCTGTGGCCCTCGACCTCGAAAGGCTTGCCCATCGTCTTGATCAGCTTGCGCGCGACGTGCGCTGCATCGTTGGGCGACTCGATGTCGTTCAGGATCACGGTGAATTCGTCGCCGCCGTGGCGGCCGACCTGGTCGGTTTCGCGCACGCCGGCGCGGATGCGTTCCGAGGCGCGCTTCAGCAGCGTGTCGCCGGCCGAGTGGCCGAGCGTGTCGTTGGTCTGCTTGAAGCGGTCCAGGTCGATGAACAGCACGGCTGCGCGCGTGGCCGCGGCCTTCGCCTGCGCCAGTTCCTGCTCCAGGATCGTCTGCAGGTGCTGGCGGTTCGGCAGTCCCGTCAGCCCGTCCAGATGCGCCATCACGTGCAGGCGCCGGTCGCGCTCGACGGTGGCGAGCGCCACGGCGAGCCGGTCGGCGATGTCGCGCATCAGCGTGCACCGCTGCGGCGAGAGTGCGATCGGCTGGTCGGCACCCAGCACGATCAGGCCCCACACGCGCCGGTTGCGCACGATCGGCTGCACCAGAAACAGCGGCGCGGCCGCCGGCCGCAGCGCAGGCAGATAGCCGTTGGGCAGCAGCGGGTGCGCCTGCCAGTCCCATACCGCGGCGGGTCCGCTGAAGAGCTTCGGGTCGGGGTTCCAGGCGATCGTCTTGCCCGGCGCCAGCTCGTCGCCATCGGGCGCGAACTTGTAGATGCGCAGTTGGCCGGGGCTGCCGGGTTCGGCGATTCCCAGGCTCAGCAGACGCACGCCGGTAATCTCCTTCAGTGCCTGCAACGCGAGCATGCAGATCTCGCCGATGTCGGGCGACAGCAGAATCGCGCGGTCGATCTGGGCGAAGGCCTGCATGGTGCGGAACTGCAGACCGAGCCGCTCGGCCATCGCGTTGAAGCCCTGCGCGACGCGGCCGAACTCGTCCTGTGCCGAGACATGGATGCGGACCGAAAAGTCGTTGTCCGCCACGCTTTGCGCGCCGAGCAGCAGGCGTTCCAGCGGTACCAGGATGCGCCGCATCTGCGTCAGCGCCAGCGCCAGCGCCAGCAGCACGCTTAGACCTGCGACCGCCAGTACGCTGAGTGAATCGCCCATGCGCAGCAGCAGCGCAAGGCTGAGCGCGCTGACCGGCACCAGGGCGGCGAGCAGGAACAGGGACATCAGCCTGCGCCCGACGCGGCTGTGCACGAACAGCACTTTCAGTTCGGACACGCGTTCCTCGCGCGCCGGCGCGATGGGTCGTGCAGTGACGGGCTCGCTCATTCCGGGTGCCGGGGGCGCCTGACGCCCGAGCGATCGGTGCAGCCGTACACGCTCGTCAGCGGCGTGCCAGCCCGAACGCATTGCGCAGCGACCCCAGCAGCCCGGTCGACGGCGCGCGCTCCGGCTGCGGCGCAGGTGCCGCCGCGTGACTGGACTCGGCCGGCTCGCTGCGCGGGCGCGCACTGCCGAGCAGTCCGAGCGCCGCGCAACCGTTGACGAAGTTGCATGCCGTTTCGAGGCGCACGCCGGCGCGTTCCGCGATCTGCCCGACCGTGAGCGCCTCGGCCTTCAGCAGGGAGGCCATGCGCACGTCGGCGCGGTAGTGCGGCAGGCGGCTGAAATCCGGCCACTGCCGCAGCCGGTACGGCTTGCTCACGTGCAGCTCGGGCCGCAGCTCGCCGCCGGTGCCGGTGATCCAGTAGATCCATTCAAGCTTCAGCAGCGGCTCGAAGTTGCGCTTGCGGTCGGCGAGCGCCTGCTGCTCCTCCTCCGTCAGGTTCAGCAGGCGTACCGGCTCGTTCCGCCGCATCAGTTCGGCGATTTCGGTCAGCGTCAGCCGCGAGGTGAAGCCGCGTTTCGGCAGCGCCGAGAAGATCTTGGTCTCGCGCACGTTCAGCACCGTGACGGCGCTCATCGCGTCCTGCAGCACCCAGCGCACCGCGGTGCGGATCGACGTGCGGATGCCGCGTTCGTTCGCGCCGGCGTCGTCGCCGAGGCCCGCGGGCAGCGTCGTGGTGGGGCTCATGCCGCCGCGGCGCTGCTCCAGCTCCGCCTGCGCCTTGTGCAGCACTTCGATCATGCGCGCGCTGGTCAGCGGCCGATGAATCACGCAGAAGGCGTTGGCGGGAGGCGGTCCCGAATCGTCAAACACGATGTAAAGCGCGTCGCCGCGCGCGGTGCCGGCGCGGTTCAGTTCCTCCAGCGCCCCGGATTCCAGGATGATCACGTCGGCGCCGTCGGCCTCGCCGATGCGCCAGCGGTTGCCGAGCATCGGCAGCAGCAGGCGCAGCATCGAACGCGCGGCCGTCTCCGACGACTTGGTGACGCCGTGAAATGCAACGCTGAATTCGCTCATGATGTCCGTCCCCTTCCTCTACGCGGCGTTCAGCGGCAGCGTCGGTTCGAACGTAAGCGTCGTCGCGCCGTCCGCTTCGTCCGCCGCCGGCGCGGCCGTGGTCGTGGCAGTGCCGCTCATGCGTCGGCGCGTTTCCTCGATCACCGCCGCCGCGCCGCCGCGTTCCGCGCAGCGCGCCAGCACCGCGAGCTTGTCGGCCGGCAGCGGCGGGCTGAGCAGATAGCCCTGTACCTTCTCGCAACCGGCGGCGCGCAGGAAGGCGAGCTGCTCGGCCGTTTCGACGCCTTCGGCGACCACTTCCTTGCGCAGCGTGTGCGCCATGTTGATGATCGCCGCCGCGATCGTCGCGGCATCCTTGTCGGTGGCGATGTCGGCGACGAACGACTTGTCCAGCTTCAGGATCGACGCCGGCAGTGTCTTCAGGTAGGTGAACGACGAGTAGCCGGTGCCGAAGTCGTCGATCGCCACCCGCGCGCCGGCGCGCTCGAGCGCGCGCAGCGCCGAGATCGCGGTCTCGCCGCCGTCCAGGATCAGCGATTCCGTGACTTCGACTTCGAGGCTGTTGGGCGCCATCCCGGTGGCGACCATCGTGTAGTCGACGGTTGGCACGAACTCCGGCAGCTTCAGTTGCCGGCTCGACACGTTGACCGCCACGCGCGGGATGTTCACGCCCTCGGCGCGCCAGCGGCCGTGCTGCTGGCACGCTTCGCGCATCGCCCACACGCCGAGCTTCTCGATCAGCCCGGTTTCCTCCGCCAGTTCGATGAAGTGGCTCGGCGTCAGCAGGCCCCGCCTCGGATGCCTCCAGCGCAGCAGCGCCTCCGCGCTGCACACGCGTCCCGTGCGCAGGTCGATCTGCGGTTGATAGAACAGCGTGAACTCGTTGCGTTCGAGCGCCTGCCGCAACTCACGGTCGAGCGTGACGCGGCGGTTCATCTCGACGTTCATGCTCTGCTTGAAGAACGCGAAGCGTCCGCGGCCCTCTTCCTTGGCCTGGTACATCGCGGTGTCGGCCTTCTTCAGCAGGTCCGACGCCTCGCGGCCGTCGTCGGGGAAGATCGAGATGCCGACGCTGGCACCGGCGTACACGTTGTGGCCCTCGACCTCGAACGGCCTGCCGAGTGCCTTGACCAGCTTGCGGGCGACCGTGCCCGCGTCGGCCGGCGTGTCCACGTCGCGCAGCACGACCACGAACTCGTCGCCGCCGTGGCGGCCGACCTGGTCCGCATCGCGCACGTTCTCGCGGATACGCTCGGACGTGCGCTTCAGCAGCGTGTCGCCGGCCGCGTGCCCGAGCGTGTCATTGGTTTCCTTGAAGCGGTCCAGGTCGATGAACAGCACGCCGACGCGCTCCTTCTTCTCGCCGGCAGCGGCGAGTTCCTGCTCGAGGATCGTCAGCAGCCGCTGCCGGTTCGGCAGCCCGGTCAACCCGTCGAGGTGCGCCAGCACGTGCAGCCGCCGGTCGCGCTCCGCGGTCGCCAGCGCCACTGCCAGGCGGTCGGCGATGTCGCGGATCAGCGTGCGGCGATGGTTCGCCAGTTCGTCCGGATTGCGCTGGCCGAGGACGATCAGGCCCCAGATGCGCTGATTGCGCGCGATCGGCTGCACGAACAGCTTCATCCCGTCGCCGGGCTTGACGGCTTGCAGATAGCCGTTCGGCAGCGGCGGCGCCTCGGTCCACTTGCCGCAGGTGGCGCGGTCGGCGAACACGCGCGGATCGGGGTTCCACGCGATCTCGCGCGCCGGCGCCAGCTCGTTGTCCGGCCCCTCGCACACGTAGATGCGCAGTTGCGACGGGCTGCCGGGCTCGGACACGCCGAGGCTCACGTAAGAGGCATGCGTGATCTCCTGCAGCGTATCGATCGCCAGCTTGGCGATCTTGCCGGTGTCGGGCGAGGTCAGGATCGTCTTGTCGATCTCCGAGAACGTGTGCAGCGCACGGAAGTGCACGCCGAGCCGCTCGGCCATCGCGTTGAATGCCGCGGCCACGCGGCCGAACTCGTCCCGGGCGCTGACCTTGACACGCGCAGAGAAGTTGCGCTCGGCGATGTTGCGCGCGCCGGTGAGCAGGCGGTCGAGCGGAATCAGAATGCTGCGCAACTGCTTCAGGCTCAGCAGCAGCGCGATCAGCGTGGCCAGCGCGGCGGCCAGCATGCCGAACAGGCGAAACGAGCGCGTGGTCTGCTGCGCGAGCTGCTCCGAGCGGATTGCGGTGATCGTCCAGTGCTGGCCGTCGAAGTGGGTGTCGAGCGCGAGCGTCTGCGACGACGCGACCATGGGTTCGTCGCCCCGGGTCCAGCGCATGTCGCGTGCCTCGTCGGCCGCGCGCACGCCGAACAGAGGTGCCGTCGAGGTCGCATTCGGATCGGTGCAGAAGAGCTGGTTGCCGTCGTCGGCGGTCACGCAGAAGTCGGTGAACAGCGCCACCTGCGTCGGCCCACCCCACAGGAATACCGGATCGACGCTGGCGATCACCACTTGCTCGCGCTCCGCGGCGCTGATCCGGCGTGCCACCAGCACGAGCGTGCTGTCGTTCAGGCGCAGCGCCGCGACGCGCGCGCGGCTGGAGGCGGTCGTCGCCGCCAGTTCACGCAGGACGGGCGCCGGCGGCAGCGCGCCGCGCGATGTCAGGATCGCGGCGTGGCGATCGAGAACCGCCACGCCGCGGAATTCACGGCCGACGCGACGGATCGACGCGGTCACGTCGAGCGCCGGATCCGAGCCGCGCCACTCGGCGCTTCTCAGGACGTCGTCGACGCGCGCCAGCCGCTCGACGACGAGCGCGCCATAGGCCTGCACGGCCTGCGAGATCTCCGCATCCTGCGAGGTCCGCAGCACGTCGCCGACGCGCACGAACAGCGCGAGCCCCATCACCGACACAGGGAACAGCGCCGCGAGCAGGAACATCGCGACCAGCCGCCGGCCGACATGGCTGTCGATGAACAGCAGCTTCAGGTTCGCGAGCCCCGCGGTGGCGTTCCTGTTCTGCTGTGGTTCGGCGGTCTTCAACGAAAACTCCGGCAAGCGAGCACGCGCGCTCGACCCGGGGTCGGCGCTGCGCAGGCACTCGAATAAGTCAGCGCTAGCCTAGCCGCAGCCGCGCGCAGATGGCAGCGACGGATGGAGTAATGCGTCCGGTGCAGCGCGCCGCTGCTCGGATCGCATTCATCCGTCCGGACGACGCTGCGCCCGGCCAGCCCGTGCTTGCTCAGCGCGGTACGAGGCGTAACACCGTCGCCGATGAAGGATCGACATCGACACGGACCCAGCGCACCTGCGGGCTGCCGAACGTCTGCACGCGCGTGAGATTGGGAACGTCGGCCAGCGGCCGATCGATGATCAGTTCGTGCAGGTCGCCGTGCGCGAGCAGGACCGGTCGGCCGAACGCGCGCGCGCAAACGCGCAGCCGCTCGATCAGCGGCTCGAACGGTGCCCGCCGCGGATGCACCGGCGGCAGGTCGAAGCGCGGGTTCGCCTGCATCAGCAGGATCACGGCGGCCGCGTCGGCGGCGCGCGCGTGCTCGAACGCATGCTCGAGCCACGCCAGCGCAGCCGCGTTGCGCCGCTCGACCTCGCGCCGCCGATCGGCGCGCGGGTGCTCGCGCGAATCGCCGGGGTCGATGCCGCGCCAGGGCGCGAGGTCGTTGTCGCTGCCGACCAGGTGCAGGCTGGCGAACACCACGCGCTCGCGCACGAACAGAACGTTCTCGACGAATTCGCCGAAGCCCGGCTGCACGCTCTGCGGTTCGACCTTGAACGGACGCAGGCCCGTCGTGCACGCGGGATCGTGGAAGAACAGCCGGCGCAGGAAGGCCAGCCGCTCGAGCGGATCGAAGCGCCCGGCGAATCGGCGGTGGCAGTCAGCCCACTCGTTGTCGCCGGGCGTGTAGACGAGCGCGGTGCGGACGCGCTGCAACTGCTCGTAGCGCGCGCGGATCAGTTCGTCGCTGCACGGCTCGGCCGCGCCCTTGATGTCGCCGGCGTGCAGCACGAAGGCGATGGACGGATCGCTGTTGATCGCGTCCAGCATCGTGTCGAACGCCTCGGCTTCACGCGCACCGTACGGCAGGTCGCCGATCAGCGCGAAAGACACCGCCGCGCGCGGCGCGGGCGCGGCAGTGCAGCCGGCGAGTGCGAGCGCGGCCAGCACGGCGCGCAGCAGTCGCAGCGAGCGGGGCGTCGCGGCAGCGGGAGCGATCACGGGCGCGCGCGATCGTAACGATGCGCGTGCGGGTGCTGCCGTAGACTGGTGCGACCTCCCGTTTCGCGAACCGCCATGACGATCAACCATCAGTTCCGGCTCGCTGCGCGCCCCGTCGGCCTGCCCAAGCGCAGCGACTGGAGCTTCACCGAGGAACCGGTGCGCGATCCGGGCACCGGTCAGTTCCTGGTCAAGGTACAGTACGTGTCGCTCGATCCGGCGATGCGCGGCTGGATGAACGAAGGTCGTTCGTACATCGCGCCGGTGGCGCTCGGCGACGTGATGCGCGCCGGCGCTGCCGGCAGGGTGATCGCGTCGAAGCATCCGCACTTTGAAGTCGGCGACTGCGTGACCGGCGGCTTCGGCGTGCAGGAATACGCACTGTCCGACGGCAAGGGTGTGGTCAAGGTCGATCCTGAGCTCGCGCCGCTGCCGGTCTACCTGGGCGCGCTCGGCATGCCGGGCATGACTGCCTACTTCGGGCTGCTGGACATCGGCAGGCCGCAGCCGGGCAACACCGTGGTCGTTTCGGCGGCGGCCGGCGCGGTCGGTAGCGTGGTCGGGCAGATCGCGAAGATCAAGGGCTGCCGCGCGATCGGGATCGCCGGCGGCGCGGACAAATGCCGCTGGATCGTCGACGACCTGGGTTTCGACGCCGCGATCGACTACAAGCACGACAACGTCGGCGCCGCCCTCAAGCAGCACTGCCCTGACGGCATCGACGTGTATTTCGACAACGTCGGCGGCGAGATCCTCGACGCGGCGCTGGCGCGGCTGGCGCGCGGGGCGCGCGTGGTGATCTGCGGCGCCATCTCGCAGTACAACGCCACCGCGCCGATCAAGGGTTTGGCCAACTACCTGTCGCTGCTGGTCAATCGTGCCTCGATGAGCGGCATGGTCGTATTCGACTACGCGGACCGCTATTCGCAGGCGGCGCGCGAGATGGCCGGCTGGATGACGCAGGGCCAACTGAAGGCGCGCACCGACGTCGCCGCGGGGCTCGAGCACTTTCCCGAGGCGCTGCTGAAGCTCTTCCGTGGCGAGAATACCGGCAAGCTGGTGCTGGAAGTCGCCGCCGACGCCTGACCCGGCGCCCAACTTCCTTGAACCTTTTCGCGCCGGCCCGAAACACAGGGCCGAATGACGGCGCGAGGCCCGTACCCGTGGCCTGCCCCCGGTCGCGCCCCTTGGCGCCCCGGCCGCGTGAGTTCACGCTATCGTTTTTGGCGTGCCCACAGCGGACGGACAACAATGGACAACGACCGGGTGAAGCAGCTGCTGGTGCGCATCGGCAAGCAGGACCAGGCCGCCTTCGAAGAGCTGTACAAGGCGTTCAGCCGCAAGGTCTATGCCTATGCGCTGAACATGCTGAAAGACCACGTGAGGGCAGAGGAAGTCCTGGTGGACACGATGCACCTGGTTTGGCGCAATCCATTGCAGTTTCGCGGTGATTCGCAGTTCAGCACCTGGCTGATCGGCATCGCCCGCAACAAGGCACTGATGGTGTTCCGCGGCCAGCGCCCGGACGAGGACCATGCCGACCTCGAGGACATCGCCGAAACCGAGGCAGCCGACGACGCCGAAGAAGGCTTCGCGCAGCTCGCCCAGAGGCAGCGCGCCGACGGCGTGCGCCACTGCATGGACAAGCTGTCCGACGAGCACCGTGAATGCCTGCACCTCGTGTTCTACGAGGGCTATTCGCTGGCCGAGGTCGCCGCCGTGCAGCGCTGCCCGGAAAACACTGTCAAGACGCGCCTGTTTCACGCGCGGCAGAAGATCAAGAACTGCCTGCGACTGCTGCTCGAAAGCGAAGGCGCGAATGTGCGGCTTGCGCCGCGTGGAGAAGGATGATGGACAAGCGTTTCAACGAGCTACTGCCCTGGTACGTCAACGGCTCGATCGGCGCCGAGGATCGCGCCTGGGTCGATCGCTACCTGGCCGAACACCCGGCCGCGCGTGCGGAACTGCAGTGGCACCAGTCGCTGAAGACCAAGATTCACGAGAGCGCGCCGCAGGTGCCGGCGACCATCGGGCTGGCCAAGACGATGCTGCTGATCCGCGGCGACCGCCCGACTCTGGCCGAACGGGTCATGGGCTTCCTCGGCGGCTTCGGCAGCGGGCCGGTGGCGGCGTTCAGCCTGCGCCCGGCGGCGGCGCTCGGAATGCTCGCCTTGATCGTCGCGCAGGGCGGCGTGATCTTCAACATGATGCGGCAGGCCGACGAGAGCGAAATGCAGATCCGCGCGCTGCGGGCGGTCAAGGTCGACGAAGGCCCGCTGCTGAAGGTCAGTTTCGCGCCGCAGGCCAGGGAAGAGGACATCCGCCTGCTTCTGGTGTCGGTCCAGGGATCGCTCGCCGGCGGGCCGGGGCAGCTTGGCGACTACTACATCCGCGTGCCGACCGGCAAGGAGCAACAGTACGCCGAGAAGCTGAAGGCGAGTGCGATCGTGCAGTCGATCGCGCTTGCGCCGGGGTTGCCTCCGCGAGAGTAGGAACCTGTCGATTCCAAGGAGTCGTGCCATGGATCCGCGTGCCGCATCAATCGGATTCGAACCCAAGCGCCGCGCCATGCTGCGCTTCATCGCCGCTGCCTGCGGTGCGGCGGCGCTGCCGCCGGTGTTCGCGCAGGGCAGCCTCGACATGCGCGGCGAAAAGATCGCGCTGGTGATCGGCAACGGTGCCTACAAGTTCGGCGCGCTGAAGAACCCCGCCGCCGATGCCACCGCGGTCGCCGCCTCGCTGAAACTGCTCGGGTTCACCGTGATCCAGCGCGAGAACACCACGCTGCGCGAGCTGATCGAGGCGCTGCGCGACTTTTCGCGGCGCGCGAGCCAGGCCGCGGTGCGCCTGCTCTTCTATGCCGGCCACGGCGTGCAAGCGAAGGGACGCAACTACCTGCTGCCGGTCGACGCCGACATCCAGAGCGAGGACGATCTGGCCACGCGCAGCGCGGACGTCAACGAGCTGATCGACCGGCTCGGCGCGATCCAGCAGGGCATCAACATCGTGATTCTCGACGCCTGTCGCGTGAACCCGTTCGCGGGCGGCGTGATCGTCGGCCCGGACGGCCGCCGGCTGAAGTTCCGTGGCGCGACGCCGTCGGGCCTGGCCAAGGTCGAGGCCCCGCTTGGCACGCTGGTGGCGTTCTCCACGTCGCCGGGCGGCGTCGCGCTCGACGGCCCGGGTGGCCAGCACAGCATCTATACCAAGTACCTGCTCGACTACCTGGCCACACCCGGAATGCCGATCGAGCAGCTGTTCAAGAAAGTCCGCATCTCGGTGGCCGAGGAAACGCAGCGCTACCAGGTGCCGTGGGAGTCCTCGAGCCTGACGGTGGACTTCTGCTTCCGGACCGATCCGCGCGGAAGCTGCGGCGCCTGACGGCGTCGGCGCGCTCTCCTTGAACCAAACCGGCCGCTGCGGAAACGCAGCGTCAGGAGAGTGCACATGTCGAATTCGATCCGGATCCTGCTGGGCATCACGTGTGCGGCGGTTGCCGCGTTGGCCCACGCGCGCGACGCCGTCGAATCGCTCAACCTGTCGACGCCGCACTTCTTCGTCACGCTGGTGCCGCACCGCGGCGACAGCGAATGGGTGCCGGGCTTCGACCAGGGCGACTTCGGCGCGCCGATGCTGAGGCTCGCCGCACCGCGCCGCAGCCGGCTCGAGTTCGCGGTCCAGCAGCGCGACTTCCTCACCTCCGGTGACCAGTTGCAGTTGCGATTGGCTTCGGATGCGCACGTGGTCGCGCAGTTGCTGTCGGGCGGCGAGCTATCCGGAGAAGAGGAGGGCATGATCGCAATGCTGGGCGTGGCCTCGCGGCTGAAACTTTCGTACAGCAACGGGCCGTGGAACTTCTCGCTCGGTGCCACGCGCAAGCTCGGCAACGGCCAGGTCAATGCGCGGCTGTCGTTCGCGGTGCGGTTCTAGATCTTCGAGGCGATGAATCGCTCCAGGTCGCGTGCGAACCGCGCCGGCTCCGCATAGTGCGGCGAATGCCCTGAGCGCGGATAGATCTCGACCTGCACCCGCCGCACTGCGGCGCGGTAGTAGGCGTCGAGCGGCAAACCTCCATAGTGCGGGCTGCGGCCACCGAGCACGACCAGCAGCGGTACTTCCAGACCGGACAGCAGTCCGCGAAAGTCGGCCGCCGCCAGCGTTTCCGCCAGATCGAGCAGCGGACCGACATCGACACGTCCCAGCCAGGCGCGCATCCAGCGGCCGACGGTCGCCTCGGGCGCCAGCCAGTGCTTCAACCATGCCGCCGCGGATCCGATTTCCTGCAGCACCGTGTCGGCGAGGTTTGCGCGCGCACCCTCGATCAGCGCCGACAGCATCTGCGCGCTGCAGCCGCCGAACAACCCCAGCCGCCACTCGCCGTCCGTGACCACGCGCGGCGACTGATCGACCACCGCCGCCGCCGCCACGCGCGCGCTGCCGAAATCCTGCAGATACTGCATCACCGTCAGCGCGCCCATCGAGTGGCCGACGAGCACCACGCGTTCGAGGTGGAAGGTGTCGATCAGGTTGGCCAGATCGCGCGCCAACCGCGCCAGCGTGATGCGGTTCGACTCGACGTGCGTGCAGCGCCCATGGCCGCGCGCGTCCGGCGCGAACACGCAGTAGCGGGGCGCCAGCCGGCGCGCCACGCGCGCCCAGTGCCGGTGCGAGCAACCGAGGCCGTGCACCAGCACGACCGGGGGCCCGCGGCCGCTCACCTGCAGCGGAACCGGCTGCCCGTCGTCGGCCGCGAAAGTGCCGAGCCGCTCGCGGTCGGAAAGGCCGAACCGGATCAGCCCGAGGTTGGCGAGCGTATCGATGAATTGCGCGAACCCGGTCAGGCGCATCGGGTGCGCGGTGCGTTCGGAGGGCTCGGTGCTCATCGTCGCGCGGTCAGTTGCGCCAGCCGCAGTGCCGCTTCCTGAACCAGTTGTTGCAGATCGCCGAGTCGACTGTTTGAACCGTTTGCCGCCGCAGCGTAACTCAGTGTCAGATGCGGCGGCAGGCGCCGGCAACTGGCAAACGGAGGCAAAGATGGAATCGACCCGACTCGAACTGGCTGTCGACGAATCCGACTGGCTCGCCGGCGATGCCGACGACACCACGTGCGACGACGTGCGCACTGCCTGGCTGTGCGCCGAACTGAACCGCGGTCCGGCCGGCGTCAAAGGCAGCTTCGAGGCCCTCTGGACCGATCGCTGAGCGACCCCGCGTCTTCTCCAGCACCGACGACTCCCGTTTCCTCGCGACTGCCGCGTTCTGTCGCCGCAGATCGCGCCCGACGCCCAACTGAAAACCTCGTCGCCTCGGCACAGGCCGGAGCGACGATTCCTTGCGAGCATCCGCAAAGTCGCAATGCCCAACCTCGTCGGCCCGGCCGGAGCCGGGACCGCCGTGGTTGGGCGCATGGCAGTCCGTGTCGCCGGACTATGGCAGCTCGATGTCGAAGCCCGGCCCCCCTTTCAGCCAGTCGAAGCCCGGGCCGCCGACCAGCAAATCGTTGCCGCGCCCGCCGTCGATGACGTCATTGCCGCGCCCGCCGAAGAGCGCATCGTTGCCGTCGCCACCGCTCAGGTAGTCGTTGCCGCGCCCGCCGGTGATGACATCGTTGCCGTTGCCGCCGAACAGCCAGTCGTTGCCGCGGCCGCCGTCGATGCGATCGTTGCCGCCGCGCCCGGCGATCACGTCGTTGCCGTCGCCGCCGCTGAGCACGTCATTGCCGCCGCCGCCGATCAGCAGGTCGTTGCCGCTGCCGCCGTCGGCGTGGATGCTGGCGGTGACGTTGCTGTCGACCACCAGCGTGTCGTTGCCGGCCCCGAGGTGGAAGTTGGTGTTCTCGAGTTGCTGCTTGGTCATGAACTGGACATTGCCGTTGATGTTGACCTCGTACAGGCCGAGGGCGCCGAGCAGTCCCGGGGCCTTGGAGATGTGGACGTTGTCGTTGCCTGGACCCGTGTAGACGTTGTTGCCGACGGTGATGGGAAAAGGAAGAAGCGACATGATCGAACTCCGTTGAGTGAAGGGTTGGGAAATCCGGGCGATGCATTCGCTGATTGCGCATCGCTGACTCGAATTGGAATCGATGCGCCCCGGATCCGATAGACGGGACGTGCGCCAGCTAGGGTCGCCCGCAGTCATGAAGGCCCCGATGTCCTCGCACCCATCGCCCGCGGCCTTTGAACCGATTGCCGACCCGCCGCAACTGAAGGGCAGGCGAGTGGACCGGCCGGCAAGCCGGACCTTGCACGCGATCGAACCCTCGATCGCGCATGACCACGTAGAGCCGTCGGCGCCACGCGGCGCCGCAAAGCTGAGGGAGGACCTGCATGACGCCGTCTCCGAATCGGGCCCTGGCCGGAATCGCGCTGGGGCTGGCGATCACGCTTGCGGCGCTGTGCGGTTGCGCGTCGGTGCAGCCCGGCAACGTGGTGACGGACGGGCGTCCCGACGCGAAGTCCGCCGCGCCGGTGGCCACGCCGGATTACTCGAACGCGTTGCGCTGCATGGACACCTTGCTGCTCGACTACGGCGCGCGCGACATGTCGGTCATGGTCGAAGGGCTCGCCGACCCGACCCAGCGCGACGGCTCGGTCGCGAAGGACCTGTTGATCGCTGCGGTTTCCGACATGACGCAGCGCAGCCGCGCCATCCGCCTGGTTGCTTCCGGGAAGGACTGGGCCGATACCGCGAACTACCTGTCGAAGACTCAGACCCGCGATCAGGTGGCGATCGTGCCAACGTATGCCTTGCGCGGATCCGTGACCCAGCTCGACAAGGCATCGCCGGTGGAACTGGGCGTCGATCTGACCCTGCTCTCGACGCATGACATGAGCGTCGTCCCGGGCGTTGCGGCGCGCGCCGCGATCGTCCGGTCGGGAGACGGCGGTGTCGAGATCCGCAATTTCGGAGTGGGCTACCGCGTTCCGGCGCGCAACCGGGGCGAGGCGATGCGCTCGGCGGTGGACGCGGCGACGATCGAACTCTTCGGGCGGCTGGCGAAAGTGCCGTACTGGACCTGCCTCGGCGTCAGCGACGCCAACGAGACGGTCGCCGCGGAGGTCCAGGACTGGTACGACGCGATGGCGGCGCGGCCGGCGGAGATCATTCGGTATTTCCAGGGACAGTTGCACCTGCGCCGGGTCTATGGCGGCCCGGTCGACGGCGCGGTGAATCCGGATCTGAAGCAGGCCGTTGCGCGCTACCGCGAGGTGCTCGGTCTGTCGCGCGAGCCCAAGCTGTCGCTGGACTTCTTCAAGGCCTACCTGCGGGCGGACCATCACAGCCTGGAGGCGCGCCTGCACGCCGTCGTCGCAACGGCGAATCCCGTGGCCACAAGCTCGACGCCTGACCGACCTGCGGTCACTGCCGCCCCCGCAACCGTGCCCGTCGCGGCGACCCAGCCGGCGGCCGCGACTCGGCCCCCGCTAGCCTTGCGCGTCACGGCCATCGACGGCGCTGACCGGTTCGCGCGCGGCGAGCCGGTGCAGCTGATGATCCGGACCAACCGCGATGCGCACGTGTACTGCTACCTGCAGGACGAGAGCCGGAAGATCGTCCGCTTCTTTCCCAATCGCTTCCAGCAAGACTCGCGGGTGCAGGCTGATCAGGGCTTGCGGCTGCCGGGGGAAATGCGTTTCGAGATCGTCGTGAACGCGCGCGGCGCATTGCAGACGGTCTCATGCCTCGCGACCGAAGACGACGTGCTGCCGCGGCTGCCGGCGAGCGTCGGCAGGGGCGACTTCAATCCGCTGCCGGTCGCGAGCCTCGACCAGGTGCGTGGCGCCTTTGCCGAGGCGACCGGCGGCGCGCTGGCGCAGCAGTCGTTCGAGCTTCGATCGAGATAACGACAGGGCGCGGCCGCCTCGCCTAGCGGGGCGGCTGGTTCCGGGGGCGATCGCGCGGCAGTCCGATCTGCGGACGCCGCGCGTTCGCCTGAATTGCCGCACCGCGGTGCGGCCCGAAACATTGAACCGCCCCCCGCCGGCCGGCAACCGATTGGCATTCCTCCGATTGGGAGTCCCCGCATGGCCGGCAGATCACAACCACGCCGCAGCAACCGCCTCCGCGGTCTGATTCTTTCCGCGGCTCTGCAACTGGCCTCGCTGTCCTCCGTCGCGCAGGCCCAGGTCTGCACGGCCCCGCTATCCGACTCCACGGAGTCGACCGCGGCGGCGGCCAGCGACAAGTTCAGGCTGATCGCCCAGCAGTGTCAGGCGCTTGCCGAGCCGGTCAAGGTCCGCCGCGCCGCGCAGCTCGATCTGTACGACGGCTCGGCATCCGTGGCGGTCACCATGTCGGCCACGCAGCCGCAGTCCGAGGACGCTCCGCCCGCACCGCTGATCATGCTGAACGGCGCCGCCACGCCGCTCAGCCGCGATGCCGCGCGGGTCATTTCGTTGACCCCGTCGGTGACGGCCGCGGCGCTCGCCTCCGGCATCGATCCGTTGCTGCTGCACGCGATCGCGCACGTCGAGTCGCGGCACAACGCGACCGCAGTTTCGCGGGCCGGCGCGCGCGGCGTCATGCAGATGATGCCGGCAACGGCGCGCCGTTTCGGCGTCGGGGATGAGCAGTCGCTGTTCGACGCCGACACCAATCTGCGCGCCAGCGCCGCCTACCTGCGCACGCTGCAATCGCGCTACGGCGACGATCTGCGTCTCGTGCTGGCGGCCTACAACGCCGGCGAAGGCGCAGTGGACCGCAACGGCGGACACATCCCGCCCTACCCCGAAACGCAGGCCTACGTGCGCGACGTGCTCGCGGTCTATCGGCGCCTGACCTCCACCTTTGCCGTGTCGGCGTCCGGCACGCTGATCGCACGCGGAGACAAGCAATGAGCATGTCGGCCTACTTCCGCAGTGCCGCCACGACGCGCGAGACCGTCCTGGCACGCTACAGCGATCTGCTGCTGGTGGGCGGCGTGGTCGCCATCATCGCCTTGATGGTGCTGCCGCTGCCGCTGTGGCTGATCGACCTTCTGGTCGCGGTGAACATCGCCTCCGGCCTGACACTGCTGCTGCTGGCGATCTACATCGGCTCGCCGCTGGAGTTCTCGTCGTTTCCGAGCGTGCTGCTGATGACCACGCTGTTCCGGCTGTCGCTGTCGATCGCGACGACGCGAATGATCCTGCTGCACGCGGACGCCGGCCACATCATCGCCACCTTCGGCAAGGTGGTCGCCGGCGGCAGTCTGGTCGTCGGCCTGGTGGTGTTCCTGATCATCACGGTGGTGCAGTTCATCGTCATCGCCAAGGGCGCCGAGCGCGTGGCCGAGGTGGCCGCGCGCTTCTCGCTCGACGCGATGCCGGGCAAGCAGCTTTCGATCGACTCCGACCTGCGTTCCGGACTGATCGACAAGGACGAGGCCAAGCGCCGCCGCCGCGTGCTCGAACTGGAAAGCAAGCTGCACGGCAGCCTCGACGGCGCGATGAAGTTCGTCAAGGGCGACGCGATCGCCGGCATCGTCATCATCGCCATCAACCTGATCGGCGGGCTGGCGATCGGCGTGATGATCCAGGGCTTCGACATCGCCACCGCGATGGCGAAGTACTCGATCCTGACGATCGGCGAAGGCATGGTCGCTCAGATTCCGGCGCTGCTGGCGGCGATGTCGGCCGGCCTGATCGTCACCCGCACGACCGACGACGAGCACGACAAGCACATGGGCGACGCGATTCGCAAGCAGATCACCGCCAAGCCGCGCGTGCTGCTGGTGGCCGGCGGCATCTGCCTGCTGATGGCGGCCGTCCCCGGCTTCCCGGCCGCTGTCTTCGTGGTGCTGGCGCTGGTCGCGGGCGGCAGCGGGGTGCTGCTGACCCCGGCCCTGCGCGAGCGCATTCGCCAGGTGCGTCACCCCGCCATGCGCGGCATCGTCAAGCGGCTCGACACGCCGCGCGAGGTCGCCGCGACCGCAGCGCCCCAGCAACGCCCCGCCGTCCCGCTGCTGCTGCAGATCCCCGCGCCGGTGCTCGCGGCCGACGAGTCGGAAGTGCTGACCCGCGGCCTGGAAGCCATGCTCGACGAGTTCCAGCTCAATCTCGGACTGACGCTGCCGCGCATCCATCTGCATGGCCGCCCGGTCGACGTTGCGTCCGACGCCGGCGCGTGGCAACTGCTGGCGTTCGAAGTGCCGATCGCCAGGGGCGTCCTGGCGCACGATGCTTCGCCGAGCGAACTGGTCGAGCCGGTCCGCCAGGCGCTGCGTCGTCACACGCCGCTGTTCCTCGGCCTGCAGGACACGACCAATCTGCTGACCCGGGCTTCGGGCGACATGCCCGATGTCGTCAAGGAAGTGCTGCGCGCCGTGCCGCTGCAGCGCGTGGCCGAGGTGCTGCGGCGCCTGGTGGGCGAGTCGGTGTCGATCCGCAACCTGCGCGACATTCTCGAAGCCCTGGCCGAGGCGAGCCAGCGCGACAAGGAAACGCAGGCGCTCACCGAATTCGCGCGCATCGCCCTGCGGCGCCAGATCAGCCACCAGGTCGCACCGCAAGGGCAGCTTGCCGCCGTCATGCTGGCGCCGGCGCTGGAGGAACTGCTGCGCCAGGCGGTCCGCGTCAGCGGCGGTATCGCGCAACTGGCGCTCGACCCCGAGACTGCGCGGCGCATCAGCGGCGCGATCGGTGCGTCGATCCACCGGCACCGTCCCGCGGCGGTGATCACGGCGATCGACATCCGCTGGCACCTGCGCAAGCTGATCGAGCCGGAATGCTTCGACACGCCGGTCCTGTCCTATCACGAATTGATGCCCACGCTGCAACTCAATGTGCTTGACCGCGTCGAGGTTCCGGGCGCGACGATGCTGGAGGCTGCGTAAATGTCGACGTTCTTCAAGAGCCGGGTCGCTCGTCTTGTCCGCCGTGCCGCGCTCGCGGTGCTGTTCGCCGCCTCGGCGGTCCAGGCTGCGCCGATGCCCAACGCAGCGCGCAAGGTGTCGATCACCGCGCGCGAGCAGCCGATCGCCGCCTTCCTGCAGAACCTCCTCGCCGGCGTCGACGTTCCCACCGCTTTGAGTCCGCAGCTGACAGGCACCGTCAACGGCACCTTCTCGGGACCGGCGGAAAGGGTGCTCGGCGACGTGGCGCGCGTGTACAACCTCGTCACGTACTTCGACGGCGCCGTGTTGCACGTGGTGCCGGCCAGCCAGATCGGCTCGCACACCTACGCGGTCTCGCGCACCATGTCGGAGCGCGCGCTGCGCGAGGCCTTCGACCTCGGCCTGACCGACGCCCGCAATACGCTGCGCAACACCGGCAACGGCAACCTGGTCGCGGTCGGCACGCCGCGCTTCCTCGAACAGATGGACGACCTGGTGCGCGCCGGACAGGCCGCGCAGAACGCGGCCGCGGCGCCGCCGTCGCCGGGCATGCTCGATTTCCGCGTGTTCTACCTGCGCTACGCCTGGGCCCAGGACACGACGATGGTCATCGGTGGCCGCCAGGTCGTTCTGCCGGGCGTGGCGTCCATCCTGCGCTCGCTGATCGGAGCGCCGCGGTCGTTCAGCGGTGCCCAGGATCTCATGCTGCGGCCTACGCAGCCCAAGCTCAAGGGCCAGGGCCTGGCATCGCAGGGCGTCGCCGTGAACGGCAAGGAGCCGGCCGGCGATTCATCGCGTTCCCGCACCGGCGTCGACGCATTGGTGGCGGCACTGAACAGCACCGCACAGCCGGCCGAGCCCGCCCCGCAGCCGATGGCCTACGACCCGCGCCAGGTGACGATCGAGGCGGACCCGCGGCTGAATGCCGTGATCGTCCGCGATGTGGCGGAACGGCTGCCGCGCTACGAAAAGCTGATTGCCGCGCTGGATGTCGAGCCGCAGTCGCTGGAGATCGAAGCCACCATCATCGACGTCAACACGGACCGTCTGCGCGAACTGGGCATCAACTGGAACTGGAGGAACGCCGGCCGCGAGATCGGCTACAACGGTTCCGTTCCGACGGCCGGCGTCGGGGGCATCGCCTCCGCGGTGCTCGGCTCGGTCGGCCAGTTCGTGTCCCGCATCCGGGCGCTGCAGGCCGAAGGCGCGGCGCGCATCGTTTCGAGCCCGCAGGTGGTCACGCTGTCCGATGTCGAGGCGGTGTTCGACAACAGCTCGACCTTCTACGTGCGCGTGGCGGGCCGCGAACAGGTGGATCTGTTCAATGTCAGCGCCGGCACGTCACTGCGCGTGACGCCGCACGTGTTCCGCGACGGCGCCGACACGCGCATCAAGCTGCTGGTGCAGGTCGAGGATGGCAACCTGACCGGCAACCAGGTCGACAACATTCCGGTGGTCGAGCGCTCGACGATCAACACGCAGGCGCTGATCACCGAGGGCGAAAGCCTGCTGATCGGCGGCATGGTGCGCGAGAGCACCTCTTCGGGCGTCGACAAGGTACCCGGCCTGGGCGATGTGCCGGTCGTCGGCAACCTGTTCAAGAACCGCACCAGCAACTCGTCGCGCGTCGAGCGCATGTTCCTGATCACTCCGCGCCTGGCCGGCGCGCGTCCCGACGTGACCGGTACGAGCCAGCGCACCGCCGCGGCGACGGTGCCGTCCAAGGCGCCCGCGTCGCCGGCGGCGACCGAGGTCGCGACGGCCGCGGTACCGGCCGCGCTTCCGGTGGCCGCGCCGGCCGTCCACGCTCCCGTGCAGCGGGCGTCGGTCGTGCTCGACCTGGATGCGCCGCTGCCCGTTGCCGCCACGCGCTCGGTCTCGATGATTCCGGCCAGGCCCACCTCGTCCAAGGAGCGCTGATCATGGACCACTCCGTTCCCGCGCACGATCTGCTGCAAGCGCTCGAGCTGCGCGTCTTCGAAGGCCCGCAGGCCGGTGCGCGCGCGGCTCTGGCCAGCGGCGTCGGCTGCGTCGTCTCGGCCGAGTCGGACGGTCACGGCGACGGCGCCGACATCGTGCTGCGCGAGGAAGGCGTGACGCCGGCCCGTGTGCGCGTCACGGCTGACCTGACCGATGCGCTGCTCGAAGTCATCGCTGGCGAAGTCCGCCTCGGCGACAAGGTGCTGACCGCCGGCACGCAGGCGCCTTGGGCGATGCATGCGCCGTTGCGCCTTGGCGGCTCGGTGATCGCGTTCGGTCGTGCCGGCGCGACGGAATGGTCGCTCGGCGCGTCTGCGGACAGCCTCCCGACGGCGCCGACGACGGCCGTCACGGCGCCACGGAAGCGCGCGCCCCTGCATCGCCGCGCCGAAGTGTGGCTTGCCGGCATGGGCGCAACGGTGTTGCTGATCTGCGTGGCCGCGTTGTGGACCGCGCATCTGTCGGCGGCGCCGCTGAAGTCCACGCAGTCCGCGCCGCCGCCGCTCGCGGCCGCGTTGCATGCCAGCGAGTTTTCCGGCCTTGCCGTTGCGACCCGCGCCGATGGGCAGGTCGTGCTGCACGGACGGATCGCGACGATCGCCCAGCGCGAGCGTCTGGATGCCTGGCTCGCCAAGCACCAGGTCGCGCCCGCGATCGACGTACAGGTCGATGAAGCATTGGCGCGCGATGTGACCGAAACCTTTCGTGTCAACGGGGTGGCGGTGCAGGCGCGGGTTCTCGGGACCGGCATCGTCGCGGTGGAGGCGGCCGAGCGTGATGCCGGTCGCTTGGCGCGCGCGGAGGAGGTGGTGCGGCGCGATGTGCGCGGTGTCACCCGGCTCGACATGCACAACACGGCGCCGCCGTCGCCGAAGCCCGCGGCCCCGGTCGCCGACGATCCGGGCAAGCGCATCGCGTCGCTGGTGCCGGGCGAGCTGGCCTATCTCGTCACCGAGGATGGTTCCCGGTATTTCGTCGGCGCGATGCTGCCCACGGGGTACCGGATCACCGAGATCGCGGCCCGCAGCGTCACGCTCGAACGCGACGGCCAGAAAACATCCTTGAACTTCTGATTTTTCCCCCGCAACCCACAGCAACCCGAAAGGATCCACGATGACCACCACCAACAACGTCTATGCGCTGCAGCAGCTGATCTCGACGGTTTCGCCGCAGGGCAGCACCGGCGGCAACTTCTTCGAAGCGCTGGCCCGTGCATGGGGCGAGGCCCTGGACAAGCAGGCGCAGGTGATCCAGGAGAAGTCGGCTGCGCTCAACCAGGACAACAACGACACGCCGAGCGCGATGACGGAACTGAGCGCCGAGTCGGCGAAGATCAGCTTCATGGCCAACAGCTCGCACACATCGTTGTCCGAGTCCTCGGAAGCCTTGAAGGCGGTCGCGCAGAAGTAACCGAGTCCGCTGAGGCCAGACGCCATGAGCATCGAAATCGCCGCCACCTCGGTGCTGGGCCAGGCATCTTCCGTCGCTCCAGCGGCGGGCGGCCAGGTCCAGGCCGGCTACGGCGTGTCGCTGACCGACTTCGGTGGTTTCCAGCAGGCGCTGTCGGGCGCCAGCGCCCGCCTGGAGGCGCGACCCGTCAGCGTGCCTTCGCAGGCTGCACAGGCACTGTTCAAGCCATTCGAGCACATCAACACCGAAGCGGCGCGCATCTCTGCCGAAGGCCAGGCTGTCCAGGCCGAAGGCAAGCAGATCACGCCCGGAGAGATGGTGCTGCTGACCGCACGCTGCCAGGAGTTCATGTTCCATTGCCAGCTCCTGTCGAGCGTCGCCAACAAGACCTCGGACGGACTGCAGCAGCTGTTCCGCCAGCAATCCTGACCCACAAGGACCCTCATGAAACCGAATACGCTCCTGCGACGCCTGGGCGTCGCGAACCTCGCGCTGGCGCTGCTGCTTTGCGGCTGTGGGCAGCAGGAGCTGTATTCCCAGTTGTCCGAACGCCAGGCCAACGAGATGGTGGCGGTGCTGCGCGGCGCCGGCATCGATGCCGAAAAGGACGTCAAGGAAGGCCAGTTTTCGATCTCGACCGCCAGCGGCGACTTCGCGCAGGCCATCCGCACGCTCAGCGCGCAGGGTTATCCGCGCGAGACGTACGACAGCATGGGCAAGGTCTTCAAGCGGGAAGGCTTTGTCTCCTCGCCGCTGGAAGAGCGGGCACGCCTGCTGTTCGCGATGTCGCAGGAAATCTCCAACACGCTGACCAACATCGACGGTGTCGTCACCGCGCGCGTGCATCTGAACATTCCCGAAAAGAATCCGCTGGCTGACAATCCGCAGCCGGCTTCGGCCGCCGTGTTCATCAAGTACCGGCCCGACCGGGACCTGTCCGGTCAGATCACGCAGATCAAGGCTTTGGTCGTCAACAGCGTCGAAGGACTGGCGTACGACAACGTCACGGTCGCGCTGTTTCCGGCCGAGAGCATCCCGGCTGAAAAGGCCAAGCCCCGGGCGATTCAGCCGGCCGCCGGGGCGATGTCCGGCGCGCCCTTGCTGGCCGGCACGCTGGCGGGCGTACTGGCGCTCGGAGGCAGCGGCATGCTGTGGTGGCGCCGGCGCGGCACCGGGACTTCCGAACCCGACGCGGCCGAGAGACCCGCTTCCGCCCCGGCGGCTGGAAAGGCCCGCGATCTGGTCGTGAGCGAAATGCAGGACGCGTTGCGTCGCGCCGCGAGCCGCAAGTGAACGCAGCGAACCCGCTCGCTATCGCCCCGATGGCCCCGATGGTTCCGAACGAAGCGCGCGAACGCCGCCGTCGCCGTGCCGCGATCGCGGCGCGCCTGCTCGCCGGCGGCGCCGACGCGGTGTGCACCGTGGACTGGGACACGCTGAGCGCGGCGCCGGCCTGGCTCGCGATGACGGAAGACAAACGCGCGACCCTGCAGCGGCAGATCGGCGCCCTGCTGTATGCGCCGGAGATTCGCCTCTGGATCGACGGCGCGCGCCTCGGCGCAGCGCGCGTGGCGCTGGGCGAGTCGTTTCTGCAGGCGCTGCTCGCGCAGCGTGATCTGCTTTCCTTTCCGAACGATTCCGTTGCGCGTCCGCGCATCGACCTGGCCGAGCAGGTTCCCGCCCACCTGCAACTCGTGGGCACCGCGGTGCTGCTCGCGTCGTTGCCGGCGGGTCCGCTGCAGCACGCCGTCGGCGCCGCGCTCGGCTCGACCGCGGCGGCACCTATAGCCGTCGAGATGGCTCGTTCGCTGGTCGCGCGCGCGCAGGCGCTCGCGGCACATGGCCGCTCGACGCCGCGGCCGGAGGCAGCGCCCGGAGTTCATCCATGAGTTACCTGCTCTGGCATCGCGACCGCAAGGTCGGCATCGGGTCGACGCGCGTGGTGCTGCGCGCGGCCGAGGTGCCGTTGGTCGCCGACGCACAGGCCCTGTGCGATCGGCTCCAGAAGCTGTACGACGCGGAGTCGCAGCGGATCGCGGCCGCCGGTGAAGAGGCGCGCGCGACCGGCCACGCGAAAGGGCGCGAGGAAGGCGCGCAGGCGGCGCATGCCGAGCTCGCGGCAACGATCGTCGCGATGACCGCGGCGTCGGCCCGCGAGCGCGCGCGCCTGCGGGACGAGATCGCGGCACTCGCGCTGCAGGTGGTGCGCAAGCTGCTGGGACAGATGCCCGCCGATGGCGTGCTGGCCGCGCTGGCCGAAACGGCCGCCCGCGATCTGGTGCCGACGCCGACGCTGACCCTCCACGTTCACCCGGACCAGTGCGACGCAGTGCGCGCGCGGCTGGCAGCGACTGGCGACGCGCAGAGCGAGGCACCGTTGCCGCGCTTCGAGGTGCAGGCGGATCCGGCATGCGTCCCTGGGGTCTGCCGCATAGAGACCGAGCACGGCACGGTGGACGCCTCGCTCGAGGTACAACTGGCCCGGGTGGCGAATGCCTGGGGAGTCGTTGTGCCATGACTCCAGCCGCCGCCAGCACCGACACGCACCGCCTGTTGCGCGCGCTGCAGACCACGCGCACGGTGGTCGAGCATGGACGCGTGGTGCAGGCCACCGGCACGGTGATGCGTGCAACCGGCCTGCGCGCACGGATCGGGCAGCAGTGCCGAATCTTCGATCCCGCGACCGACGCTGACGGCGCGGAGCCGCTGCTGGCTGAAGTGATCGGCTTCGCCGGTGCCGAGGTCATCCTCGCGCCTTACGGTCCGCTGCAAGGCGTGGCCGTCGGCGCCGCCGTGCAGGCGCTGGCAGACGAGGCGCATGTCCCGTGCGGGCGGGCGCTTTTGGGCCGGGTGATCGACGCCTTCGGCCGCCCGCTCGACGGTCGAACGCTGGAAGGGGCGGACACCGCGCCGCTGCACGCACAGGCGCCCTCGCCGCTGCAACGGCGCAGCATCGACGCCCCGCTGGCGACCGGGGTGCGCGCGATCGATGCCGCGCTGACGGTGGGCGAAGGCCAGCGTGTTGGCATCTTCGCGATGGCCGGCGGCGGAAAATCGACTCTGCTGGGCATGCTGGCGCGCCAGGCGCGCGCCGATGTGAACGTGATCGCGCTGGTCGGCGAGCGCGGCCGCGAAGTGCGCGAATTCCTCGACGACAGTCTGGGCGAGGACGGACTGGCGCGCTCCGTGGTCGTCGTCTCCACGTCCGACCGCCCGGCGCTCGAGCGGGTTCGTGCGGCCTATGCCGCCACCGCCATTGCCGAAGGGTTCCGCCGGGAGGGCAAGCGCGTGCTGCTGCTGGTCGATTCCGTCACCCGTTTCGCCCGCGGGCTGCGCGAACTCGGCCTGTCGGCGCTCGAGCCGCCGGTGCGGCGCGGCTATCCGCCGTCGGTGTTCGCCGAACTGCCGCGCCTGTTCGAGCGCGCGGGCAACGACGCGAACGGATCGATCACCGCGTTCT
>JAKORH010000084.1 GCA_029777935.1 Pseudomonadota bacterium
AGCCGAGCGCCGATACCGCCACGGCAGCCACGCGTGCGGCGTCCTCCGGGTGGATGCGCGCGCGGAAGTCGGCGAGCGCGATGCCGTCGCCGTCTCGCGGCAAACCGAAGACCTGGTGTGCGCGTGCGTTATACGTGATCCAGTCGGTTTGCAGATCGTGGCGCCAGATCGCGATATTGCCGAGTTCGATCGCGAGTTCGAGCTGCGCGCTGGCGCTCCCCAGCGCCTGTGCGAGCTCGTACGCTTGCGTATCGTCGAGCAGGATGCCGATCGCGCGCCCGGCACCGCCCTCGTCGTCGGCAATCACATGCCATTTGGAATGCACCCAGCGGATGCTGCCGTCGGCATGCACGAGTCGGTAGCGGCGATCGTAGTGGCCAGCTTGCGGGGTCAGCGAGCCGAAAGGGAAAGCCGCGCGATCCTCGGGATGGATGCGGCTCACCGCCAGATCGAGCGCCGGCACGCCCGCGGCCGGATCGAAGCCGTAGATGCGGAAGACCTGCGGATCCCAGCGGCCGCCGCCGGTTGGCAGTTCGCGCTCCCAGGCCCCCAGGCGTTCGAACGATCGCCCGAGCGAAAGCCATTCCCGCAGCTCGATCGTCTTGCGCTCGAGCCGCCGGACATCGCTCACGTCGGTCATCACGAACAGCCAGCGTGCGGCGCCTTCCGTGCCGGGGCCGAGCCGATGCGCAGCGGCGCGCAGCCAGCGGCGGCCGTCGCGGTGTTCGTTGTCTGGCGACGCCGCGTCGATCGCGATCTCGATCTCGCCGAACGCTTCGCCGCGCGCGACGTGTTCGCACGCAGCTTCCCAGCGCGGCCGACTCTCCGCCGCGAGCGGCAGCAGCTTTGCCAGGGCCTGTCCGGCAAGCGCGCCCGAGGCGCGTGCCAGCAGGCGCTCGAATGGCGGGTTGCACCACACGAATGTGCATTGCGCGTCCGTCACCAGCACGAATTCGCGCGTGCCCGCGGCCCAGGCTTCGAGGGTGCCGGCGGGTGGTGCGGCAGAGGGGTTGGCGCCGGTCGGCAGGGGCATGAGGGTCGGTCGGTCGCGTCGCGGTCGGCTTCAGTGTATTCGCCGCCGTGGAATGGCCGGGCCGTACGACGCGCAAGAAAAAACCGCGGCGAGCCGCGGTTTCTTGGTCACCGAAGGCCGAGGCTCAGAGCGGCTTGATATTCGCAGCTTGCAGGCCCTTCTGGCCCTGCTTCACTTCGAACTGCACGCGCTGGTTCTCGGTCAGCGTACGAAAGCCGGTGCCTTCGATGTCACGGAAATGGGCGAAAAGGTCGGCGCCGCCAGCGTCTTGCGCAATGAAGCCGTAGCCCTTGCTCTCGTTGAACCACTTCACGGTGCCGGTTTGGGTAGTCATCTAGCTTTTCCAATCTAAACAGTAGAACTATGCGCAGCGAATGCGTGCGCATGCAAAACGATGCTCGGGCGGCGAACCTGGTGGGACTCGAGCGCAACCCGGCGCGAGAACCGCGGCGGGACAGCCAGAAATGCCTCGAAGTGCGCGTGACTTGCGTCGTTTCGCGCGGCGATTGTAGCCTGACGATCACGAACGCGATGGCGCGCGATCGAGACGCCTCGCCGCCTGCGCTATCGTCTGCGGCTTGCGAAGCCTCGCGAGACTTCCCGCATGCGGCTCATCGACTTCGAACTCAGGGGCGACTACATCACGCTCGACGCGCTGCTCAAGGCGACCGGGCTCGCTGGAAGCGGCGGCCAGGCCAAGACGATGATCGCCGCCGCGAGGGTCGAGGTCGATGGGCGCAGCGAAATGCGCAAGACCTGCAAGATCAGGGCCGGCCAGACTGTGGCCGTGCAGGGTGCGCGGGTGCGCGTCACGGCCCCGGCAACGGCGTCCGAGGCGCGCTCGAAGTGATGATCCGCGCGGCCGCCTTGGCGCGATCCGGCGTGCGCACGCCGATCCCGGCACTACTACTTCTTCTTCTTGCCGCGCTCGGGGATGACGGTCGTGATCGGCGCCGCCAGGCTGCCGGCGGAGGCCGGCTTCGGCACCGCATCCTTCTTCGGCTTCTTGGCTTCCTTGTTGCTGCGTTGCTGACCCTTGGGCATCATCTGGCTCCATGAATTCGTGCAGTCCGAAGTATCGCGCAGCCGCGATGCGCGCGGCAGCGCATTCGAGCCGCCGACGGGTCTGCAAACGGCATCCT
>JAKORH010000010.1 GCA_029777935.1 Pseudomonadota bacterium
CGGCGTTGCGAGGCGAGTTCTTGCGCGGTGGGTCATTGCGCATCGCAAGGAAAGCGCTTATCTCCGCTGACTGCGCCGTACGTCCATTTTCTTCAGGGATACGTATACGGTAAGGAACCCGGTCGACTTCCGACCGGTCCACACCGGTGTTAGTCTCCGGCCCCATCATGTTTCGCCGCGCATTCCTGTTGCTGCTGATCCTGCTGCTGCCTCTGAAGTCGATGGCAGCCGGGGTGGTCGCGCTGGTGGGCATGCCTGGCCATACGCACGCGACGCAGCACGGCGAGCAGTTTGCGACCTCGGCGCACGCCTATCACGCCGACTGTTCGCTGCAGCAGGGTGATGCGCCGTCGACTCCCGTGCACGATCACGCCTGTCCACACCTCGGCATGGTGTCGATCGCCGTATCGGTACCGATCATGGAGTCGCAACGCGCTGCGGCCGCGTTGAACGTGCCGCCGGCGCCGCGTTTCTCCTCGGTCGTTCACGACGTACCGTCGCCCATACCGCTCGCTGTCTCCGGTCGCTGATAGAGCGCCTCGCTGCGCAAGCAGCCGGGGCGTAGGCCATATCCCCGCCGTGCGTCGTGCGCGCGGGCTCGATCGGAGCAACCATGAAAGTCATTCATTGGCTGGCAGTCTTGGTGTGCGCATTTGCCGGGTTGGCGCGCGCACAGGGCGCCCGCACGGAACCGCGGTACCAATCTGCATTTGATGGCTTTCGCAACTGGCGGACAGACGAGCCCGTTGACTGGAAGCGCGCCAACGACGAGATGAGAACACTCGGCGGTCACGCCGGGCATCTGCGCGGCACACCAACCGCCGGTGCCCGACGGCCCGCCCCCGCCGGTCCGCGGGAGCAAGTCAAGCCTCCGTCCAGCGGAGGAAGCGGCATACACCACGGAGTACGGCAATGAAGCGCGTCCTGCTCGGCATCGCCGTGCCGATAATGCTCGGCGGTTGCGCCACCGCGACCGTCGAGCGCAGCGTGAATGAAGTCCGGTCCGCTTCCAAACAGCTCACTGGCATCGAGCCGCGACTGATCAGCACCGAAGACGAGCGGCGTGAAGCCACTGCCGCGGTCGATGCGCTGCTGGCCAAACCGCTGACGGCCGACGACGCAGTGAAGATCGCGCTCGCGCACAGTCCGGCCGTGCAAGCGCTGATGCACGAGAACGCGGCCGCGATGGCCGCCGCCGTGCAAAGCGGCCGGCTGATCAATCCGACCTTCAGCTTCGAGCGGCTAGCGAGAGGCGATGACAAGGAGATCACGCGCGCGCTCTCGTTTCAGCTGCTCGATCTGCTGACTTGGCCGCTGCGCCGGCAGATGGCGGACCTGCGCTTCGAGCAGGATCGGATCAAGGCGATCGGCGACGTGGTCGAGGCCGCCGCCGACGCGCGCAAGACGTGGGTCGAGGCCGTCGCCGCCGAGCAGGAACTGCGCTACCAGCGCGACGTGATGACCGCCGCCGAGGCAAGCGCTGAGCTCGCGCGGCGCATGCAGAACGTCGGCAACTTCAGCAAGCTGCAGCGCGCGCGCGAGCAGGCGTTCTACGCCGACGCCGCCGCACAGCTCGCGCGGGCGCAGCACGCGGCCGTCGCAGCGCGGGAGCGTCTGGTGCGTCAGCTCGGCCTCAACCGCGAGCAGGCGCGCAGGCTCACGCTGCCCGAACGGTTGCCCGATCTGCCGGCCGCGCCGCGCCCGGAATCGGACACGATGAAGATCGCCCTGGAGCAGCGGCTGGACGTGATGGGTGCGCAGCGCGCGTTGCAGCACCTCGCCAGGCTCGGTGAACTCACAACTGGGCGCAGCGTCGTCAATCGGCTCGAAGCGGGTCCGGTCAGCAAGGACGAGACCGGACTCGCGCGCCAGCGCGGGTTCGAGGCGGAGATTGCGTTGCCATTGTTCGATCCGGGCGATGCGCTGCGCGCGGAGGTGCGTTCCACCTATCTGGCCGCGGTCAACCGCACGCGCCAGGTGATGCTCGACGCACAGTCGCAGGTCCGCGAG
>JAKORH010000011.1 GCA_029777935.1 Pseudomonadota bacterium
GCGGCGCGACCGCATCGGCTTCATCTTCCAGGCGCCGTACCTGATCCCGTTCCTCGACGCGACCGACAACGTCGCGCTGCTGCCGATGCTGGCGGGGCGGCCGAACGCGCAGGCGCGCAGCCGCGCGGTCGAACTGCTGGTCGACCTCGATGTCGCGCACCGCGCCGGCGCGCGCGTCGGCGAGTTGTCGGGCGGCGAGCAGCAGCGCGTCGCGATCGCGCGTGCGCTGGCCAACGCGCCGCCGATCATCCTCGCCGACGAGCCGACCGCGCCGCTCGACAGCGATCGGGCGCTCGCGGTCGTGCGGATCCTGAACCGCATGGCCGCGCAGTCGCGTGCCGCGATCATCGTGGTCACGCACGACGAGAAGATCATTCCCACTTTCAAGCGCATCTTCCACATCCGCGACGGACGCACGATCGAGCAGGCCGGCGAGGGACGGATGGTGGCGTAAAGGAGGTTCGACGATGGGTTTCCCCGCATTCTTCGACGACGTGCCCGCGGTCGCGGTGCGCGATCCGCTGGCTGCACTGCTCGGCGCGGCCGAGAACGGCCGCATCGAGTACCGCTACGCCGACGCGGTCAGGCTCGCCGGGCATTCGTGCCCGACGGTGGCGAGCGCCTGGCTGATGACCGCCCGCGCGCTGGCGGCGCTGTACCCGGACGAGCTTCCCGAGCGCGGCAACGTCAAGGTCGAGCTGCGCGGCGCGCAGGACGAAGGCGTCGAAGGCGTGATCGCCTCGGTCGCGACGCTGCTCACCGGCGCCGCGGGTTCGGGCGGCTTCAAGGGCATCGCAGGCCGGCACGCCCGGCGCGACCTGCTCGGGTTCGGCGCGCCGATGCGCGGCCGCATCCGCTTCACGCGGCTCGACACGGGCCGTGCGGTCGAGACCGAGTTCCGCTCCGAGCGCGTGCCGATGCCGCCGGAGGTGAGACCGCTGCTCGCCGCGGCCGTCGCGCCGGATGCCGACGACGCCGCGCGGCGCGCGTTCGGCGACCGCTGGCAGGCGTGGGTGCGGGCGATTCTGATCGAGCACCGCGACGACCCGCAACTGATCGAAGTGCGGGAAGCGCACGCGGCCGCGCCGGCCTGAGAACCTACAGCTTCCAAGGCCGCCGATGGCCCGCCGCGAAGTCGCCGCGCACGAACTGCTGGCCAACGTCGCGCTGTTCCGGCAGCTCGATCCCGCAGCGCGCGCGCGCATCGCGTCGCGCGTAAGCAAGCTGCGGCTGGCGCGCGGCGAGTTCGTGTTCCATCGGGGCGACATGCCGGCCGGCTTCTTCGTCGTCGTGTTCGGCGAGATCGCGCTGATCGCGCCCGGGGCGCGCGGGCCGCGCCTGACGGGGCTCGTCGAACCGGGACGCAGCTTCGGCGAGCCGCTGATGTTTCTCGCCAAGCCGTACATCGTCGATGCGCGCGCCAACAGCGACGTGCTGCTGCTGTTCGTCCCGCGCGACGCGGTGTTCGCGGAACTCGAGCGCAATCCTGCGTTCGCGCATCGGATGATCGCGGGGCTGGCGGCGCGCATCGAATCGCTGGTGCACGAGCTCGACGCGCAGGCGCGCGGCTCGGCACGCGAGCGGCTGATCGACTACCTGCTGCGAGCCGCCGGAGTCAGGGAAGGCAATGCGACGGTCGAACTGCCGACCACCAAGGCGGCGCTCGCCTCGCATCTGGGCTTGACGGCCGAGCACCTGTCGCGGCTGCTGCGCGATCTGGCCGAACGCCGGCTGATCCGCGTCGAGCGGCGCCGCATCGCGATCCCCGACGCCGCCGCGCTCGCGCGGCTCAAGCGGCGTTCCGCCAGCGGTTGATCTCGTCGCGCGCGGCCCGCGCTGCCTGGCGCGCGGCGGCGGCGAAATCCTCGCCGTGGCCTGCATACAGGATCGCGCGCGAGGAGTTGATCACCATGCCGGCACCTGCGCGCGTCTGCCCCGCCTGCACCGCGGCCTGCACGTCGCCGCCCTGCGCGCCGATGCCCGGCACCAGCAGCGGCATGTCGCCGACGATTGCGCGCACTCGCGCCAGTTCGATCGGATAGGTGGCGCCGACCACGAGGCCGAGCTGCCCGTTCGCGTTCCATTCGCGGCCCGCGATGCGCGCGACACGCTCGTACAGCTTCTCGCCGCCGACGTCGAGCATCTGCAGCGTGTCGCCGCCGGGATTGCTGGTGCGGCACAGGACGAAGGCGCCGCGACCGGCGTACGCAAGATAGGGTGCGATCGCATCGAGCCCCTGGTACGGCTGCAGCGTGACGGCGTCGGCGCCGTAGCGCTCGAACGCCTCGCGCGCGTACTGCTCGCTGGTGGCGCCGATGTCGCCGCGCTTGGCGTCGAGGATGACCGGCACGGCGGGATGCGTCGCGTGCAGGTGCGCGATCAGGCTTTCGAGCTGGTCCTCGGCGCGCGTGGCGGCGAAGTACGCGATCTGCGGCTTGAAGGCGCACACGAGGTCGGCGGTCGCGTCGGCGATCGCGCGGCAGAACTCGAAGATCGCATCGTCGCGTTCACGCAGGTGCGCGGGCAGCCGCGTCGGATCGGGATCGAGTCCCACGCACAGCAGCGTGTCGGCGCCGCGCCAGCGCGCGGCGAGCCTCTCGGTGAATTTCAAGTCGAATCTCCCTGGCTGGCGGATTCTAGAGGCGTGTAACCTGCAGCGCCGCTGCGTACCGATATGACTGCGCTGTCCCGTCGCGATCTCGTGCTGCTGGCGCTGCTCACACTCGCGTGGGGCGTGAACTGGCCGGTGATGAAATTCGGCGTCACCGCGTTTCCGCCGCTGCTGTTCCGCTTGATCGTGCTTGCCGGCGGCGTGGCGGTGCTGTGGCTGTGGATCCGGGCGCGCGGCATCCCGCTGGCGGTGCCGCCGGGGCAGCGGCTCGAAGTGGTGTGGCTGGCGGTGCCGAACGTGATCATCTGGCAGATCCTGTCGGTTCTGGCGCTGCGGTTGCTGCCTTCGGGTCGCGCCGCGATCCTCGGCTACACGATGCCCGTGTGGGCCGTTGTCGTCAGCGTGGCATTCTTCGGCGACCGGCCGCTGCCGCGTCACTGGCTCGGCATCGCCGCCGCGTTCACCGGCACGCTGCTGTTGCTGGCGACCGAATTCACCGCCCTCGCCGGGCGTCCCCTCGGCACGGTCCTGATGCTGATTTCTGCCGCGAACTGGGGCTGGGGCACTGTGCTGATGCGGCGCCACGCGCTCGGCCTGCCGACAGTGACGCTCGGTTTCTGGATGCTGGCAGCGGCGATCCCGGTGGCAGCCGTCACGACGATCGCGTTCGAAACGGCGCAGTGGCGCCAGCCGGCGCCGGCCGAATGGGCCGCCATGCTGTACAACATCCTGGTGGCGATCGCGTTCTGCCACATCGTGTGGTTTCACCTCGCGCGCCTGCTGCCGCCGGCTGCGAGCGGCCTGTCGGTGATGATGATCCCGGTGCTCGGCGTGTTTTCCAGCATGGCGATGCTGGGCGAGCGCCCGCACTGGCAGGACTACACGGCGCTCGCGCTGATCCTGGCCGCGCTGGCTACCGTGCTGCTGCCGCAGCGATCGACGTAGCGGAAATGCAAAGGGCCGGCGCTTCGCCGGCCCTTGGTTGACCTGCGCCGAGCGCAGGGGGAATCGGCGTCAGGATGCGCCGAAATCGATACCGCCAACATACCGGCGATTGCACCCGCTGGCAATTGCCGGAAGTTGGGACGCGCTACGCCGGCACGCGCTGGTTCCTTTCCGCCAGGTAGCGGCGGATCAGCGCCAGCAACTCGTCTTCCTGGTACGGTTTGCCCAGGTATTCGTTGACGCCAAGCTCGAACGCGAAGCGGCGGTGCTTTTCGGCCGTGCGGGACGTGATCATGATGATCGGGATGTCGCGCGTGGCCGCGTTGCCGCGCACGTTGCGCGTCAGGTCGAAACCGTCCATCCGCGGCATCTCGATGTCGACCAGCATCAGGTCAGGGCGAGTGTCTTGCAACTGGCGCAACGCGTCCACGCCGTCCTTGGCCTGCAGGACCTCGTAGCCGTGGCGCTCGAGCAGGCGTTGCGTCACCCGGCGCACCGTCAACGAATCGTCGACCACCATGACCTGGGCCGGCGCCGCGACGATGCTTTCGGCCGCGCCTTCCGCGCCGTCTTCCTCGCTCGGCAGCGGCAGGTGCGCGTCGGCGAGTGTCGGCGGCTCCGGCGCGCGCATGATCAACTGCACCGGGTTGATGATCAGCACGATCTCGCCGTTGCCGAGTATGGTCGCGCCGAGCACGCCGGCCAGCCGTGACACGCTCGCGCCGACATTCTTCACCACGACTTCCTGGTTGTTCGACACGTCGTCGACCGCGATCGCGAGCCGATCGTCGCCGGACTTCAGCACGATCACCGGGATCTGCTTGACGTGCGCGAGCGTGATCTCCTCGCCGAGAAGCTGCGCCAGCGGCCGCAGCACGATCGGGCCGATGCCGGGTACGTCGATCATGCCGTCGCCGATCGAGCGCGCCAACTCGGCCGGCCGGAAGCGCAGCACCTGCTCGACCATGCCGGAGGGCAGCGCATAGCGGCGCAGCCCGACCTTCGCCAGCACCACCTGCATCACCGCCAGCGTCAGCGGCAGGTACAGCGTGAAGCGCGTACCGCGGCCGCGCTCGGTGCTGACCGCTGCGCGGCCGCCGAACGAAGCGAGCTCCGAGCGCACCACGTCCATGCCGACGCCGCGTCCGGCCAGCTCCGTGACCTCAGTCGCGGTCGAGAAGCCGGGCGCGAAGATCATTTCCATCAGTTCGCGTTCGCCGACCGGCTGCTCGGGCGCGATCAGTCCCTGTTCGATCGCGCGCGCACGGATGCGCTCGAGGTTCAGCCCGACGCCGTCGTCGGAGATCACGACGATGATCTCGTTGGCTTCCTGCCGCACGTCGATCTTCAGTTCGCCGGTCTCGGGTTTGCCGGCGGCGCGGCGCTCGGCCGGCGCCTCCAGCCCGTGCGCGATCGCGTTGCGCACCAGGTGCTCGAACGGCGCGCTCATCTTTTCCAGCACGCCGCGGTCGATCTCGGTGTGGGCGCCGCGGATGTCGAGGTTCACGCGCTTGTCGAGTTCCTTCGCGGCCTGGCGCGCGACGCGGTACAGGCGTTCCGAGATGCTGGCGAATGTCACCAGCCGAACGCGCATCAGCTGCTGCTGCAGTTCGCGCGTCAGCCGGCCCTGCGCGGTGAGGTCCGAGTCGGCGAGCTGCACGCCCTTGAGCATGCTTCCCTGGACCATCGCCACATCCTCGACCGTCTCGCGCAGCATCCGCGTCAGTTCCTGCAACCGCGTGTAGCGGTCGTACTCGAGCGGATCGAACGCGGCAGATTCGCGCGACAACTGGTCCGAGCGCGCCTGGATCTGCGCGTCGGCCTGGATTTCGACCTCGCGCAGCTGCGAGCGCAGGCGCTGGATGTTCTCGGTCAGATCGACGATCGCGCCGCGCAGCGTGGTGACCTCGTTCTCGAGCTTGGCGCGCGCGATCGCGACTTCGCCGGCGTGGTCGACCAGCTTGTCGAGCACGTCGGCGCGCACGCGGATGAAATTCGCGCCCGGCGCCGTCGCGGGAGCGGCCACGGTGGCGGTGATCTCCTCGGCAGCGGCAGGCGCTTCGACCGTGCGCGCCGGCGCGGCGGCTTCGGCGGCGGCCGGCGTAGCGCCGCCGGACTGCAGCGCCTCGAACAGGCCCATCGCGTGGTCGTACGCGCCATGCAGATCGTCGATCAGTCCGGCCGGCACGTCGGCGAGATGCATCGACGCCTCGATGCGCGCTTCCATGTCGTGTACCAGCTCGCCCAGCCGCATCGCTCCTGCCATGCGCGCGCTGCCCTTGGCCGTGTGCAACTGGCGCATCAGCTCGCGCGCCACGTCGTGATCGTTCGGCCGCGCGGCGAGCGCGCGCAACTGCGCTCCGATCGCCGGCAGCAGGTCGGCGCCCTCGGTCAGGAACACCGGCAGCAGATCGGGGTCGAGTTCGTCCTGCACGGTCGGCGCGACGGGGCGCGGTTCTTCGCGCGGAGCGCCGGTCGATATCTGCTCGATCAGGGCGGCGGTTTCGGCGGCGGCTTCCGCCGTCGGCGCTCCTTCTTCGACCGGCGCAGCCTCTTCGAGCGGCGCACTCTCTTCGACCGGCGCTGCTTCCTCGGGTGGCGCTGCTTCCTCGGGCGGCGGCGTCTGCGCTGCAGGTGGCGTTGGGGTTTCCGGCGCGGCGGCTCCTTCGGCGAGCGCTTCCTCGTCGACCTCGGCGGGCAGGTGCAACGCGGCCTGCGCGCGCACGATGCTCAGCAGTTCCTGCACCGCGGCGGCTTCCAGCGGCGCGGCGTCGGGATAGATGCCGGCGGCGAACTGATGCAGCATGCCGCGCATGCGCTCGATCACACGCTCGAGCGTGTCGAACTGCGACGGCGTCAGCGTCACGTGCACGCCGGCGTCGCCGGAAAGTTCGTGCAGCAGATCGTCGAGCGGATCGGCGATCGCCAGCACCGGTTCCAGTCCGACGGTGGAGCTGATGCCCGCCAGCGAGTGTGCGCGCCGCGCGGCGTCCGCCGCGGCCGGCCGCTGCGGCTCGTGGCGCCATTCGGATGCATCCTGCGCCAGCGTGCGGATGCACTCGTCCGATTCGTTCAGGAACACCGAATACAGGCCGTGACTGACCGCCACCGGGCCGATGCGCCTGACCTCGTTGGCCGCGACCGGCTCCGGCTCCTCCGCGAGCGGCGTCTCTGCGCTCGGCGCTGCAGCCGCGGGCGGCGGGATCTCGAATTCGAATTCCGGCACGTCAACCGCGAATGCTTCGGCGTGTTCCGCGGGCTCCCTGGGTGCTTCGACCGGCGCGGCCGGAGCTGCCGGCGCTGGCGCGGGCTGCGCCTCGAAGCCGGCGAGGACGAATGGCCCGCCTTCGCGCACGCGGTTGGCGGCCTGCACCAGCGCGTCGCTGTCGATGACAGCCTTCGGATCGGTCGCGATCTGCCTGATCCAGCCACGCATCAGAGTGCGCGCGGCCGATGCGAGCCGGATCAGGTCGTCGGTGGCCGGTCGCTCCTGCGACAGCCACAGGTTGAAGCACTGTTCGATCGCCCACGCACCTTCGCCGAAGGTCTTCAGCCCGACCATGCGGCTGGAGCCCTTGAGCGTGTGGAATGCGCGCCGCGTCGTAGTGAGCGTTGCGTGGTCGGACGGGTGCGCGGCAAGGCGGTCGAGTTGTGCATCGATCGTGTCGAGCACGTCATTGGCTTCCTCGACGAAGATGCCGAGCAGCTCGGCGTCGGCAGCCGCGTCGGTTGCCGGCAGCGGCGCAGTCGCGGTCGCCGGCGCAGCCGCAGGCGGCGGCGCGAATATCTGCAGCAGTTCGGCGACCGAACTGGCGTTGCTGACCTCGTGCAATTGCTTGACCAGCACTGCCGCGCGTGCGGCGCGCTGCTTCAGCGCGTCGTCGTCGAGCAGGTCGGCGTCGTTGGTGAGCTGCGGCAGGATCTGGTCGAACTCGCGCAGCGCGGCGGTCTCGCCGGAAGCCAGCCGCTGCGCCAGCGCGCACGCCTGCTCGACATGGCTGCGCGCGGACGATTCGACGTTTTCGACCGCCGCGCCCCCCATGCGCGTGATCGGACCCATGTCGCCTTCGCGCAGCGCCGCTTCGTCGATCGGCGCCACCGCCAGGTCGGCACTGAACACGCCGGCGTCCGCGTCCCAGCGGAACATGCCGCGCGGCCGGTCCGTTTCCTGCGCCAGCGTCTCGACGAAGAAGCCGACCGCGCCGAGGTTGTTCGCGATGCGAACGAACTCCTGCTGGCCCGGCGTCGAGTCGGGCCGGGCGAACCCCCCGATCGCGTTCTGCGCGTTGCGGATCGCCGCGACCGGGTCGTCGTGGCCGAGCAGCGACAGCACGCCGGCGATCTGGTCCAGCATCGGCGGCGTGGCGGCGAGTTCGGCGCGTTCGGCCGGCTGGCGGAAGAAACGGTCGAGCCGCTGCTCGACTTCGCGCAGCGTGGCCTGCGTCTCGGCCACGACCGTGCTCATCGTCAGCTTGTCCTGTGCCTTGCGCGCCAGTTCGGTCAGCCATGGTCCGAGGTCCGGCAGCGGCTGGTCGTTGCGGGCGGCCATCAGCCGCTCGGCGACCTGGCGCGCGCGGCTCTCGAACTGCGGCTCCATGTGCGGCAGCTCTTCGACGCCGAGGTCGATGAACAGCAGCGCCGAGGCGATCTCGATGCCGAGCGTCTCGCGCACCGACGGCGAAAGGTGGCCGACGTCGGCAGCGAGCGAGCCGACCGTCTCCAGCACGATGTCGATCGCCGGCGCGCCGATGCGGTGTACCGCCTTGCGCGCGATCTGGACCTCGTGCCCGAACTTGGCCGTGTCGTTCGACATTCCACTCGCGAGCGGGCTCCACAACGCCTTGGCCTGCGCCAGCGCTTCCTTCAGGGTGCGCAGCTGCTCGGGATCGATCGAGGTCAGCGTGGCGCGCTCGAAATCGGGCGGAATCAGCGCATCGAGCCCGTACAGCCGCTTGACTTCCGCCACGCGCGGCTCGCCCGGCGCCGCGCGGCCGACGTAATACAGCGCGTCGATCATCAGCCGCTCGGCGACCGCGCTGCTGCCTTCGATCACGCGCCGCAGCTGCAGGTTCAGCCGCGCCAGCACGCGCTTGAGGTCGACGTCGACCGGCAGATGCTCGGCGGCGAGCGCATCCATCAGGCCGCGCACGACCCACCAGAAGCTGCGCGCCAACCCGCGCTGCGGCAGGTTCTCCAGATCGAGCAGCGCGTCCC
>JAKORH010000085.1 GCA_029777935.1 Pseudomonadota bacterium
ACGCCAGTGCAGGCACGCCCAAGTGCTTCGCGACGAGCTCGAAGCTCCAGGGGGCAACGGGCTGTGCCTGCACTCGCGAAGGCCTGCAGCCGGCACGTCCAGGCCACGGCATGCGTCTCCATTCACGAACTCCACTGTGCCTCACCATCGGCCTTGGAAATGAAATCCCCTTCCGTGGAAACATACAAGGGGGCAACATGAGCGCGCCGGGCCGCCCCAAGCGCGAATCCCCGAGCGCGCAGCGCGGAGGGTAGTCCAATGACCGAGCGCGCGACCCTGCCCGACCGCGATCCCGTGCTGCGCGTGATGGCCGTGCCGGCCGACGCCAACATCCACGGCGACGTGTTCGGCGGCTGGATCATGTCGCAGGTCGACATCGCGGGCGGCGTGCTCGCCTCGCGGCGCGCGAACGGGCGCGTGGCAACGGTGGCGGTCACCAGCTTCACGTTCAAGCACCCGGTATTCGTCGGCGACCTGTGCTCGTTCTATGCGAGCATCCTGAGGACCGGCAGCACGTCGATCACGGTCGAGGTCGAGGTGTTCGCGCAGCGCAACCGGCTCGAAGCCGACGTGGTCAAGGTGACGGAAGCGACGCTCGTGTACGTGGCCACCGACGAGCAGCGCCGCCCACGCGCGCTGCCGCCGATGCCGGCGGCCTGAGCGCGCCGGGCCGCCCCAAGCGCGAATTGCCGAGCGCGTGGGGCGGGTAATCCAGCGATCGCGCGTCTTCCTACGCGGGTTGGATCACACCACGCTCGAGTTGGTCGCGTTCGATCGATTCGAACAGCGCCTTGAAGTTGCCCTCGCCGAAGCCATCGTCGCCCTTGCGCTGGATGAACTCGAAGAACACCGGGCCGAGCAGCGTCTGCGAGAAGATCTGCAGCAGCAGCCTGGGTGAGCCGCCCTGCGTGGTGCCGTCGATCAGGATGCCGCGCTTGCGCAGTTCGGCCGCGTCTTCGCCGTGGCCGGGCAGGCGATCGGCGAGCATCGCGTAGTAGGTCGCCGGCGGCGCGCTCATCATCGGCACGCCGGCGGCGCGCAGGCGGTCGACCGTGCCGCAGATGTCGTCGGTCAGCAGCGCGATGTGCTGGATGCCCTCGCCGTTGAACTTCAGCAGGAATTCCTCGATCTGGCCGGTGGTCTTGCTGGCTTCCTCGTTCAGCGGGATGCGGATCCTGCCGTCGGGCGCGGTCATCGCCTTCGAGGTGAGCCCCGTGTACTCACCCTTGATGTCGAAATAGCGCAGTTCGCGGAAGTTGAAGATGCGCTGGTAGAAGCCGGCCCAGTAGCTCATTCGCCCGCGGTACACGTTGTGCGTCAGGTGATCGATGACCTTCAGGCCGTGCCCGCGCGGGGTGCGGTCGACGCCGTCGAGCCACTCGAAGTCGATGTCGTAGATCGACTTGCCGTCTTCGAAGCGGTCGATCAGATACAGCGGCGCGCCGCCGATGCCCTTGATCGCGGGCAGCCGCAGTTCCATCGGGCCGGTCGGCACGTCGACCGGCTGCGCGCCCAGTTCGAGCGCGCGCCGGTACGCCTCGTGCGAGTCCTTGACCCGGAACGCCATCGCGCAGGCCGACGGCCCGTGTTCCGCGGCGAAGTACCACGCGAGGCTTTTCGGCTCGTTGTTGACGATGAAGTTGATCTCGCCCTGGCGGTACAGCGCCACGTCCTTCGAGCGGTGCAGCGCGACCTTCGTGAAGCCGAGCTGCTCGAACACGGGCTCCAGCATGCCGGGTGCCGGAGCGGCGAATTCGACGAACTCGAACCCCATCAGGCTCATCGGGTTGTCGAACAGGTCGGCCATGTCATCGCTCCCTGATGAAGCGCGCATCTGATCCGACGTCATTCCCGCGCAAGCGGGAATGACAGCATGGTGCTGGCGTTCATCGCAACTAATCAACCGCGCGCAGTCGTCCTTCGATCCACGCGCCGGCGGCGAACAGCCTGGCATCGTCGCCAGGCCGCGCGACGACCTGGATGCCGAGCGGAAGTCCCGCCTCGCCGATGCCGAACGGTATGGCGAGCGACGGGCAGCCGAGCAGCTGCCACGGGCGGTTGAACAGCGGGTCGCCGGTCGAGGCGAGCCCCTTCGGCGCCTCGCCCGGTGCGCTGAAGGTCAACAACACGTCGGCGGCGCCGAACAGGCTCTCGATCGCCGCTGCGCACGCGCGGCCGAGCTGCAGCGCTTCGAGGTAGTCGATGGCACGGGTGGCGCGGCCCTGCTCGATCATGTCGACCAGCCGCTGCGACAGCTTGTCGCGCCGGTAGATGAACTCCGGGCCGAGCGCGCGCGCGGTCTCGTACATCTGCACCACGCGATGCGCCTCGAACAGGCCATCGAACACGCGCGGCCAAGTCAGCTCCGTGCGGCGCGCGCCCGCGTGCAGCAGCTTCTGTGCCGCCTGCTCGAGCGCATCGCGCTGTCCGGGGCTGGCGAGCTGCGCCTGCGGCGTGGCGGTCCACGCGATGGTCGGCAACGCGGGCGCCGTCTCGCGCCACGCCGGCTTCAATGCGAGCACCGAGGCAGCGAGCGCCAGATCCTCGACCGTCCGCGCGAGCACGCCGACTTCGTCGAGCGTGTCCGATGTCTGCTTGACGCCGGCGCGCGGAATCAGGCGCGGGGTCGGTTTGTAGCCCGCCACGCCGCAGAACGATGCCGGCCGGATCACCGAACCCGCAGTCTGCGTGCCGAGCGCCAGCGGTGCGAAGTGCGCGGCGATCGCGGCGGCGCTGCCGCTCGACGAGCCGCCCGCCGTATGCGCGAGGTTGTGCGGGTTGCGTGTCGGCCCCGGCGTGAAGGTCGCCAGCTCGGCCGTCACGGTCTTGCCGAGCACGAATGCGCCCGCGTTGGCGAGCAGCGCGACCACCGCGGCGTCGGCCGGCGGGCGATGCGACGTGTAGATCGGCGAGCCGTACCCGGTCGGCATGTCGGCGGTGTCGATGATGTCCTTGACCGCGACCGGTACGCCGTGCAACGGACCGCGCCGAGCCCCGTTGGCCTGCAAGCGGTCCAGCTCGCGCGCGATTGCGAGCGCGCGATCGGCATCGAACCACACGAACGCCTGCACCTGCCGCTCGCGCGCGTGGATCGCGTCGATGAACGAGCGCGTGACGATCTCGCTCGTCGCCTCGCCGTCGGCGATCATCTGCGCCAGCTTCGCCGCCGGCAGGCGATGCAGCGGCTCCCTCATCGCGCGCTTCCGGGCTTGCGGGCACGGCGCGGCGCGCCGGCGTCCGGCGCGGGCGGCCGCTCGGCGGCGGCCGTGTGCACGATCACGACCGACGCCGGAATCGCGGCGCGCGCCGACAGCGCGGCGGTCTGCTTCAGGAACTTGCGGCGCGCCGGAAACCGGTTGCGGGTGTTCGTCATGACAGCGGACTCTTGCTGCTGCGGATGGTCAAGCCTACATGAGGTCATCATGCCGGCGAAAGCCTGCCCTCGACTCCGATCGGGGGCGGGCGACCGCGCTGCGCGCCGTCCGGATTCCCGTTTGTTCGGGACCGGCGTCCCCGGCCCCGTCAGCGCCGTGCGTGCCGCTCGATCCAGTCGGCGAAGGTCTGCAGGTACCTGGTCAGGAAATCGCGCGTCGCCGCGTTCGCGAGCCTGTCGCCCTCGAACAGCTTGTCGGCGCCGCCGATGTAGGCCTCGGGCTGCTGCATCGCCGGCACGTTCAGGAACACCAGCGACTGCCGCAGGTGATGGTTGGCGCCGAAGCCGCCGATCGCGCCCGGCGACACGCTGATCACCGCCCCCGGCTTGCCGTCCCACACGCTCTGGCCGTAGGGGCGCGAGCCGACGTCAATCGCGTTCTTCAGCCCGCCGGGCATCGATCGGTTGTATTCGGGCGTGACGAACAGCACCGCTTCGGCGGCACGGATGCGGTCGCGGAATTCCTTCCACGCCGGCGGCACTCCCGTTTCGAGATCGGGGTTGTACAGCGCCAACGCGCCAATCTCGACGATCGAGAGCTTGAGATTCACCGGTGCCAGTTCGGGCAGCGCGTTGGCCACCTTGCGATTGAGCGAGTCCTTGCGCAGGCTGCCGACGAGGACCGCGACTTTGCGTTCATTCATTCTGATGCCTCCGGTTCGGACATCCACATCGACCAACTCGCGGCGCCCGCGGTTCCCGCGCAATCACCCGTGCGCGCTACAGGAACAGATCGGGCAGCAACTGCTTCGAACCGGGCACGACCGAATACCTTTCGAAGTCGGTCACGCCGGCGCGTTTCAGCACCTCGTCGTCGATGTAGAAGTTGCCGGTGTTCTGCCCGGCATCGAGGTTCAGGATCGCGTGCGCTGCGTCGGCCATGATCTCGGGCGTGCGGCAATGCGCAGGCGTAACGCCCGGGATCATCTGCAGCGCGGCGGTCTGGATCACCGTGCGCGGCCACAGTGCGTTGACCGCGATGCCGTAGGCGCGGAACTCCTCCGCATGGCCGAGCACGCACATGCTCATGCCGTACTTGGCCATCGTGTAGGCGACGTGCGGCGCGAACCAGCGCGGATTCATGTTCAACGGCGGCGACAGCGTCAGCACGTGCGGGTTGCGCCTGCGCTCGCCAGCATGCTTCAGGAACGGCAGGCACGCCTGCGTGACCAGGAACGTGCCACGCACGTTGACGCCGAACATCAGGTCGAAGCGCTTGATCGGCGTGGCCTCGGTGCCGGTCAGGCTGATCGCGCTGGCGTTGTTGATCACGATGTCGATGCCGCCGAATTTCTCCGCGGTCTTGCGCGCCGCGTCGACCACCTGCAACTCGTCGCGGATGTCGACCTGCAGCGGAAGGCACTGGCCGCCGGCGGCCTCGATCTCGTTGGCCGCCGTGTAGATCGTTCCCGGCAGCTTCGGATTCGGCTCGGTCGTCTTGGCGGCGATCGCGACGTTGCAGCCGTCGGCCGCGCACCGTTTGGCGATCTCCAGCCCGATGCCGCGCGAAGCGCCGCTGATGAGAATCGTCTTGCCTTTCAGGCTCATGCTCCCTCCTTGTCGATGATCTTCGCGCGCACACGGGCTTCGATGTGTTCCACCAGCCGTTCGCGCACGCGCGCGTAGAGCGCCGGCGCCGGGTGAAAACCGTCGGCGGCGAACAGTTCGGAACGCGTGACGCCGTCCAGCGCGACGTGCGACACGCCAGGCTGTGTCGTCGCCCAGCGCGCCTGCGCCTCGTTGTTGCGGCGTGCCAGCTTGCCGGCCAACCAGGCGAGCGGCTGCGGCAATGCAGGAAACAAGTCCATGCCGGGCGCGGCCGGGAACACGACGTGCTTCACGCGCGCATGCGTGCGCAGCCAGGCGGCGATCTCGCCGCGCTTGCGCAGCGCCTGCTGCAGCGGCACTTCCTGCGTGATGTCGTTGACGCCCACCACGACCACCGCAACGTCGGCGGCATGAACTTGGCCACGCATCAGCATGTGCAGCACGCCCTCGGACGTCAGCCCGGTCCGTGCGACGAGCTGCCAGCGCACCGAGCCGCGCAGCCGTCGCGCAAGGTCGCGGGCCAGCGGCAGCGCGAGCGCCTCGTCCTGCGTGCGGGCGCCGACGCCCGCCGCGCTGGAGTCGCCAGCGACCATCACCCGCAGCGCGACGGGTCCGCTGCCTTCGAGGCCGTCGCGCGGGCCGGGCGGCTCGGGCAGCTCGATCGCCGCCGCGCGCACTCGCTGAGCCTGCGCGTAGATCACCGGGCCGAGCAGGACCTTCGCGGCGACGTGGATCATGCGGCCCTACCGCTTCGCTGCCTTCGGCCACAGGATCATCTGCGTGCAGCGGAACAGCGCGATCGTCTTGCCGGTCTCGACCTCGGTGACGGTCGCGTCCCACACGTGCGTGGTGCGGCCCAGATGCGCGGCCCGCGCCACGGCGTCGATCGCGCCCGCGGTCGCGGTGCCGAGGAAGTTCGCCTTCAGCTCCACGGTGGTGAAGTTCTCCGCGCCCTCGGGCAGGTGCGCGGCGCACGCGTAGCCGCATGCGGTATCGGCCACCGCGATCACGCTGGCCGCGTGCAGGAATCCGTTCGGCGCCAGCAGCTCGTCGCGGATCGGCAGCCGCATCACCAGCTCGCGCTCGTCGATGTGCAGCACCTGCAGGCCGAAGAGGCCGGGCAGCCTGCCGGCACCGCGGGCGTTCAGCGAGTCGAGGGTGACGGCGGGACGGAGGCGCATTGCAGTCGGCAGTCGGCAGTATGGTTGCGGCAGTCCGAGAGTCAACTGCCGACTGCCGACCGCCGACTGTCAACTGAGTTTGGAGAAGTCCGGCTTGCGCCGCTCGAAGAACGCCGTAAACGCCTCCTTCGCCTCGGGGCTGCCCAGCATGCGGCCGAAGGTCGTGGCCTCGTCGACGATGGTCTTCTCGACCAGCGCCTTCCAGCCCGCGCGCATCAGCCGCTTGGTCTCGCGCACCGAGTTCGGCGGCAGCGTGGCGAAGCGCGCCGCCTGCTTGCGCGCGTAGGCCAGCACTTCGGTGGGCGGCAGGATGCGGTTGACGATCTTCATCTCGACCGCCTCCTCGGCGCTGATCGGGTCGGCCAGCAGCAGCTTCTCCGCCGCCTTGTGATAGCCCGCGGCGAGCGGCACCAGCAGCGAAGACGCGAACTCGGCGCACAGCCCGAGCGACACGAACGGCATCGAGAACATCGCGTTGTCGGCCGCGTACACGAGGTCGCAGTGCAGCAGCATCGTGGTGCCGATACCCACCGCCGCGCCATTGACCGCGGCGACCACGGGCTTTTCGGCGTAGCCGAGCGCCCGCATGAACCTGAAGACCGGCGCATCCATGCCTTCGCGCGGCGGGTTCTTCAGGAAGTCTTCCAGGTCGTTGCCGGCGGTGAAGATGTCCGGCTGTCCATGGATCAGGATGGCGCGGGCCGATGCATCCTTCTGTGCGTCGACGATCGCCTGCTCGAGCTGCGAGTACATCGCCACCGTGATCGCGTTCTTCTTCTCCGGGCGCGCGATCTCGATCGCGGCCACTCCCTCTGTGGTTTCGGTCTTGATCGTCATGCGGAGGTCTCCTGCCGGATCAGACCCGCTCGAAAATCCCAGCCGCACCCATGCCGGTGCCGACACACATCGTCACCATGCCGTACTTCAGATTCTTCCGGCGCAACGCATGCACCAGGGTCGCCGAGCGAATCGCGCCGGTGGCGCCGAGCGGGTGCCCGAGCGCGATGGCGCCGCCGATCGGGTTGACCTTGCTGCGATCGAGCCCGAGGTCGTTGATCACGGCGAGCGCCTGCGCGGCGAACGCTTCGTTCAGTTCGATCCAGCCCATGTCTCCGGCCTTCAGACCCGCGAGCCGCAGAGCGACCGGAATCGCCTCCTTCGGCCCGATGCCCATGATTTCCGGCGGCACGCCGCGGATCGCGAATGACACGAAGCGCGCCAGCGGCGTAAGGTTGAACTGCTTGACGGCCCTTTCGCTGGCGAGGATCAGCGCGCCGGCGCCGTCGGAAATCTGCGAGCTGTTGCCCGCGGTCACGCTGCCCTTGGCGGCGAACACGGGCTTCAGCTTCGCCAACGCCTCCAGGTTCGTGTCGGCACGCGGGCCCTCGTCGAGATCGACCTTGCGCGACTTCAGGTCGACGTTGCGCCTGGCGAGGTTCGGAAATTTCTCGACCACGTCGATCGGCGTGATCTCGTCCCTGAATTCGCCGGCCTTCTGCCCGGCGATCGCCTTCATGTGCGACTGGTACGCGAACTCGTCCTGCGTCTCGCGCGTGACCTTCCACTGCGCGGCCACCTTCTCCGCGGTCAGGCCCATGCCGTAGGCGATGCCGAGGTTCTCGTCGCGCTCGAAGATGCGGGTGTTGAACGACGGTTTGTTGCCGGTCATCGGCACCATGCTCATCGACTCGGTGCCGCCGGCGATCATCACGTCGGCCTCGCCGACGCGGATGCGGTCCGCCGCGATGGCCACCGCGTTCAGCCCCGACGAGCAGAAGCGGTTGATCGTCATGCCGCCGACGCTGTTCGGCAGCCCTGAGAGCAGCACCGCGATGCGCGCGACGTTCAGCCCCTGCTCGGCTTCCGGCATCGCGCAGCCGATGATCGCGTCCTCGACCGCCTTAGGGTCGAGCGACGGCACCTGCGCCAGCGCGCCCTTGATCGCCGCGACCAGCAGGTCGTCCGGCCGGAAATTCCTGAAGCTGCCCTTCGGCGCCTTGCCGATCGGCGTGCGTGTGGCGGCGACGATGTAAGCGTCCTGCAATTGACGAGTCATGCTTGCTCCTGCCTTACCGAATTGGTTTCAGTTGCCGGGGAATCCAAGGGGGCTGGCAAGCCCTCTTGCATCCTGACCTGAGGGATGCAATCGGAAAGCCGGGCCGTAACGTCAGTTACGGACCGGCTTTCCGGATTGCATCATGCCCATCATCCGTTCCTGCGACTTCGGGTGGTTGACGAGCGAGACGAAGTGCGTGCGCTCGAGATCGAGCAGCCATTGCTCGTCGACCAGCGAACCGGGTTCGACGTCGCCGCCGCTCATGACGTCGGCGATCAGGCTCGCGATATGGAAGTCGTGCTGGCTGATGAAGCCGCCGTCGCGCATGTTGACGAGCTGGCCCTTGATCGTCGCCACGCCCGTTCGCCCGGCGACCGGGAAACCCTTCGGCGCCAGCGGCGGCCGCCAGCCGGTGGCGTGCAGCGCGAACGCCTCGCCGATCGCGGTCCACAGCAGCTCATGGGCGTTGAAGACGACGAGGTCGCTCGGCAACAGGTAGCCCATCGCGCGCGCCTCGTGCGCGGAGGTTGCGACCTTGGCCATCGCCGCGTTCATGAACCAGTTGCGGATGAACGGAAACACGTCCGTCATACCCGCCGCCTGCGCGGCCTGCGCCGCGCGCAGCGCCCCTTCCTTCAGGCCGCCGCCGCCGGGGATCAGTCCCACGCCGACTTCCACGAGTCCGATGTAGCTCTCGAGGTTCGCCACGCGCCTGGCCGAGTGCAGCGCGAGTTCGCAGCCGCCGCCCAACGCCATGCCGCTGACCGCGGCAACGACCGGAACCTGCGCGTACTTCACGCGCATCATCGCGGCCTGGAACTTCGCGACCTCCGGTCCGATCGCCTTGGCGCCGCCGGACATGAACACCGGCAGCATCGCGTTCAGGTCCGCGCCGACCGAAAACGGCTCGTCGGGCGACCAGATCACGAGCCCGCGGTAGGACTGTTCGGCAAGTTCGACCGCCTTCGTGAGCCCCGCGAGCACGCCCGGGCCGATCGCGTGCATCTTCGACTTGATCGAAAAGATCAGCACCTCGCTCGCCAGACCCGCGTCGAGCTTCCAAATCCGGCACGAGTCGTCCTCGTGCAGCGCGGTGCCTGCGTTATGGCCGGTGCGCGCGCCCTCGCCCTGCACCTGGGCCCGGAAGATCTGCCGCGCATAGACCGGCAGCTCGGAGCGGCCGACGAACCTCTTCTGCGCTGACGACCACGAGCCGTTCTTCGTGTGCACGCCGCCCGCCTTGGCGACCGGCCCGTCGAAGACCCATTTCGGCAGCGGCGTCTTCGCGAGCGCCTCGCCTTTGTCGATGTCGGACTGCACCCATTCGGCGATCTGCTTCCAGCCGGCCGCCTGCCAGGTTTCGAACGGGCCCGTGCTCCAGCCGAATCCCCAGCGCAGCGCGAAGTCGACATCGCGCGCGGTGTCGGCGATCGACTCCAGGTGCACGGCGATGTAGTGGAACGCGTCGCGGAAGATCGCCCACAGGAACTTCGCCTGCGGATGATCGGTCTCGCGCAGCAGCTTCAGCCGCTCGGCGGCGTCCTTCTTCTTCAGGATGCGCGCGACCAGTTCATCGGCCTTGCCGGTCGACTCGACGTAGTCCTGTTTCCTCGGATCGAGGACCTTGATGACCTTGCCATCCTTGCGGTAGAAGCCGGCCTTCGACTTCTGCCCGAGGGCGCCCTTGGCCACCAGCGCCTTCAGCACCGGCGGCGTGGCGAAGTTGGGTGCGAACGGATCGATCGACGGCGGCAGCGTGTCCTGCATCGTCTTGATCACGTGCGCCATCGTGTCGAGCCCAACCACGTCGGCGGTGCGGAAGGTCGCGCTCTTGGCACGTCCGAGCTTGGAACCGGTCAGGTCGTCGACCACGTCGTAGCCAATACCGTACTTCTCCGCTTCCTTGATCGTCGCCAGCATGCCGAAGATGCCGACCCGGTTGGCGATGAAGTTCGGCGTGTCCTTCGCGCGCACCACGCCCTTGCCGAGCGTGCTGGTGAGGAAAGTCTCGAGCTCGTCGAGGATCGCGGGCTTCGTCGCCGGCGTCGGGATCAGCTCGACCAGGTGCATGTAACGCGGCGGATTGAAGAAGTGCACGCCGCAGAAGCGTGCTTTGAGATCCGCGCCCATCGCCTCGGCGAGCTTCGCAATCGGCAGGCCCGACGTGTTCGACGCGAAGATCGCGTCGGCGCGGATGTATGGCGCGACCTTCCTGTACAGATCGTGCTTCCAGTCCATCCGCTCGGCGATCGCCTCGATGACCACGTCGCAACCCTGCAGCAACTCGAGGTGCTCGTCGTAGTTGGCCGCCTCGATGTAGACC